>NZ_JBPXKA010000002.1:0-553302 GCF_054558485.1 Aquirufa sp. ROCK2-A2
GGCAAGGTAGAATGCATGCCTAAAGGAACTAAATATGAATTAGAGAAAAAGTCGGTATTAATCACTAAACCACTTTGAATAACAGCCTTTTTAGGAGCTGACTCCCAATAAGCAGGACACCAAGGTGTATAATCAGTCGTATCAGAATTGTCATCTAAAACTAATCTATAGGTTCCATCTTCAAATGCTTTTGAAATACTAAAGTTTTGATAGCTTATTGGACTGACATAAATCACATGATTCAATGAATCCAATACCTTAACAAACATCGCATCTGTATTTGGAAGACCAGCTTGATCATCTATTGGGAAATTCTCTTTACCATTGTTATTATGATCGTTAAAAATATACCCATCCCATTGCAATACGACTGGTTCGCAATGACTATAGAATTTACTTGAATATTTATCTAAGTCAGTTGCTGTTACATTACCCAAATATTCCCCAACAACCAAATTATTAATTGTTCCGCTGTATTGTAATTGTACAATTTCATAACTCGAGTACGATTTTACTGAATTAAATGAATTGGTATTACTAATCGAGACAATTTTATGATCATCAAACCCATCGGTTAATACATATTTCTCAGATTTTCCATTAGGTAATGCTGCTGCATTATCCATCGACCACGTACTATTAAAATCACAGTAATTGAATACTACAAATCTATAATTTGGTGTATTGGAACAATTTGGACTAAGCTCAGATAAAGAACTACCTACGTTCAATCCCGTTATAACAACCTCAGGACGATACACCAATGCGTGGATTCTATATTCACCAGATCCAATATTTTCAAAATTAGGTATAGAATCATTGATGGCTTTAATCTTTCCATCTGCTTGGTTAACCAACACATAATGAACTTGGCTACCTGCAGTATAACCAATATGAGATAGATAATCAACCGTCGCTGGTTCATAATTGAAACCTACCATAGGTGAAGAGGTTATTAACTGACCCGCTGATTCCACACAACATGTAACCATGTGTACTTGTAGGGAATCCGCCTTTTCACTATAACATCCATCCGTGGTTTTAGACCATAAATACACGTTTGATGTGCTTGCATAAGTGCTTGGGTTCGTAATCTGACTCACTCGTGTTGAGTTTGTTCCCGTCCACCACTCATAGCTAATTCCACTTTGCGAAGATGGCTCAGCCTGAGTTAAATCAACCGTACTTACATTGCAATTATTGATTAAAGAATCCAATGTCGCTACAGGTGTCGCTGGAATACCCGCATTTGCTACTACCGTCAACTGACTCGTGGAAGAGCTGATACATCCATCTACATTTTTAACTCGTAGCGTGTAGCTACCTGGATTTACGTTGTTAAAAGTAACTGCCGATTGATAATTCGTTGAATCAATGCTGTAGCTATAATTAGATCCCAATGGAGCCGTTACTTGAATCGTGGCGGTCGAATCTGCGCAAGTAGGTTGAAGAGTTACACTTGCTACTGGAGCTGCTGGACTTGCATGAACAATCACCGTAAAGGCTGTTCTTGCACTTTCCATGTTCCCCAACGTCTGACTCACGTAATAATGGAAGGTTCCTGAACTATCTGTCGATGGACTTGGAGCCACGCTACTGGCTGTTCCGCCCGTTGCATCGCTGTACCAATTCAATGTCGCTCCGCTTACCGCTTCTGCCTGAAGTGGCGCAGATGCTGCTCCAACGCAGTAGCTAATACTATCTCCTGCTATGCCTGGTAGTGGCGCAGGTAAGGTAGAATGCATGCCATAAAATGTTGATGTCGCACCACCCAAAAAGAAATTAGGTGTAATGACAACTCCACCTTGAACCTCAAATACCTTAGGACTCGCTACCCAATATGGATATACGGTTAAAGTAGTATCGGAAGTGTTTGAATTATTATCCAATACCAATCGGTAGATTCCATCTGCAAAACTTGGCACCATATTGAAATAATGATTCACCACTGGGCTTACTGCCATAACATTATTTTGTGAATCCAATAATTTCACAAATAGATCATTGTTCTCATAAGGTAAACCTGACGTACTTTCATTAGAGAAATCTAGGTTACCGTTGTTATTCAAATCATTAAAGACTTCTCCGTCAATCTGCAATACCACTGGCTCACAATAATCGAAAAACTTACTCGCCGTAAAATCTATGTCTGTAGCAGTTACATCTGCTAATAAATTACCAACAGCCAAATTATTGATTGTTCCACTATACTGAACTTGTATAATTTCAAAACTCGAATAAGATTCGATCGAATTAAAGCTATTCGTATCGCTAATAGCCACAATCTTATACGAATCAAATGCATCGGTTAATACAAATTTCTGAGACTTACCTGATGGCAAGGCTGCAGGAATTGGCATGCTCCATATTGGATTATTATCACAAGGTGTAAATATAATTACCTCATAGAATGGCATATTCGAACAGTTTGGAAGAACATTCGCCAAACTATTTCCTTCACTTAGTCCTGTTAAGGTAGCTTCTGGACGAGTCACCAAAGCATGAATGCGATAATATCCTGATCCCACAGATGTAAAATATGGAGCATTCGAATTGATCGCTTTTATTTTTCCATCCGCTTGATCAACCAATACGTAATTTACGACACTGCCAGGGCTATAACCCGTATGTTGTACATAATCAATTATAGCTGGTTCATACTGCGAATCAAGATAATCAACCGTCGCTGATAATACACCCGCTGAATCCGCACAACATGTAACCATGTGTACTTGTAGGGAATCCGCCTTTTCACTATAACATCCATCCGTGGTTTTAGACCATAAATACACGTTTGATGTGCTCGCATAGGTGCTTGGATTCGTAATCTGACTCACTCGTGTTGAGTTTGTTCCCGTCCACCACTCATAGCTAATTCCACTTTGCGAAGATGGCTCAGCCTGAGTTAAATCAACCGTACTTACATTGCAATTATTGATTAAAGAATCCAATGTCGCTACTGGTATCGCTGGAATACCCGCATTTGCTACTACCGTCAACTGACTCGTGGAAGCGCTGATACATCCATCCGTGGTTTTTACTCGTAGCGTGTAGCTACCTGGATTTACGTTGTTAAAAGTAACTGCCGATTGATAATTCGTTGAATCAATGCCGTAGCTATAATTAGATCCCAATGGAGCTGAGAACTGAATCGTGGCGGTCGAATCTGCGCAAGTAGGTTGAACAGTTACGCTCGCTACAGGTGTCGCTGGAATACCCGAATTTGCCACTACCGTCAACTGACTTGTGGAAGCACAGATACATCCATCCGTGGTTTTTACTCGTAGGGTGTAGCTACCTGGATTTACGTTGTTAAAAGTAACTGCCGATTGATAATTCGTCGAATCAATGCTATAGCTATAATTAGATCCCAATGGAGCTGAGAACTGAATCGTGGCTGTCGAATCTGCGCAAGTAGGTTGAACCGTTACGCTCGCTACTGGTGTCGCTGGAATACCCGCATTTGCTACTACCGTCAACTGACTCGTGGAAGAGCTGATACATCCATCTACATTTTTAACTCGTAAAGTATAGGTACCTGCAGATAAGCCTGAGAAAGTTAATCCACTTTGATATTGGGTACTGTCGATGCTGTATGTTAATCCACTTCCGATCGGAGAAGAAACAACGATCTTCCCTACCGAAACCAAACAAGTAGGTTGCTCGGTTACACTTGCTACTGGAATAGCTGGAGCTCCAGCATTGGCAACAATCTCTATTCCACTGGATGCCAAACTAACACATCCATCTGCATTTTTTACTTGAAGGGTATGAACACCCACTCCCACAGCACTAAAGGTTACTGCTGTTTGGAAGGCTCCACCATCCAAGCTATATTCATAACCTGCTCCCAATGGTGCTGTTACTTGAATCGTTCCTGTGGCCAATGCACAAGTAGTTGGCACTGAAACAATCGCAGTTGGTGGATTAGGTAAATCCAATATCTCCACACTTGAAATCACACTTGTATTTACACAACCATTGTTATCTATTACTTCTACTTGGTAATCACCTGCCACATTCACAGAATAATCAACTGAGGTATGTGACAATACATTTCCGTCTTTTATCCATCGATATGCATAGTTACTAGATCCCGTGGCAAGAGCAGTTAATGTGACAGATTCGCCCGAGCAAACTTTCAAATTGCTAGGATTTCCTGTTATAGCAATACTTGGCAATGCATTTACCGTAATTAAAACAGGACAAGAAGTGGCTTGTACATTTGAGCTTGAGCTAGAAACTTGAACATAGTATGTACCTGATTCATAAGCTTTTAATACCGCATCTGTTTGGCCAACTATTTCATTATTATTCCTAAACCATTTATACAATGGATTTGGAATACCGCTATTGACAGCACTAATCGTAACAGAATCTCCTGAACATACAGCGGTTGATGTCGTATTCAATACCGGTGGATCATAAATTCTAGTTACACTAGATAATTCAGAACATCCATCCCTTGTCACTTTTACTCGGTAGTATCCTGCCACATTCGCACTATGAATTTGACTAGTGGTTGACAATAAGGAATCTGATGCGGATAATGTATTTCTAAAATACCATTGATAGCTCATCGATCCACCCGAGTCAACTTGATCCTTGGCTTTCAAGTTAATCGGTGTATTGGTACAATTACTAAAAGCTAATTCCAAACCTTGTTCAATTTGAGCAAGTGGCAATGCATGAATTGCAATAGAAACCGAATCACTTGTTGCGCTGATGCAGCCATTCGAACTGGTGACATTAACAGAATAAACTCCTGTTTGCGTAACCGTATAATCTGCATTCACAGCACCTGGAATTAATACTCCATTCTTATACCATTGATTGCCTGTCGCTGAACTGCTAGTTATCACAACTGATGTTCCTTCGCAATAATTCGAATTCGTATTTCCACTAATTACTGGCTTAGAAGGCAAGCTGTTAATGGTAATATTTCTGGCGGTGCTTAAATCACTTTCGCAGCCTAAATCATTCGTGTATTTAACTTGATAAGATCCCGATGCACTCACTTGCAAGCTATCATTGGTTGCACCATTGATCAAGACTTGATTGTTGTACCATTGATTTCCACTTGTTTGCGAACTAATCAATGTAATATTTTGATCGGCGCAGTAAGTAGCTAAGGTATCGCCCGAAATCGTAGGCTTAGCAACTGGTAATGCTTCATAGAATCGGAATACTCGATTATTATCGATACAACCGTGAACATCCTTCACTTCTAAATAGTATTGTGCATATGCGTAAATACCTGCATTGGCAGCCGTAACAAATGGAGCATCTCCTACCGAAAGGGTTGTATTGTGTAAGTATGCTTGATTATGTACCAATGAATCTGATGCCCCAATCACGCCGGCATTAGAAACAAATGGACTTACGCCGTTTCCACCATAAAAATAATCCTTCCAACGGTATTCCAAATTCGATTCAGTTGAAACAGCACGGAGAACTACTGGCTTACCAGCGCAAACATAATTGAATTCACTTACTTGATTACTGGCTATGCTAAAATCAGGAGTAGCGAAATTAACTAATCTCACCGTATCCGAAACGGCACTACAAGCTGTTATCTTATCCGTTATTTTTACTTGGTAAGTACCCAATACACCCGACAACCAACTCGAACTATTCGATCCGTTAATCACTTGATTATTTCGCGACCATTCAAAATCATAATTGGCTGAATTTTGAACCACAGAACCCATTTTTACTTCCGCAGCAAAGGCGCCTTGTCCGAAAGTACCATCTGAATTTACTCGACAAACAGTTAATAAATTAGTTAAGCTATTATTGGCCAAAATAGCCACTGTTGGAAGCGCATTGAAATGAATATTCAAGGAATCACTTAGCACACTTTGGCAACCTTCTGCATTGGTCACTTGCGTTTGATAATATCCAGAAGAATTAACCACCAAGGTGTCATTGTTTGCTCCCGAAATAGCCACACCATCTTTGTACCATTGATTACCCGTCGCAACACTGCTAATCAATGTAGCACTTTGACCCACGCAGTAACTCGATAATGTATCACCAGAGATTGTTGGTTGGGCAGGTGTAAAAGGTGCCGGGTAAATAGTCGGACCAGGCCCCCATGCCGTACAGCCATTTTGGTTCGTAATTTCATAATTATAAGACCTCGGAACTAAATTAGCGAAAATAGGCGAAGATTGATATGGAGTATATACATCGGTATTATTTTCAGTATGTACTAAACGATAAGTATATTCTGAACCGATCGGATACGTTATTTCAATACTTCCAGTTGAATCTGTGCATGTAGGTTGTGTTATAGAGAATGTAGGTGTTGAGATGGTATTAATTACTACATTTACAGCTACAAGATTACTAACTATTGGAGCTGAAATTTTACGAATTCGATGACCGTCATTTTCTGCAATGTATAAATTATCATTTTTATCAAATGTAGACCGATACGAACCCTTAAATTTAGATAATAACAACTCGCCATCTAAATAGCCTGCACCTGTACCTGCAAAAGTACTTACAACAGCATCGGGATCAATTTTTCGAACAACTGGATAGTTAGCACCAATAAGATATAAATTATTCCTAGAATCTATACTTAACCCGTTTAAATAGTCAAATGAAGCGTTTGTACCAGTGCCGTTTATATATCCGAAATCACCAGAACCAGCAAACGTACTCACTTGTCCATCTGGAGTAATTTTTCGAATAACAAAATTACTATTATCTGCTACAAACAAATTCCCCCAAGTATCAAAAGCCAATCCTTCTGGAGATTTAAAGGTTGCTGAATCAACTGAACCATTAGTAAAACCAAAAGAACCCGTTCCAGCGAAAGGATATACCATACCAGAAGAACTAATCTTTTTAATTTTATTATCTCCTTTACATGCTACGTACAGATATCCATCTGGCCCGTAGGCTAGTGCTGTAGGATTTGCCAACACATTAATTGTTCCGTCTCCTGCGAATGTCGAAACAATACCTGCTTGACTAATTTTCCTAATTCTGTTATTCAATAAATCGCAAACCAATAAATCACCGGCAGGATCAACTATAATTCCAGTTGGTATTCTAAATTTAGCTGAAGCTGCTGAACCATCTACATATCCCATTGAACCAGCAACTCCCGCTATCGTGGTTACAACGCCACTCGGAGTAGTTTTACGAATGGTATGTGTACCAGAGTCTGTTGAATACACATTTCCATTCGAATCAGTAATGAGATCAAAAGGAAAACTATACTTTGCATTGGCTCCAACTCCATCCACGGAACCTGATGATATTCCTGATGGAGAACCAGCTAAGGTGGTAACTTGTGCACTTCCAGAAACGATTTGCTCAACATAATACGTCCCATTTGTCAATAAGGTTGTATCAGTCAATTTAATTGTTCTTGCGCTATCTGCATACCAAACGGTCTGATGACCACTTGACGGTGTAGTCAATAAATTCGATATTGCTTTATTTTCACAAAGTGTTTGTGTATCATCCGAAATACGGTTAACAGTAACTGCCTTTCTCAAACTTTCACAGCCATTGGTCTGGGAAGCATAATAAGTGACATCATCTACTAATGTGTCTGTCAAAGAAATCAAATTACCTCCAGTAATGGCATCATACCACTGAATATTATTACCTAAAGCAACTAAATTAGAAACTGTTTTAGTCCCTGTATATATTTGTATTTTATTTGCACTAGGTGGTAAAGGAATATTAGGCTGTGGATTGATCGTCACCAGTAATGTATCACTCAGACAAGCAAGTGCATTTTTAACCAACACTTGATAGTTTCCTGGACTTACATTTTCGAAAACATTGCTTAATTGGTAATTAGTACCTCCATTGATGCTGTACAGATAATCATTGGCAACAGGTGAATCGATCGTGATTTTACCTAATGCTGTCGTACAATTAGGTTGTACCAAAGTAGCTGTCGGCGTGCCCATGATCGGAACAATCACATTCACCGGTACACGATTAGTAGAAGCCACAGTGATTTTACGAATTAAATTCCCATTACTTGGAAAATATAAATTATCGTTTTTATCAATTGCGATATAATATGGACTCATACTTGACTCCAATGCCAATGTGTCTTTAAAAATACTGGAACCATTTCCAGCAAATAAAGTCACATCACCATTGGGGGATACTTTTCGAACATATCCAGCATAATCATAGGTCTGGGTTACATAGATATTATCTTTCGAATCAATGGTCAAACCCCAAAGATTACCAAAAGTCACATTACTTCCATTACCATTCTCCACACTGTAACTAAATAATCCATTCCCTGCTAAAGTAGAAACATCACCGCTTGGAGTAATTTTTCGAATGGCATAATTACCTTGATCCAGGATAATCAAATTACCCTGAGAATCAAATTTCAATCCCGTTGGAACATTAAAAGCTGCTGTGCTGAGATTTCCATCTATAAAATCTAAATTTCCAGATCCAGCGAAATCAGCAACCTCACCAGTACTTAAGATACGTTTAATCTTGTTAGCAACAGGATCTGAAAAATATAACAAACCATCGGGTCCAAAAGTCATTCCATTTGGAGTGGAAAATCCAGCTGCTGTGCCCATGCCAGGAGTATCTGCTGCAAGTCCACTACCTGCAATGGTGCTAACTACTCCGCCACTGATTTTCCGGATTTTATTTTCGTCTGCAACAAAAATCTCCCCAGAGTTATTTAGTGTAATAGCATATGGTGCTACAAATGTAGCTGAAGATACAGGTCCATCTGTCGTCCCACTTACGCCTGTCCCTGCGATGGTTGTTACAACTCCCAAAGGTGATATTTTTCGAATAAAACCTCCATTTAATCCGTATTCTCCGACATAGACATTTCCCTCAGAATCGGTATCAACGCCAGATGGATAATAAAATTTGGCAGAAGTCCCTGTTCCATCTAACGTTTCTGCCGGGGCTACCAGGGATCCAGCCAATGTGGAAACAGTCGCTGACGCAGAAACATTTTGCTCCACATAATACGTGCCTGTACTTAAAACCTCACTAGATGCTAACTGATCAACTGAGTTCATACTAGTGTACCAGCGTGCATGTTCCCCAGCGGTTGGAGTAGTAACTAAGCTCGAAATCGTGCTGTTTAAACACAAAGTTTGTGTATCATCCGAAATACGTTTTACTCGGACAGGTAAGCGTCCACTTTCACAACCATTGGTAAATTGAGTCGCATAATACGTGGCATCATCTGCTAAATTGGTCGTCAATGGCAACTCTGTTCCATTATTTTGACTATCGTACCATTTGATGGATGTTCCCGCAATATCAACAACAGCTAACGTTTTGCTACCTGTATAAATCTGTAACGTTTTACCAATTGGTAAAGAACTCACAGGTTGTGGTATGATTTCTATACCTGTTGAATCGGTGACACAATTATTATCTTTGACATTGATCGAATAAAAACCTGAATTTAGGTTCGTAAAGTTGGGTGATTGTTGGTAGGCACCACCATTGATACTGTAGGTATAGGCTGAAACTCCAGCGACAGGTAAAGGAGCTGTAATTTGAATAGAACCCTTCGCTTCTGTACAAGTAGGATTCGTTTTAATAAATGTTGGTTTAGGCGGATAGATATTTTGGACAACAACATTGGCGGTCAAATTGGAATAACAATCATTCTGAGGATCATACCAAGCTGCTCGATACGTACCAACATTAGCAGCTGTTAGAGCTGTTCCACTTAATTTATTGCTTCCAGTGGCAACTGAATCCGTATGGAATGTCAAGATACAATCGCTGCAATTTACAGGTATATTCGTTGCTTGTAAATTAGTTAAATTAAACGTAGCGCCACAATAAATAGTATAAGTAGTGGAGGCTCCAGCAATAGCAGGCGCATCCTCTCCTGCTCGACAACCAGTGGTAATAGCTTCTGAACGCAAGGTACTTGGGCAACCTGCACTTGAAATTGCACTGACAGAAACATGTCCTCCGTTGGCTCCAACTGTAGCTGTCACTGATTCACCGGTTAAAACGGTTGTTGGAGTCCAACTAACAGGTAATGTCCATTGGTAAGAAACCGCATTCGTAACTGGTCTCACCGAATATGTTTGTGTTGTTCCGGGAACTACTTGATTTAATCCCGTCATCGTACCAGGTTGAGCTGGTGTAATAGGTTGAGCTATAATAGTTGGTGAATTAACCGATTGTTCACAATAACTAGTGGTCCTTATCGCCGATATGATATGTGCTGATGTATTGGCTGTAACATTAAATTGATTGTTAGATGAATATGGTCCCCCGTCAATGCTAAATTCATAACCCTCAGAAGCTAATGGGGTATTCACTGTAATTAGTGCCGTAGCCATTGAACAAGTGGGTTGAACCGTAGTAATGGTTGGAACAACAGCTAGATCTGGTTGTGGATTAATGGTAATAGTCCTTTCATTGAAACACTGTGTAGCGTTTTGAACATGAACAACATAATTACCGGCTGCTAAATTCGAGAAAGTAGTGTTAGAAGAATAAACTCCGTTGTCCAAACTATAGGTGTAACCCGTTCCTAAGGGTGAATCCACTGTAATGGAACCTGTACTTGTCGTACAATTAGGCTGAGTAATTAATACCGTAGGAACTGTTGGTTTTTCCTGTGTAAATAAAACGATACTCTTATAATCGTTCATTTTAAATGCATCACAAGAAGTACCATTGCAAGTCATTCCAATATTTTTTCCTACAAACAACACAGCCGATAAAGGAGGATAAAATCCTAAATCTTCCACTGGTTGAAGTTTGATATTCATAACAATCGAATCCCCTTGAGCAACGCCTGCTGGTAAATTCCAAACAAGTGTGGTTGTTCCATCGTCATTTACTTCCAAACTAGGTTGATCCAAGGAAGCATTTCTATTTCCTGCAGTATTTGGGTTATAATAGGCGAATTTAACCGTAGAAGGTATGACAAAATTGATTTGATTATCATTCGGTGTGGCACTTGGACCCACATTTTTCATACTGATGTGATAGGTACTTCCATCCGTACAATTATTGATGGTCGCATTTTTTGTCCGTGTAAAATCCATCGAATACCCAAAATTCACAATGTCCGAAAAGGAAATTGGAGCAGATTGTTTGACGATGGTCTCCAAGGGAGAACCGCATACTTTTGTTCCGGTAAAAGTATGTTTGATAGAATAGCCTTCATCAGCACCACATTCTGTAGTTACTTGATATTGTACAACTATTTTATTTTGCGTAAAATCAGCTGTCCCAGGAATAGTTACTTGAGATAAAATTCCACTTCCGCTAACGCTAGGCGTAGTTATATTAAAGTCTAATTGTTTTCCAGAATTAGAGATGATAGGATTATAAGAAACCGAGGTGAAACTAGCATTAGCAGGATATTTCACTTTCACGCTATTGGGCACATAAACCAATCCTGGAGGTAAGGCAATTTGAGCTTTTAAGTCTTGAACATTTCCCAAAGAAGAGCTAATTAATTGAAATTCAACAGTAAAAGGAGAACAAAATGTATATGAAGATCCTTCATTGAAAGGTAAAAGCTCAGCATCTAACGATGCAACTGCTGGATTTATCGTAAAGGTTAAATGTTTACTACATTTTATGCCACTAAATGAAGTTGGAATTGCCCCAGAAGGACATTCATTGCCGTAGTAAACTTTTATACTATCAGAAGTACATTGTACACCCAATGCCAAATCTAAGGTAACATCAACAGACGAATTGGCCGTAAGATTGGAAAGTTGATAAAATCCGTTTGAATTAGGAGAAACTGGCACTCCACCAACTTTTACGTTACTAATATTAGTATTTGAACCTTGTTGTTTCAAATAAAACCATAAATTAGAAATCGATTTGGAAGTACTTGGATTAGTCAATTTGAATCCAAAAGATCCTTTTCCTTGATTAGGGGTTTGAGATATAGCAGTTAATGGCGTTCCATTTGCAAGTACTCCTGGTGAATTAAACGTAGAAGTAATAGGAATATTAACTTCAACCTCATTTTCCGGAGAATAATTGTAGGTTCTCCTGTATTTCATATCATTGACAATTTTCAAATTTGCCACTGATTCACAATAAGATGTAGGATAAGCCTTTATAGAAATAAAGGTTGTCTTATTTTCTTGCGGATATTTCCGAATATCTGTTGAATTAGACAAAGAATTCCGTAAAGATTTTATATTGTAAGTGACTACATTGCCACTTACTGTTTTAAATGATTCAATCGGATTTCCTGAATAAGCACTTATGGCAAGATATAACGCAAAAGTTGAATTGTAGGTAAATCCACTTGAAAGAGTAAATTTCAACTCGTCTAATTCAGCTGTATTGCGATATTCATATGGAAAAGAAAAGGTAGTACCAGAATAACCAAGAACAGAGGCAAATTCAACGAAATCACAGATTGAACTGGTATTTTGAAAAAATGTATTGTTATATGGTCGTAAACTCGTGACCAATTGTACACCTGATTTAACAGACAAGCATGAGGTTTTCAATCCTCCACCATAAGTCCAATTATTATCGGCTGTTGTCGGACTAGAAGCTATATAAGTAGTAGAACTAAATGTTGCTGAAATAAATGGAGTTTCTGTACCTGAAGTATTATAAAAAATTTCTGAATTTAATTTATAGTCTTGGCTTACCGAAATTTCATCATTCGTTTGGTAGGTACCCATTGTAATAGGTAATGCATTATCCCATTTAATGATAAAGTCATTTTTAGAAGGTGAAATTCTTACAATTGTACCCGTAAATGAAACGCTCATTCCCGAACGTGTAATTGTGATGGTCGGATTGCCCTCAGGACTTAGATTCACATTCGGATTTTTAGCCAATAAAGCTGAACTTAAAATAAAACGCTGATCCGTTTGAATATAGTTGGCGTTGGTGTATAATTTATATTTAGTAGTAGATCGATATATATCATTCATTCGAATATAATTCAAATAAATTTTATTTGTATTTAAAGTTCCAGATGCATCCGGAAATCCATCATCATTATTATCTACTAATCCTAACGTAATTCTACTATTTTCAGAAGAAATGACCCCAATAGAAGGACATGAAATCGGACAGACAAAATCGATAGAATCCATTTTAATAGTCCTTGAAATCAATGGATTAGCACAACTATTGTCCCAAATCGCAATGGCACGATAGGTAATAGGCAATTTCCCACAAGCATTTACTCCATCGGAACTAAACGAAGCTCGAATGGTTGGATATATATTATCATTAGTATTTGAAAATCTAATGGTCAGCTTGTTTCCTGAAAATACAGGATAACCTGATGCAATGGTACTGCCACTCGATACATTAATACTTCCAGCATTATAGGTTACTCCATTCGGAACCTCTATTTCTGCTTGATAAAGTACCTTGGAGAGTGATAAATTCTGAATATTCAATACCCCACCATATGGATTAGTATTCCTTGCAGCTAAATCTACGTTGAATTCTAAAGGAAATGTGCTTGCCCCAACTACTTGCGGAGGAGTATCAGTTGACTTCACATATGTCGATAACATATGATAACCATACAGGGCACCTGCATTTTGGGAAGTAGCTGAATAGGTACCACATTGATTATAAAATCCGCCTAAAGCCCCTAAATTTCCCGCAGCATAATAACTATTTCCTATATAAACTTGTGATATATCTTGAAGTACACCTGTTGCTGTTCCATCTACAACTCCAGAATTATCACATTGGGTTAAACCATATTCAATCGTTATTTTCTCACCAGGTTGCAATACATAACCAGATGGGAATAACATTTGATAGGATGTTGGCTTGTTATAATTACAATGACCAACATTTTGGATTTGAGAATTTCTTCCATAAACAGAAAGATTTGTTGCAGCAATAGGTGTGCCACCATTAGGCGTAAACATAATACTTGACTCCACTATACTTTCCGTACTCCCACTCACTGTCGTAATAGTTCCACCGAAATCATAAAAACCAAAAATCAGGTTGGCCAATCTCATAGGACTTGTCCCCGTATTTTCATAAACAGTTTTAATATGCCTGGTAGCTGCACCTGTGGAACTTATAAGACCACATGTGCTCGTAAATGGTGTTTCAGTTGTAGTTATTTTTAAAACAGGAACACCCGAATTTATCGAGTTCAAAGACGTTACTGAATTACTTGTAGTACATATTGCCTCTGGACAACCATAGGCGACTGAGATATTCCTCGAATTACTTGCACAATTTAAAACTGTAACGGTATAGCGTAAACGAATTACTCCATTTTGCTGCAAAGAATTATTTAAGACAACATTAACCGTTTTATTACCAGATTGTAATGTAGCTGTACCGACAACAGCATTATTTTCATCGATCACACTTATATTACTAAATAAGTTACTTGGTGAATTATTATGATCAATTGTCACGGTCATATTTTTCACCTCTCCTAAGGCACCATTAACAATGGTAACTTCTTGTATATAGGAGTCTCCAACATTCAAATTAGATAAAGACGCATTACTAACATTGGTAATAGAAAGTACCGGACTTAGTAAACTATAGTTGGCTGATTGAACCCCATAAGTTAAAACTCCTGTAAGATTATTGGATTTGGTTAATTGATTAACGCCATTGGATTTTAACAAATAGGAATTGAAAGAAGAATTACTCGTTGCCGCGCTGCAATCAGATTTTAAATCAAACGTAATCTCAACAACTGCTAAATCGGGTATAGCATTATTAATCGTAAACTTGGTTCCATCCCAAGTTACTCCCCCACTCGTATAAGCTCCACTCAATAAGTTTAAATTAACCGAGTTAGAATCTGTTTTGTCAACTAAGGTTCCGGCTACAAGGGAAACACCTGTTGGGAAAGTTGGCCAAATAGTAGCATTGGGAATGGTGGATCCCGACTTATTTTGAACTAAAACTTTAAAAGTCTTTTGTTGATAACATTTCGACAAGTTGGTCGAAGTATTATTCCATACTAAATAAATATTTTCTGTTTGTGCAAATGACGAAAAAGAAATTCCGACCAATAATAAGAAGAAGAATAATTTGAAGTAGTTAGTTGATGATTGACTTTTTGATTGGAACATCGAAAGTTAGTATTAATGGTTATATAAACGTTTATTTATAAAAGGGTATAATTCAGATTTTTTGTATTTAAATGTGAACGGAACAAAATTACTAAAATTTCCAAAAAATAAATAAGAAAAAATAAAAATACTTAAAAATCAGCCCATTATACCGTTAAATCAAAAAAGCAAAGGCAGTTAAATATAGAAAAATACAATTTATGGATAAGCAATATAGGCTCAAAGACCCAATAATACCTCGTCACACTTGTAAAATTGCAAGTATTTGACCTAAAATTTATTTTAAATAATTTTATACAACATATTGACATATGTTAATTGTACGAATCAAGGCGTAAAATATCCAATTGAATAAAAATAAACCTATTTTTTCATTTTCAAGATACAATACCTTTAACTATCCCATAAATACCCCACACCCCCTACTTGTATTTTAGTAAATATTTTATAGCTTTATTTGTTTTTTACCTATTTAATGCAACAAAAACTATGAAAAAGAATAATCTAGCTAATTCCAGACGTGATTTTATCAAATCCGCTAGTTTAGCATCCGCTGGATTTATGATCGTTCCTCGCCATGTATTGGGAGGCAAAGGATTTACAGCTCCGAGCGACAAATTATTGGTCGCAGGAATTGGAGTTGGAGGAAAAGGAAAATCGGATTTGAAAAAATTCTACGAAAGTGGTAAGGCAGAGATTGCTTACCTATGTGATGTAGATGATCGACAAGCGAAAGATTCTGTAGCAGCTTATCCAAAAGCAAAATATTACAAAGATTGGCGCGAAATGATGGAAAAAGAGTCCAAAAATTTTGATGCCGTTTCTGTTTCTACCCCCGATCATAATCACGCCATACAAGCCATGGCTGCCATGCAATTGGGTAAACACGTGTATGTTCAAAAACCCATGACGCATGATATTTATGAAGCAAGAATGCTTACTGCAGCTGCTGAAAAATACAAAGTGGTAACACAAATGGGTAATCAAGGTTCATCTGGCGACGGGGTTCGTCAATTAGTAGAATGGTATGATGCTGGTATTATTGGAGATGTACATACAGTCCAAATTTGGACCAATCGCCCCATTTGGCCACAAGGTATTCCATGGTCAAAAGAAAAACCAGCGGTTCCACAAGGATTAGATTGGGATTTGTGGTTAGGTACAGCTCCATACAAAGATTATGTGGATAATTTAATTCCAGGATCTTGGAGAGGATGGTGGGATTATGGAACAGGTGCGCTTGGCGATTTAGGTTGTCATTTAATGGAAGCTCCTTTCCGAGTACTGAATTTAAAATATGCTAGCGATGTTCAAGCGAGTGTAGGAAGCGTATTTACAGCATTTGGAAAACGAGGTGTTTTCCCCGACAGCTGTCCTCCTTCTAGTCATGCAACGTTAACCTTCCCTAAAACAGATCGCACACAAGGACCTGTTACCATGCATTGGATGGATGGTGGTATCAAACCAGAACGTCCAGAAGAATTAGGACCTGATGAAATGTTTGGAGATGGAAATTCAGGTATTCTATTCATTGGCACTAAAGGAAAAATGATGGCGAGTGAATATGCCGCCAATCCAAGATTGCTTCCTTTAAGCAGAAATGAAGAAGTAAAAGTAGCACGTAAATTAGAAAGAGTTCCAGGTAGCGCAGAAGGTCACTATGCTCAATGGGTGGAAGGTGCCATCGCTGGTTATGGTAAAAAACAATTAAGTTCTCCATTTAATCTAGCTGGACCTTTAACAGAAGCTATATTAATGGCTAATTTAGCTATCCGTGTTGCGGACATGCCATTCCCACGTCCAACAGGTAATGGAACACACTATCCAGGATCCAACACCAAATTGCTTTGGGATAACGTCAATATGCGCGTAACCAATTTCGATGCAGCCAACCAGTTCGTAAAACGCCAATACAGAGAAGGCTGGAATTTGGGAGTCTAATATTTAGTGATTAGTGTTTAGTTATTAGTTATTAGTTATTAATGCGAATTAAGGGTTGAAATTTCCAATTATCAATCTCTTCCTTTACCGCTTTTGGCTTTGATACTTCGGAAAGCTCAGTAACCGAGCTCATTTAACACTATTTATTCTTTTCAGGACTTATAATTGAACTTACGGTTAATCCGACGAAAGATTTGAACGAAGCGGTAGGCGGAGCTTTGACAATGCGCATGGGCGATGTGCATCAGGGTCAAAGAAAATAGCCGAAAGCGTAGTGAAAATCGATCAGCTTGCTGATTCGTCTTGGATTAACTTGCGACTAATAAGTTTTTTTGTTTCTTTTTTTTCAAAAAAAGAAATACCATAGAAAATGAATTAACCAGAAAATTGCATTGTTGGCCAGGAAAAATGTAATTAAATTTGATTTAGCAACAATTATTGGAAAAGATCCTGAATTTTAGTTTTTAACCCTTAATTCGCATTATAAGTGTTTAGTTATTAGTTATTAGAGTTTAGCGCGACCATAAAACTCTAATAACTAATCACTAAATCTACTTTATCATTTTCGATTCCAACACAATCATGGAACTTGGAAAATTCACATTTAACTCATCCTCTGCTGTGACAAAAATTTTGGTTGGTTTAAAAGGAGAAACCGTTTCAAAAGAGGCCTTCAGTTTTTTGGTTATCATTTCGTGCGAACTATTAATTTGACCTAAATTTTTCGCTCGTCCTTCTTCATTTTCCATCCAAACCACATATGCTTTTCGCGGTGGCTGTAAGCGTTCTACTTCAGCTAAATTCACGAATTTAACATCTATTACATAATTTTTATTTTTATCTTTCTTCAAACGTATGGTTCCTTCGGCGGCAGGAACAATGGAAGACGTTAGAAATGTTGTAGGTCTTGAACAGGCACTCCCTACCAGGAGGACTGAACAAATAACACTAAAAAAAACAAGGATTTTTTTAGCAATCAATTGGCGATTTTCCATTTGTGTATTTCTTTAAATAATTATAAAATTCTAAATCCAATTGTTGCTTAATACCAGGCATTTTTGTAGCGTGGAGTGGTAGATGTTCCATTCCCATTGTTTTGCTGCAAATCATAATTAGCACGAATATCTAGCACCACCTTACCAAGATTAATTCCAACACCTGCCGTAAGACTCATCAAATTTTTTCGATAATTGTCATTAGAAAAATCTTGTTGTTGTTGGGTCGTCAATATTGTACTATTAAATACATCTGTTTGCTTCGTCAAGAATGAAAACTGAGGTCCAGCTTGGATAGTCAACATAGAAATTGGCTTTAAAGTTACCAGATCAGGTATATCAATATAATCTGTTGATCGAGTGAAAGTATAAGGTAAAGCTAAATACTGACCAGATGCCTTAAAAACATCATAGGCTGTATAACTCAAATAATACAATCCATCAATTTGCGAGATTCGAGGATCCTCTAAACCTTGAGATTCATAATCATGTTGAGAAAACAAAACAGGCACATCTGATCGATAAGTTACTTGGGTCGGATTAGACAATTTAGCATATCCAATACTGGAGAAATTTCCTTCTTTCACGGCTCGATAAAACAGGTGAATGACATTCCCGATTAGGATGACTGCGGGATTCAACACACCACTATTTTCAAATCCTAAGGCGGTTTTTTCCAACAAAACTCCTTCCTTTTTTAGCTTTAGTTTCATCCCTTAAAGTTCCCCCAAATAAAAAAGAAATCATTACATAAAAACGCTTGATTCTTGTAAGCTATTCGAAAGACGAAGAAGAAAACCAGGAACGATTGGTGCATTTTTATCCCAGAAACTATTATATTTGAATGAATCAAAAATTCTATTCTCCATGTCGAATCATCATCGGACATTTTATGATCCATCAAAATCACCGATGGTTTACCTAATTATTTTATGGGTTGTTTTGACGGCATTTAATATCAACAAGGCATTCCACATTGATGATGCTTTTCATTTAGAAGCGGCTGAAAACATCAGATTGCATCCTTGGAAGCCAATGTCTAGTTGGATAAATTGGGAAGATTCACCTACCTTGATGTTCAATGGGAACAATCCGCCATTTTTTTTCTATCTGATTAATTTTTACCAATTACTTTTTGGACACAGTGAAGTATCACTACATTTATTTTTATCTGTTTTCACTTTTTTATCTCTATTCTATTTTTATCAATTAGGCCAACTTTTACAGGTAAAATCTCCCTTGACCATGTTAAGCATTTTTGCGTTTTGCCCTGCTTTCGTGGTTAACCAAAATGTCATGTTAGATATTCCAATATTGGCCATATCGCTAGGTATCATGTACTATCTTTTAAAAGGCCAGAAACATGACAAATTCAGCTATTACATCATTTCTGCCATTTTACTTTCCTTTGGAATATTCATAAAATATTCATTAATACCCCTATTCTTTGTCATACTATGGACGATTTTCATCACGAAAAATTACCAAAAAAGTATCGTACTCATCATTCCAATAATCCTATTTCTGCTTTGGTCTCTTTGGAATTATATTGAATTCGGACAAACACACATTTACAAAATTCTTACTAAACCGAAGCCTGAGGTCCAAATAAATATATTAGTAAGCCTTAGAGCAAAAACAGTGGGATTTTTAGGTACATTAGGTTCAATTACCACATTTACGGTTATTTTCATCTACTCACTAATCCCGAAAAAAGAAATTCGACTCTTGACGCTATTGGCCTGTCTATTTTTGGTTATTTCTATTCCACTCGTTTATTTCAAACAAATAGAGGAGACCATTTTTAATCGATTATTAAACATCATTTTCATCCTAAACGGACTTATTTTAATTGGACTTTTAACCTTCCAATCGATCTCTTCTTGGTTAGCAAAAAAAAACGAATACCTAAAATCACAGGAGTTTGTGATTCTTATCTATGTAACATCCGTTTCAGCATTTCTTATCCTTATAGCACCTTTCAATGCCACCCGTCACACCTTATTAATTATTCCTTTCATCATCTTACTGGGGCACAAACATTTTGACTACACGAAACGCATCCTACATAAATACGTGATTGCGGCGACAGTCATATTGGCGACCTTACTCGGAATTTCAGATTGGCTTATTGCCGATTTTTATCGAAAAAATGCACAAAAAATACATCTCAAAAACGCAACAGTTTGGTCAATTGGTCATTGGGGGTGGCAATGGTATTCCAAACAAGCAGGAATGTTAATTTATGCGAAAAATGCCGATTTTAATGTCAGAAATGAAGATTATGTTGTTTTCCCTCAACATGTACACAAGCAAACCTTGAGTAAGGAAATTGGATTAGATACAATTAAAATCATAACTGAACCTTCTACAATTTTCACGTTTTTTTCAGGCATTAATAAAGGCACCATGTATTCATCCTCGCATAAAATCCCAGCATGGAGTTTATCCAATTCACCTATTGATACCATTTTTGTATGTCGAGTCAACAAGGAGTTAGGAATGGAAGTTGCCGAAACGAGAATTAGATCAGACAAGGATTTATTCAATGAAATCAAATATCAATCTAAAACAAAAAACCTCCCTTTGGATTCATTAATCAAAAGGGAGGCAAGGAAGTATATTGAACAACAAAGGAATAAAAAACACTATTTTAATTAAAAAAATCTAATTTTATATTGTTTTAAATTAATCATCCCATTTATTGAAAAAATACACGATCCTTTTTGATTTAATTTCCATTCAAGGTTTCATCAACGGCGGAGCCGAATTCGCGTATAAAACTTTAAAAAGTGTCTTAGAAAAATACGATCCGGATAGACAGAATTTGATTTTTCTCTATGATTCAAAAATACCGTTTGTTTATGATGGGACTTCACCAAACTACCTAGAAAAAGAATTACATTTTAAGTGCATCGATATATCTCGTGAAAAAAGTATTGGGCAAATAATTTCCCAACATAACATAGATGTATTTTTTGTTGGCATTGGTCAACGATTGGAAAATTACCCATTTTCAGACATACAATGCAGGATGATCATTTTTTTTCTCGACCTATCCAATACCGAAATACATCATTATGGGTTCGAATATATACTTCGTTCAAAATCAGCATTTAAACTTTTTAAAGTATTTGTGAGAGACCAATTAAATGCTATCCTCAAGTATTTGAATAAAAAGAAAATGGAACAACTTTTTACATTTGCAGCCAATAAAAATGTAGAAATATACACAGTTTCGGAATATTCAAAAGCGTCGCTGAACTATTTTTACCCCAACATTAAGTCCCCAATTTCGGTGATCTATTGTCCTGAAAAAATCATTGTACATGACCCAAACATAAGTAATACCCAACTGAAAGAAATAATCGACTCAAAAATTGATTATTTTATCATTTTGGCCGCTGACCGTATATTTAAAAATGCCAAATTCGCACTGGCAGTATTTGAAAAATTTGCCAAAGAAAATCCTCATTTTTATCTTTTAACCATTGGCATCGAAAATAAAGAATTTCCAAATCATTTAACATTGCCCTATTTGTCATCTTCGGATTTAGATCATGCTTTAAAAAATTCGTACAGCTTGATTTTCCCAACCCTATTTGAAGGATTTGGCTATCCTCCCATTGAGGCCATGAAATATGGGAAACCGATTGTATGTTCAAACGTATGTTCGATTCCTGAAATTTTATCAGACGCGCCCATCTACTTTTCACCCTTTTATCAAGTTGATTTATTTAAAGCCTTGAAAAGAGTTGAAATTGAATACGAACAACTTAGCGAAAAATCATTACTGAGGTATCAGATAATCAACAAAAAACAATCTGAATCGTTGGAAAAATTATCAAAAACGATTCTTAATTTTTAATTCACATCTGATCTAATCATATCAAATGCAGGTTTCTATCATCATTGTCAACTATAATACCAAGTTATTAAGCTTTCATTGCATTCAATCGATCTATGAATATACCGCTGACCTTGATTTTGAAATAATCGTTGTAGATAATGCTTCAAGTGATCATTCCATTGAATACCTAGAGTCGTTTTTCCCAAAAGTTAGATATATCCACTCTCCAACCAATGTTGGATTTGGACTTGCCAATAATTTGGGTTGTTTAGCGGCGAAAGGAGAATTTATTTTTTTATTAAACTCGGATACCTTATTGATAGAAAATTCCATCAAAAAACTGTTTGATTTTTATCAAGCAAATGAAAAGCCATTGAAGCTAGGCGTGGTCGGTTGTAAGTTATTGGACATCGACAGGCGCATGAATAGCCTTGGCGATGATTTCCCCACTTGCAAAACAGAAATAATGAAAATGATTATTTCAATCATTCCACTAAACTCGTTTAAACAATTAGTTAAAAGCTTATTAAAAAAATCATTAGAAAGATGGGGCTTTCTTTCAACGAGGCAAAATCATTTCGAACAGGATAGCTTCCAAATTGATTATGTAATTGGCGCCAATATGTTTTTACGAAAAGACACTTTTGATCAATTTAAAGGCTTTTCAAAGGATTATTTCATGTATTACGAAGAAGTCGATTTGCAAAAAAAAATGTCCAATATGGGATTAAGCAATCGAATCTTTACAGGAACTGAAATAATTCATATCGAGGGTGGTAGTAAGTTGAATTCAAATAATAAACGATTGATCAGCCATCAAAGTAGGTACCATTTTCTAAAAAACCATGACCCTAAACACTTTATTTATTTCCGGATTGTGCAATATTTATACATCTTACTCAGTGTTTTCCATTTCAAATTCACTTGGAAAGAAAATGTCAAATATGCTAAAGAGATGATTTCATTTATTTATCATTCATAAATTTCCCTTTTAAAAATACAAAATGAAATATTACTTAGTGATCATCCTGCCATTTTTTACCGCAATGATGCTTAACGTATCGTGTCAACAAGTAAATTCCAAAAAGATAATAGAACTTTCCTCTCCCAATAAAAAAATAAAATTTCAGCTTTTTACAGAGAACGATAAATCATCACTACAATATACATTGGACTGGAAGGATTCAGTTATCATTGAAAAATCAAATATAGGCTTACTTCTAGAAGGGGAAGAATTTGACCATCTGACCATAAGAGGAATTCAAAAAATTAAAAAAGACACTCTATTTTCTCCCGTTATTGCATCCAAACGTAAAACGTTTAGAGACCGATATAATGCCCTTTTAATTCAATTTGATCAACCACTTGCATTAGAAATTCGTATGTATGATGAAGGCTTGTCCTACCGTTGGATCGGAAAAGCAAGTCATTCACTCAAAGTTTTGAACGAGACATTTGACGTAAATCCGAAAGGAGATCCTAAAATTTATTATGCACCTTATCAGCAAGAACTAAAGGCCGCCTCTTTTTTAAATTATCTTGCTATTCAAAGAGACAAAATCAGAGATTATTTTAAGGTCGGCAAAAAATTTGAAAGCCATTTTGAAACCCAATACCGAAGCAGTAAAATTTCAGAAAGTCTTAAAAACACCTTTTACTTTGTACCTGCTTTGATTCAAACGCAAAATCAAAAATACCTTGTCATCGCTGAATCAGATGTGATTGATTATCCGGGAATGATCTTACAAAGGTCATCACAAAATAGCATCAATGCACATTTTTCACCTTATCCCCTAGAGGAACAAATACCGAATGATACAATCAATTATTCCAAATTGAAATCTGTTACCCAATTCGCCAAATATATCGCAAAAACCAAAGGCCAGAGAAATTTTCCATGGCGCGTAATTGCAGTAACAGATAACCCTGCAAGCATTCCCGCTTCGGACCTCATCTTAAAACTTGCAAGTCCGTCTGAAATCAAGGGCGACTTGTCTTGGATAAAACCAGGTCAGATTACCGATGAATGGCTGGTGAATACCAATCTTTTTAATGTGCCTTTCGAGTCTGGGAAAAACACCGCGACCTATCAATATTACATTGACTTCGCTAAGAAATTTGGACTTGAATACATCATGATAGATGAAGGATGGTATTTAAATGGAAATCTAAAAAAGTTAAATAAAGATCTAAATGTAGATTCAATTGTCTCATATGCCAAAACAAAAGGTATTGGGGTCGGACTATGGTTTAATGCCGTTTTATTAGAAGAAAATTTGGAGGAAACGCTAAGTTTATACGCCTCCAAGGGCATCCAAATCATTATGATTGACTTTATCAACAGGAATGATCAAAAGGCCATGAATTTCTATGCGAAAATGGCAAAGGCTTGTGCAAAATACCATTTAATGATAAATATACATTCAGCACCTGCCCCAGCTGGATTTGAAATTACCTATCCAAATGCCATTTCACGTGAGGGAGTTATGGGTTCTGAATGGAATGGATGGAGTACCTTCATTACTCCCAATCATAATCTGACCATTCCATTCACCAGAATGTTTTCAGGGTCCTTGGATTATGAACCAGGATTATTAGACAATTCAGCCAAGAATGGATTCAGAAATATCGATGGAAGACCCATGTCACAAGGTACACGTGCGCATCAGATAGCGATGTACGTAATTTATGACAGCCCATTGCAGTACTTTGTAGGAAATCCATCACAAGGATTCAAAGAACCTGAAATGATGCATTTTATTGGAGACATTCCTACCACTTGGGATGAAACCATCGTTCTGAAGGGAAAACCCGGAGAATACATCGTTACCGCCCGCCAAAAAGATGGCATTTGGTATTTAGGGGCCATGAACAATTGGACAGAAAGAATCATTCGTATTGATCTTTCCAAACTAGGATTAAAACGATATCAACTAAACGGAATAACAGACGGTGTGAATAGTAATAAGTATGCCTCAGATTATGTAATGATATCCCAAAAAGGAGATGCTAAAGAAAAAATGACCATTCACTTAAGCAAAGGTGGCGGTGGTGTTTGGAGAATTGAGACTATTAAAAGTGATTTATAATGTAAGGGATAAAGGATGAGAATTGCTGAGATAAACAGCACTAAAAATTTCTAATTCAATTGGTATTTTAACTACATTACAGCGGTACATAATCAGAGTGAAAAAAAATTAGCTATTAAAAGACAAATGATTATTTAAAAATGGAACAAATAAAAACATGTAATCCGAAGGTAATTCTTCCAGAATCGATCATTGGACCCTCAACAAAGATCGGTTTAAAAACATCATCGATTCACGGACATGGCATTTTTTCAAATACCGAAATAGCAAAAGGTGAATTAATCGAAGAAGCTAAAATGTTAAAGCTTAGCTATAGATCCAAAATTATTCAGGATTCTGTATTGGTCAATTATGCTTGGTTAAATACAGCATGTAATTGTGATCTGTGTCAAAAAGATGGTCAAGAACAATACATAGCCTTGGGATTTGGATCGATTTATAATCACTCAAAAAACCCAAATACCGTTATTAAAATTGATTTCGCAACGGAAACAATGAAAATATATGCAAACCGAATAATAGAAAAAGATGAGGAAATTTTAGTCAATTATGGCCCCAAATATTGGCTAATCAGGGAGTTTTGGAAAAAAGTGAGTGGAGAATAATGATCAACTTATGAATCACAAATATTACACTCATTTTGGAACAAAGACACCCAAACACCTATGAATTTCTAAGAAAAACAAAAAAATCATAAAGGCTGTATTACTACCTTCTTATTTTAATTTTCGGGTGTTAGGCAATTATATTGACTGCCTTAATGGAGTTAGTTTTGTTGCATAGAGTGTTCAAAAAATAATCTTTAGCTAACTTCTAATACTTTATTTTTTCTTTTAGCTCCAAAAAATTCGAGCCGACCGAAAGGCAAAATGTTACTATTTTTAAAAGTTTGTACTATATGCTTTACTATCAACACTTTTTACTCCTTAAAATTGATAAAATAAGAAATTAATATGATTATCATTAAACTAAACGGTGGTTTAGGAAACCAATTATTTCAGTATGCATTTGGTAGATATTTAGCAATCCTGTTTAATACAAAGGTGAAATTTGATTTGCAATTTCATAGCAACGGCGAAAATTATACAACACGCGAGTTAGGCCTTACAAAATTTAAAATAGATTTAGAAATTGCTTCCCTTGAAGAGATTCGTAATTATAAGTTATTTAATAATGAATTTTTGTCAAGAATTGAAAGAAAACTGATTCAACAAATCCCACTTACAAGTAAGAAGGTTTCCGTTGAAAAACTATTTGAGATAATCCCCTCTTTTAGAAATAATTGCTATTATGACGGGTATTGGCAATCCGAATATTATTTTGAGCCTATAAAAGATATTATTCGAAAAGACCTGACACTTGGGTATGATTTGGATGAATCTAATAAAAAACTTGCTAATGAAATCTCCAAATCAACATCCATAAGTCTTCACGTGAGAAGAGGGGATTACCTATCCATTCAATCTAATTATGAAATTTTTAATGTCTGTGATTTAGACTACTATTTAAGAGCCATTGAAATAGTTAAAGAAAAATTTCCAAATCCATTTTTCTATGTTTTTTCAGATGACATAACATGGGCTAAACAGGTTTTTAAGGAGAAAATTTTTAAGATAGTAGATATTAACCCTAACAATCCTAGTGCAGATATGTACCTGATGAGTCAATGTAAGCATAATATCATTGCCAATAGTACTTTTAGTTGGTGGGGAGCTTGGTTAAATACTTACGAACTTAAACTGGTTATCGCACCTAAAAAATGGTATATAAATAATAAATTAAATGCCAAGGCAGTCAAAAATTTAATACCAGAAGACTGGCTCATCATCTAATTGACTTAAAATGAATTGGCAAATGATAAGGTTTTGAACTTGAGGGTAAAGCAGGCGGGTTTAAGCAAATCAAAAAAGACCTTTCTCAAAAAGTGACATGGAGTTTTGTTGATTTTTTTTCTAATCGTCGATTATATTAGCCTAATTCTTTTATTTTAAAATATCCGATTCATTCTTTGTGAAACATTTCAGATATATCTATTCTCGATGAAATAACAGTTATTAGTGAAAATCAGATTATTGAATCAAATATATCAAACATTCAATTTATTACTTTAAATTTTCGGGTAAAACTTAGGGATGTTCTTTTATTGTCTTATTTAACTTTTAAAGACAATTATTTTAAAACCAAAAACAAAAAAAATGTTAAAACAAATTATTAAATACGTTAGAAAAATAATTGGAACAGATAAAATTATTTTAAATCAAGAGAGAAATAGAAAACAACTTTTGTTGATAAGTAATGCGTTAATAATATTAATGCAGGAAAAAAGTAGCGTTAAAGAATCTATTATTTACAAGAAAGCAAACGAGTTGAAAAGTCTCTTGAGTCCAAAAAAAGTCTTAGGTTTTGAGCTAATTAGAGTAGGTAAGAAGAATGATGGCGGCTATGTTATGCTTAATAATGATTTCTTTAAATCTAGTTCAATTGCTTATAGTTTTGGTATTTCAAATGACACATCATGGGACCAAGCTATTGCTAATCTTGGTAAAGATATTTACATGTATGATCATACTATCAATAAATTGCCTACAAATAATCCAAAATTCAATTTTTTTAAAATTGGTTTAACAGGTTCTTTAGTTTCTCCTAATCTTAAAACGATTGAAGAGCTATTAATTATAAACAAACATCAAGATGAAACTAATTTGTTAATGAAAATGGATATCGAAGATTGTGAATGGGATGTTTTTAATACCGTTTCAAGTGATATACTGAATCAATTTTCACAAATTGTTCTTGAATTTCATAATTTATCCCCCTTTTTAGACAACGCAAAATATAACATAGTTGTAGATGTTTTAAAAAAAATAAATTTAACACATCAATCTGTACATATCCATGCAAATACTGAATTACCTGTACCACATATTATGTTAGATATTGTATTGCCTGAATTACTTGAAGTAACATTTGTAAGGAAGAAGGATATTGTTAATAACCTTCAGGAGAATGATCAAATATACCCTTTGGATATAGATGAATCAACCTTCCAAAATAATCCAGATTTGTTTTTAGGAAAATTTTAATTGACTACTGAAAATGTAATGTTTTGGATTTAATAGTAATTTTTATTGGGTTGGGAAATCAAATGTCATAATACGCTTTTTTTTTAAAAAAAGTCAATTTATCCCAGGACTGATTTTATAATTTTTGGTTGTGAGCATAATGGATTAGAGTTAGCGAGCGTATTTCATATTGATTGCAGAATTACAACTGTAAATAGATTAAATCGATTTCAAATATCCTAATTCAAATATGGTAACGATTCACTATTCGATAAATCTAATGAATTTTACTTGATCCTTATAAAAGAATTTTAGATGAATATTTTAAAAATGATTTGTTTTAAGATTAATGCTATATTAGTTTAAAAGTAGCGGAAATAGTACAGAATTAGGAGACAGGTAAAATATTGCTGATGGATTATACGTGCTTTAACACAAATATATAGCCGTAATCTTAGATCTAAGATTAACTGAAAGCAAACAAAAGCAAGCAAAAAAACATCAGATTTGTTGTAGTTATGTTGTACCCACCAAACAAAAATGCCCATAAATCATTGATCTACAGGCATTTAATTCACTTTTTAGTGATCGCGTAGGGATTCGAACCCCAAACCTTCTCATCCGTAGTGAGATGCTCTATCCAATTGAGCTACGCAACCAATTTTCCCCTTTCGGGACTGCAAAGGTACAAAAAAGATATCAAAAGCAAAAAAAATAAATAGAATTAATCAATCGAAATTTAAATTCTCATGCAACAACCCCCATAATTACTTTATACTTTTACCTATTACCTATTACCTATTACCTTTTACCTATTACCTTTTACCTATTACCTTTTACCTAAAATCACTTCCCCTTAAACTTCGGACTCCTTTTTTGAATAAATGCCATCACGCCTTCTGCAAAATCCTCTGTTCTACCTGCCTCCGACTGCCAATTTGCCTCTGCAGACAATGCCTCCTCCAAATTCATCTGAGCTACTTTCTGAAAGCCCATTTTCATCAACGATAAGGCCCGCGTAGGCATGGAAGCATACTTTTGCGCAATTTCGTGTACACGATGTTCCCAATCCGATTCTGAAATCACCTCAATCACCCAACCTAATGATTTTGCTTCCTCCGCTCCTACCTTTCTACCACTTGAAGCAATTTCAAAAGCTTTGTGATAACCAACTGTCTGCATCAAAAATGCTGTACTACCAGCATCCAATGTCAAGCCAATTTGTATAAATAATTCTGAAAAATATGCCGTTTCCTTAGCCAATATCACATCGCAAGCCAATGCTAAACTACATCCCGCACCAGCAGCTGGACCATTTACGGCAGCAATTATAGGCTTTTCTAAATTTCGCAAAGCCATGATCATGGGATTATAAGTTTCTCGTAAAACATTTCCCAAATCCGGATCCACCAAACCCGCCTTTAAGTCGGCACCAGAACAAAATGCTTTTCCATTACCTGTAATTAGTAAAACACGCATGTCATCTGAAACTTGGGCCTTTTCCGCCACATCCCGTATTTCATGAATCAATCCAGCGTTTAATGCATTAAAAACTGATTCTCTATTTAGGTTCAGTTTCCAAATGGCTCCATGTTTTTCTAGTGTGAGAAATTGATATGACATATGTTAAGGTTTAGGATGATTAACCATTTCTAATTTGTACATCCAAGTTAAGGCAATATTTTTAGCTTTCAACTTCGCTTCCTCAGCTTTGGGACCTTCAAAAAAAGTATCCATATTGGCGTTAAATAACTCAATCCAATGATCAAAATGCGCTGGAGTAAGCGGATGAACTTGATTTATTTTCAAATGAGGCTGCATAGGCGCACCTCGATAGGAATTCCCATCTAACAAAAGCATTTCCCAAAAATCATACATTTTTGGCAAATGGTGTTCCCAATCTACTTTGGCAATATCGACAAAGACATGTCCCACCAAATCTTTGGAAACCATGTTCTTGTAAAAACCATCCACAAATAACTTGATATCCTCTTTTGTTTCGATATCCTTCTTCATTATCGAGTTTTTATTTTACTCAACAAGTTGCTTCCTACTTTGGTTCCTTGCTTGAATCCTTCATCTAAAGCAGGTCGAAAGTGAATTCCACCGTATAATCGAGAAATAGATGCTTCATTGGCAGCTTGTAAAAAGGAAGTGAATTTTCTTGGTGGTATCCCATAAGGTATCTCCGTTGAATCTGAAAAAGCAATTTGATCGCCCATCACTTTGGTCAATACTGTCGCAGCTGAAGCCGATATGGTACTATGACCAGAGGTGTATTCTGGAAAGGGAGGAGTCTGCAAAACTGGCAACCATGCCTTATCAATACTGGCATTGATGATCGTCTCTGGGCGAATTCGAATTGAACGATATTTCTCATCCCAACAAGCAATAAATCCATCAAAAATAGCCATGGATGTCATCACTAATGCTTCAGCCGTCTCCATGTGCGACTTTTTTAATTGTCGAGAAACTTGACCAACAATTCCTAACCAGTGTCCGCCTGGCGACATTTTTTTGGTTGCAAACATAGCATGGCCGGTAATATTCATTTTGAATGGATTACAATCCCAAAAATTAGCAATACTCCTTTGCTCCTCCGTTAAATGATTCACTGTTTCATAAACTTCCATTACTTCTTTGTAGTAAGCGCTTCCTTTGGTCAAATCAAATTTTGATGGCGCAGGTGCTTTAAATTGTCCAGATGAATCCAATGTAACCGGCCTAATTTTGGTCCAATAAGGTTCAACGGCATCCAAATATGCTGGAGGAGTGGGTGTCCAGGTTCCTGGTAAATTTGTCACAGTATAGCGAAAGCCTCGAGTTTGCTTATAATTATCCTTCGATGAGTATTTAATGATGGATGCTGCAACAGAATCTCCAAAGGCGATTGATCGCTCGTAGACATCGGTAGGAATTCCTGTTTTTTTATAATCTTCCTCCATTTTTTTATCAAACTCATCATATAATTCTTGGGCGAAGGTTAGTTTTTTGCCAACAGATAAAAATGCCCGTACAGAAGCTAGTGGATAACAATATTCTTGACCAGCTTCAGGTTTTGCTACATTTTCAAAACCATTTAATTGACCAACCAATGATTTATAACCTTTATTTCCAGGAATAGCAGCTTCGTATGCCGCAATGCTAGCATACATATAAATTCGAGAAGAAACCGGTGGCGCAAAAATATCATGGATAATACTTTCGGTTAACATCGTCTCAGAACGAATTAAAAATTCAGGATTAGAAGCTTCTTTTTGATAATCTGGATTACTTTTTTGACAAGAAAAAGTCAGAAAAGCCAAAGCGGTAAATAAATAGATAGATTTCATTTTTTAGGGAATTATTAACCCTGCAATTTACGAATTTATGAATCAAAAACATGCGTATTTTTATTGGTAAAACAATTTGCCTATTCTCTTACCTATTACCATTTACCTATTAATGCGAATTAAGGGTTAAAAACTAAAATTCAGGATCTTTTCCAATAATTGTGGCTAAATCAAATTTAATTACATTTTTCCTGGCCAACAATGCAATTTTCTGGCTAATTCATTTTCTAAGGCATTTCTTTTTTTGAAAAAAAAGAAACAAAAAAACTTATTAGTCGCAAGTTAATCCAAGACGAATCAGCAAGCTGACCGATTTTCACTACGCTCTCGGCTATTTTCTTTGACCCTGACGCACATACCCAATGCGCATTGTCAAAGCTCCGCCTACCGCTACGTTCAAATCTTTCGTCGGGATTAACCAAAAGTTCATTGATGAGCTTGAAAAAAAAGAAATAGCGTTGGCTGAGCGGCGACGAAGCCAAAAGCGGTATTAGAGAAATGAAAATCAGATATTTTGACTCTTAATTCGCATTATTACCTAATACCTATTACCTTTTACCTTTTACCTTTTACCTTTAAACTATTACCTTTTACCTATTACCTTTTACCTATTACCTTTTACCTATTACCTTTTACCTATTACCTTTTACCTATTTACCTCTCTTCAAACGCTGCTTGTAAAGATGGAAAAGAAACATAATCACCAATCAGCTCAATATTTTTTTGTTTGGCAGCTAATTCTAGTTCTATAAATGCACCCACTTTAGGTAAAGCAAATGGAATATCGTAAACCTTCAAAAACTTTAAGCCCTTCAATTTTCCTGTAAATCGAATTAATTCTGATACAATTTCTTGATCGCCAATTTGGTGATTCAAACTACTTACACTAATCAATTTTTTATCCTTAGGAGCATAATTGGGATTCACATTCGACAAGCAAGAAAAATGTAAAATATCGCTCAAGCCTTTTGGAATTAAATTCAATAAGGGCAATGAATTCGGAAATTCATCCGCTGAAAAATAAAAAGTTTTAACTCTTAAAAAACTCGATTTAGGAAAATCAACCTGTAATAATTGACTAGCACTTTTAGCATCTGTTGCCATTATCAACTGCGAATAAGCTAATTTTTCACCCGATGAAAAAACGACATATTCTTCATATATCTCTATGATTTCCTGGTTGAATTTGATCGATTCTTTGGGTAATCGAGCAGATAATTGCAAGGGGATGTCTGACATTCCATGTTTGGGTAAAGCTGCCTTTCCATCCAGAAATTGCTTTAAATAGTAGTCAAACAAAGAAGAGGGTTGATCCAAATTCGGATCCAAGAATACTCCCGCAAAAAATGGATAAATGAATTTATTATAAAACCCAGGTGAAAAATTCCATTTTTCTAAATAGCGTAAAACATTCATTTGGGTAGGCATCATAGGCCGTATATTGCCTTGAACCTTTAACCAAAGTACAGCCAATTTACCTATATCTCCAAGGGTTAAAATTCCTGCGAAATAGGATTTAAACAATTCAAAAGGATTATTTAAGGGATTCAAAAATGGATAAAATCGATCATTTTGGTACAGATAAGCCCCTGATTGAAAATAACTTAAATCCAATTTAGCTAAATCCAAGTTTTGTTGCACTCCAAGATAGGAGGTTTGTAAAACTTGAAATCCATGATCCAATATAAATCCCTCCAAATGATCTGATTGAATTCTCCCTCCCACTCTATCCGATTTTTCTAACAAAACAAAAGGTATTGATTGGCTATATAAACGATAAGCTGCTTGTAAACCTGCCATTCCTGCACCAACAACAAGCACTGGTTTTTCCATTTCTTTTTTCATCCTTTTCTAAGAATTATGCAATATTTCTTACTGAACATTGATATTTTAAACTTTTAAATCCTAAGTTTGTTTAAATTTCAAACAAAGCTCACAATCATACAAAAGATTAACGTCTTTTTTATTATTTTGCAGATTAAATGAATTCCTTAGAATGAATTACAAAATTAAGGCAGAAAAAGAGTACAAATACATCGACGAAGGTAAAGGCGATATTTTATTGCTTTTGCATGGTTTGTTTGGAGCCTTAAGTAATTGGCAAGGAGTAATCGAACATTTCAAAAAGGATTACCGAGTTATCATTCCATTGATGCCCATTCATGACATGCCCATCAAAGAGGCAGGATGTGAGGGGCTAACCGTTTTTATTGAAGGATTCATTGAACACTTAAACTTAGAAAAGTTCAGTTTAATAGGTAATTCTTTGGGCGGTCATGTCGCATTGATTTACACCTTAAAACATCAACATAAAGTTCAAAGATTAATTTTAACTGGCTCATCTGGACTATTTGAAAATTCCATGGGTGGTTCATATCCCAAACGTGGAAATTACGAATACATCAAAGAAAGAGTAGAATACACGTTTTATGACCCAAAGACGGCCAGCAAAGAATTAGTTGATGAAGTATTTGAAATCACCAATAGCATTCCAAAAGTTTTGAGAATCATTGCCATTGCAAAATCTGCTCAAAGAAATAATATGGCAAAAGAAATTGTTCATATTTCTACACCAACCTTATTAATTTGGGGTTTAAACGATACTATTACACCACCGCAAGTTGGACATGAGTTCAATACCTTAATCAAAGGATCAGAGCTACAATTTATAGATAAATGTTGCCACGCTCCCATGATGGAAAGACCCGAAGAATTTAATGCAATTTTAGATAAATGGCTGAGCAATAACCCTGTGTAAGCATGATGATATTATCTTTTTTATCGTTCGACTACCCTACGCTGAATCTGCAAGATTCTTTACAAAAAGCATTAAATACCCTCCATAAATCAAAAAAAATAGCATTAGCAGTTTTGGATGGGAAAAATTTCATTGGAAATATCGATAAGGATACTTTACAAAAATTTCCATTTCCAGAAATGAAATTACTTGAATTGAAGTCGGAACTCTCCAACTGGAAAATGGAATCAGAAGAAGATTTATTGGCCAGCATACCCGTTTTTGACCAAAGTAAATACGACCTTTTAGCCATTACAGATGAACAACAAAAATGGCTAGGCTATTTGGAATTAAGTACATTACAAAATGAACTTTTTTGTACCGGTTTCAACTCAGACAATGGTGGCGTCATCAAAATCCCCTTTCATGTTCAACGAGACAATTTTTCGCAAATTGCCCGAATCATTGAAGAAGAAAAAGGGCTAATTGTTAGAAGTTATTTAAAAACAAAAGACAAATCCTATCCAGAACTTGTCATACAAGTAGAGTGCAGTCAGTTTTCTACATTGATTCAAAGTTTGGAAAGACATGGATTCCTGGTTGAAAAAGCCTTTCGTTTTGGAACTCAACAACCAGAAGGTGAATCCAAACGATTTGACTTATTAATGAAATATTTAAATCCATAATTTTGAGTTTAAAATTAGCTATTCACGGAAAGAAATTCAACGAGGAGACTCTTCCTTTAATGAAGAAGCTTTGGGAAGATATCTCAAGTAAGAATTGTCAAATTACCCTTTCTGAAAGTTTCAAATCACATCTTCTTGAGCATCAATTTGATGTAGCTAATCTTAGCTCTTACGTAGAGAACGAAGGCCCTTCAGATGTTGATATGATTTGGAGTATCGGTGGCGATGGAACCCTTTTAGAGACCTTAACGCACACAGGACCCAAGCAAACACCTATTTTAGGTATCAATACTGGCCGCTTAGGGTTTTTAGCAACATTATCCCCTCCAGATGTATCCACTGCCTTGGATGAATGCTTAAACGGAAACTATCGAATTGAAGATCGCTCCTTGGTCAGTGTAAAATCTGATTTAGATTTGTTTAAAAATAAATCATTCGGACTCAATGAAGTGGGGATCATGAAAACTGATACATCTTCCATGATTGTGATAAAAGCTTTTGTAGATGGAAACTTTTTAAATACCTATTGGGCGGATGGTTTAATTGTTTCAACAGCTACTGGCTCAACAGGTTATTCTCTATCTGTAGGTGGACCTTTGGTGATGCCAACTTCTGAAAATTTTATCATTGCTCCTATGAGTCCACATAATTTGAATGTGAGACCTTTGGTCGTTTCCAATGAGTCCAAATTACGATTTGAAGTAAGTAGTCGAAGTCAAAATTTCCTAATATCATTGGATTCAAGATCAAAAGTGGTAGATAGCCAATATGCCATTGAAGTTCAAAAAGAAACCTTCCCAGCCAAATTGGTTAAAATTGCGGGAGATGATTTCTTAAAAACTCTCAGAAATAAATTGAATTGGGGTTTGGACGTCAGAAATTAAAAAAGGTGGAAACAAATTGCTCCCACCTTTCACAATAAATAAACCACTTGTTTGCAATTTCGAAATGAGATATCGAAAAGGCACTCACAAATTACAATCAATTCATTTGACTCTATAATAGTTTATTGATAATTACTTACAATTATCAATTAGTTGATAAAATTCTAAAAATTATAATTACCTGATAGCATCCAATAGCCAGGCAACAGACTACTTCTAATCATTTGAGAAGAATAATTGGTATTGTTAATCTGATTAAAATATTTGGTATTCAAAATATTTTTCCCTGTTAATGCCAAACGAATATTTTTGTTTGGTCCGAATTTCCTTTCCACTTTCACATCAACGAATGAAAAATTCAAATGACTCATAATATCAGGTTTGTAATACTCCCAAAGTATCCAAGAAGCGTATTTCTTAGATAAGTTAAATTTACATTTAAAAGCATTATTGAAGGAGGTATTTTGATTCTGAAAAAAATCACCTTTATATTCCATTAACATCAAACTAATCTTGTTTTCAACATCCATCATTTTCCCTGACATCGTCCGAATATCGAATACGGATTGATACGAATATTGAAAATATTCATTTAAGTCAGTAGAGGATAATTTATTAAAGCTATTGCCCAACAATAAATTGGAAGTATGGCTAAGGTTTAACTTCCAAGGAAAAATATATTTGTCAATCGAATAAGAAAAATTAGTAAAGTAATTCATCCTTGGAACTTGAAAAAACATCATTTGACTGATATTTTCATTGATATTTATTTCTGACACATAGATGTTTTTTGATGCCACTCTACTCAAAATTAGATGCTGATTGATTCCTGTGTTTAAATTTTCATCCCTTAATCCCACTGAAAATTGTTGATTTTCGATCATATCTAAATTAATCTGATTCTCAACCGTTCCCCGATTTTGATTCACGACCTTTTGAAGAAAAAAGTACTTTTCTGGCGCAGCAGTTTGATCCATTTTACCATTCAAAAAAAGTTTGGTATAAGTTCTCAGTTGATGACTAATCTCAAAATTAACATTTACATAATTGGTGAATTTTTGTTGTTGCACCTTATTCCATTCATCATCAAACCGTTGATTCATTTGATTCAAACTTATATCTGATTCAACATGCCATTTATTTTTATCGAAGGCTACATTCACATGTTGAAAAAATTGACTTTTTCTTAAATGATTTTGATTCACATATTCAGAGGTTGTATAGGCGTTTTCTAACAATGCGGAATTAAAATTCAAATTTTGATGCGAAAAACCAGCAGAAATTTGAAAGTTAATATTCCTGAATTTTCGATACAATATCCATTTATTTAACAGACTACTTTTCTGATAAGCTAAGGTTTGATAATTAGAAAACACGTCTATTTTATCGGAATATGACATATTTTGAATAGGAAGAAATTCTTGAGGCGTCCAAGTCATAGCAAAATGACCAATGTATTGAAAAACGTTTTTCTTATACTTCCGACTAAAATCAATTACGTTATTCCAAATTTGTTCAGAGCTTTTTAACAAGGTTTGATTTGGCTGACCATTATTTCGGGTATAAGAGACTGGATGATACAATTCATTTGAAAACAAACTGGATTCTACAATCAATTGTCTTTTTACATCATCTTTGAATTTCAATTTCACTTCCACTTGTCTCATTGAAATATCCTTATTTGAGGTAATTTCATCGTTGAACATAATTTTATCATTGGGAATGGCAAAATTCGTTTTGGTCAATTCATTGGAAAATAATTGATCATTTAATAAAAATACATTGGCACGAATACTCCATTGAGAATTGATACGCAAGAGGGTATTCAAATTCAAATTCTTTTGATTATTGATCGTCGTTCTTCGATCGGAAAACATCGAATTGGAAGTTAAACTATTGATAATTTTAGGAGCACTGGGTTTAAAATCTTCAAAAAAAAGATCATTCAATTGAATCGTTTGATCACTAAAAAAATTAAAGGGAGAAGCATTTAATCCTACATTATTATAGGATGTATTAAGGTATGATTTGCTTTTTTGAGAGACTGCAATTAAATCCAACGCAAGATCGAGACTTGGATTTTCGCCTCCACCGATGCCCGCCGTGATATTTTTAGAAAGATCCAAATGACCTTTCTTCAACTTTAAATTTAAGGCAGTGGTTTTTGATTCTGCAAATCCTTTCATTAAAGGATTACTAAAAAAATGATCGATGGCTTCTACTTTCTCTATCATATCCGCAGAAATATTTCGAGTTCCAACAGCATATTTAAATCCAAATAAATCATCGCCATCCAATTGAACTTCTTCCACTTTTTTACCTAAATATTTAAGGCTACCATCATCTTCATTCACCTCAATTCCTGGTAATTTTTTCAATACATCCTCTACATTTCGTTCACTACCGTCTCTAAAAGATTTCACATGAAAAGTAGTTGTATCGCCAATTTGAGTTAAACGCCGATTTTCAACAATGACAACCTCATTTAAGAGTGTTGTTGATTCCTCCAAGACCACCCTAAATAAGGTATCTTTCCTTGGATGTTGAATGAAAAAACTATCTAATTTTGTTTGAAAATTTAAAGCTCTGAATTCGATGTAGAAGACCTTATCTTTTATTTCTTCCAATTCAAATGAAAAAGAACCATCCGATTGAGAAAAATAAAAAGCAGTGAAATCAGCATCTTGAGCAGATTTTTTAACCAATATACTAACGTTGGAAATACCCTTACCTTTTGGATCCTGAATGATACCAGACAACTTTTGTGCCAACAATTTTTGACTCACTATTAAATGAACCAGTACAAGAAAAACTACTTTATACAAAATCAGTGCTGATTTTAAAATTTAATTTTATCCAATGCATCATTAATGAAGGCAGGCAAATCCAATACAGATGAATAAAAATCACTATTTGAAATTGAGATATTAAATTCGCCTGAACTATCTAAATTATTTTCTCTTTTTAGTTTAATAAATTCATTAACCAACTGCATTTTTTTTCCCAAAATACGTTTTGTCATCAATTTCTCATATTCAGGATAATCTTGGAGTTTTTTTGATTCCACATATTTTTTAATGGAAAGGTGCATGGAAGCGTCGCTGTTCGATTCCAATTTCTGAAATAGAATTCGGCAATATCCACCGTCTTCAATTAGTTCAATGATTAATCCAGGGAGGCCATTAAGTAAAATTGGGCCAGCATTTAGCGGAATATCTAACGTAAACCATGCTGTAAATTTTCGACCATTTCGAACAATACTAGCTTTTTTACACGTATAGCCTTGAATTTTTTTGGTTTCTTTGAGCAGCTGCCATTTGGGTTGCTGACTAATTTGTTGGTATAAAAGTTCTTTCCCATCATCAAATGGAAAACGAGAACATACGAATTTAGCATTTGAAAAAAAGAACGTGGAAATCGAATCATTATCCACATAATAAGGCTCAATCTCTCTTTTGAGTGAATCGTTCAAATGATCACCGGATATTTCGTTTGGATTAAATAATCCATTTTTTCGAGGATCAACAATTCGAAAACTAGATTCTTGGTCTTTTAAAAACAAATAAGAGTTTGATGCAAAACCCATATCGTCTTGATATTGATAAGTGATTTTTGTTAGGCCTTGAGAATAAACGAGTTGTGAATAAAAAATTATTACACTTATGATTTTCACTATTTTTTCCATACTATTCCAATAAATCAAAAGGGGCAAAAGCCCCCTTTGATTTAAAATAATCAACAATTTAAATTTAATTTATTTTTTCTTCGTCATTCTTTTATAAAGAATCCCGTGAATCATTTTAGCAATAACACAGTTTTGATCACCATATCCGCATACTTGAACGGCGAAGGTTGTTGTCCCTCCCCAAAATAAGCAACAATCAGCAGCTTTAATAGCTAATTTATTTTCAGCAACTTTTTCTGTTGTATTAGCAGCAAAAGCACCAAACGCAAACATTTGAAATACAAATAAAATTCCTAGAGTAATTTTCAACTTCTTCATCTTTAGTAATGGTTTATTAATTAAATACCAATTATTGTAGGTTATAGGTTTTACCTGTCGTTGCAACTGACGATGTAAAGTTTCACAAGATTATTGATAAATAATAGTTGAGATGGCACCAAAAAAGTACCAAAGAAGTACCAAATTGCATTAGAATCATGCAATTTTATATTTGCATAATGAAATTATTAACTGATCATTAACAAATTAGACAAAATCAGACAAATTGGTTTACGTAGAAATTAAATCAAGATTGTAGTGTAAGCCTTTATTTTCTTGTCGGGCTCGTGCATGTTTGATGATTAAGTAAGCCACATTAATCATATTTCTTAATTCACAAAGTGGTACAGTAATTTTCGATTGACGGTATAACTCTTCGTGCTCCAAATAAATTAATTCCAAACGATCATACGCTCTTTTTAATCGGCGATCTGTCCGAACAATTCCAACATAATTACTCATGATGGATTCTAATTCACGCGTCATTTCCGTAACCAAAACCATTTCTTCAGGATGGCGAGTACCATCATCATTCCAATCGGGAATATTTTGAGGTAAATCATGTGAACCAAACTCTTCAATTGATTTCAAAAATGCCCTATGTGCATAGACAATAGCTTCTAGCAGGGAATTAGAAGCTAATCGATTGGCTCCATGAAGACCCGTGAAGGAACATTCCCCAGCGGCATATAAATTCTGAATATTACTTTGTCCATATTCATTCACAATAATACCTCCACATAAATAATGTTGCGCGGGAACCACTGGAATCATATCCACCGACATATCAATTCCCAAATTTTTCAAACAATGATTGTAAATCATGGGAAAATGCTCCAAAATTTCATTTTTAGGAATATGCCTCGTATCTAAATAAACATGCTCCGTACCATTTTTCTTCATTTCGGAATCAATTGCTCTTGCCACAATATCGCGAGGTGCCAAAGAAAGTCGAGCATCGTATTTTTCCATGAAGGTTTTCCCGTCAAGGGTTTTCAATATTCCTCCATGTCCACGTACTGCCTCCGAAATCAAAAAAGAAGGTTTCTTTCCGGGTTGATAAAGTGCCGTTGGATGAAATTGAATAAATTCCATGCCTTCTACAAAGGCCTTTGCTCGATAAGCCATCGCTATCCCATCGCCCGTCGCAATGGTTGGATTGGTAGTAGATTGATAAACCTGACCGATTCCGCCGGTGGCCAACAGAGTAGTTTTTGCCAAAAAAGTTTCTACTTTTTGACTTTTTTCATTCAAAACATAAACTCCAAAACACTTTTTATGAGGAGTATCTTTCGTAACTTTTTCACCTAAATGATGTTGGGTAATCAAATCAACCGCATAATAATGCGTGAAAAAATCCACAAAAGGATAGGATTTTATTTTTGCCAACAAAGCACGTTCTATTTCATTACCTGTTGAATCTTTATAATGCAATATTCTTTTATCCGAATGGCCGCCTTCTTTTACTAAATCAAAAGATCCATCGGCTTTTTTATCAAAATCCGTTCCATAATCGATTAATTCTTTTAATCGTTCGGGTGCTTCTTTGACCACTATTTCGACTACATGTTTATCACTTAAAAAATCCCCTGCCACCATCGTGTCATCGATGTGTTTTTCGAAGGAATCGGCTTGATCCCATACCGCGGCGATGCCACCTTGTGCGTATTTAGTATTGGTTTCTTCTGCAATGGTTTTAGTTATGATGGCAATTTTTACAGGTACATTTCGTTTTTCGAAATGGTCCGCCAATTTTGCAGTGTAGGAAAGCCCAGCAATCCCAGATCCAATAACTAAAAAATCATATGTAGGCATAAGCAAAAATAATTCAACAAAAGTAACCAAAAACGTTAATTTAATGGAATTATTAATATTTAATTGTAATTTCGAAACTGAATTAAAAAAATTAAACCCTTAAAAATCAATTTATTCCAAATGGAAAACTCAAACAACACGTCTAAAATAGCACTAATTGTAATGGCTGTATTAATAGCTGTTTTAGGTGTACTATATTACCGTTCAAATGATTTGGCAAATTCTCAAGCAAAAACCATTGAAGAAAAAGCAACCGAATTAGCGAATACTCGCAGCAAATTGGATTCAATTTCTACCCAACTTGATAGTAAAATAGCAGAAATCAAGTCGCTAGGTGGTCAAGTAGAAGATTTGGAAGCATTAAAAGTTCAATTGGAACAAGATAAAGCTTCCTTGAAAAAAGCAAATCATGCAACAATTGAATCTTATACAGCAAAAATCAAGGAATATGATTTAGTATTGAGTCAAAAAGATGCAGAAATTGTTGAGTTAAAAAGACAAAATGGAATTTTAACCGAAGACAACAAGGTATTATCAACTAAAAATGAAACATTGAACTCTGAGAATACAGGTCTAAAAACTCAAAATCAAAGTTTGAATGATTCAATCAATTTAGTTGCTGCAAAAAATAAAGAATTAGCTAGAAAAGTAAGTATTGGTGCAGCATTGAAAGCGCAAAATTTGAAAGTAACGACAGTAAAAGCGAATGGTAAAGAGCTAGAAAAATCTCGTTTCAATGGCAAAAGAATTGAAAAATTGAAGGTTAGTTTCAGCTTAGCTCAAAATCCAATTACGAAACTTGAAAACAAAGTTATTTACTTACGTTTATTGGATGGAGAAGGTGCGATAGTATCAGATGAGGCTGCTGGTTCCGGTAAATTCACTGTTGATGGTAAAGAAATGATTTTCACCAATAAAGAAACTATCACCTATTCGAATGATAATCAAAACGTGGATATTTTTTACAACCGTGGAGGTGTGGCTTACAAAGCCGGAAAATATTCGGTAGAATTATATTCAGAAGGTTTCAAAATCGGAACAGGTTCTTTTGAAGTTAAATAAATATGAGAGCCCAAGATTACATTGATTTAGAATCTAATTTTGGCGCCCACAATTATCACCCCTTGCCTGTTGTTTTATCAAAAGGCAAGGGGGTTTTTGTTTGGGATGTGGAAGGAAATCGTTATCTCGACTTTCTATCCGCCTACAGCGCAGTTAATCAAGGACATTGTCATCCTAGATTAATCAAGGCTATGACCCAACAAATACAAAACCTTACCTTAAGTTCCCGCGCATTTTACAATGACCAATTAGGTTTAGCCGAACAAAAACTAGCTCATACGTTTAATTATGATAAAGTTTTATTCATGAACACGGGCGTTGAAGCTGGTGAAACTGCCTTGAAACTTTGCCGTAAATGGGCATATGAAATCAAAGGAATTCCTGCCAATCAAGCAAAAATCATCGTTGCGGAAGGTAATTTTTGGGGTCGAACTTTAGCTGCAATTTCTGCCTCCAGCGACCCAAGTAGTTTTCATAACTTTGGACCCTATTTACCTGGTTATATCAAAATTCCTTATAACGACTTAGGTGCCTTAGAAATCGCTTTAAAAGACCCGAATGTGGCAGGTTTTATGGTGGAACCCATTCAAGGAGAAGCAGGTGTTATTATTCCAGAGCCTGGTTATTTGTCTAAAGCATTTTCATTGTGCCAACAATCAAATGTATTATTCATAGCGGATGAAATTCAGACCGGATTAGGTAGAACAGGCGCATCACTTGCCTGTGATCATGAACATGTTCATCCCGATATTTTATTGTTAGGCAAAGCTCTTTCTGGCGGATTCATGCCTGTTTCAGCTGTTTTAGCCAACAATGAAATCATGTTAACCATAAAACCAGGAGAACATGGATCTACTTTCGGAGGTAATCCAGTAGCGTGTGCAGTTGCATCGGAAGCCATCGATATTTTAGAAGATGAACAGTTAGCTGAAAATGCACAAATGAGAGGTGAAGAATTACAAGATCAGCTGAAGAATTTGCAAACGAAATATCCTATCATTAGAGAAATCAGAGGTAAGGGTTTGCTTTGCGCCATCGAAATCAATTCGGATGAAGAAAGCCCACTGGCTTGGGAAATATGTATGGAATTAATGAAAAATGGACTTTTAGCTAAACCTACTCATGGAAATAAAATACGATTAGCACCTCCACTATGTATTACAAGTGAAGAAATTTCCATGGCTGTCAAGATAATTGACAAATCCTTGGCAAATACAGGACAAGCCTAAAATTTCAGATCAATCGATTGACCTGTAGCATATCCTATTTCTAACATTTTACGAATATCTAACTTGGTAAATTTTTGAATATCAATATTAATGGGCTGTAATGGGCGAATAGAAACAATATTAACTTTTTTCCGTCCTGCAAAAGGACCATGTAAAGCTACTGAGCCATCACTCGGAAGTGAGTCATTCATCGATAAAGATTCTCTCAAATCAGCATTCAATATTTCATTGACAGCAATGTCCATTACTCGATCTACCAAAGCAAGTAAATCGCCTGAATCAAACAATCCTCCTTCGATTCTTTCTGTATGACAACTGATGCAAACGATATTGCTACCGCCATCCAATAAAGCTTTTTGTAAAGGTGCGACATCTCGTAAGCCACCATCCAAAAAACTTTTGCGGTCATCACCATTTATTTTAACCACAGGCATTAAAATAGGAACTGCCGATGAAGCCATTAAATAATCGAAAAAATGTTCGTAACTAGGATCAACATAATGAATTCCTCCATCTACAATATTTACGGCACCTATTTTCAAGCCAATCGGACTAGCATGTAAATTCCGCATGGAAAGCATGTCTTCAACCAAACGCCTTAAAGGTTTAGTGCTTACCAAACCTTTGAATTTTTTAGTTAAGGCAGTCCATCCCAATTCGAACAATCCAAAAGGTTCCGATAGGCAATCGGGTCTAGTGATTCGAGTTTCCCAAAAATCCCAAAGATCATTTCCAGCTTGAATGGCATTCAATGGTTCACCTGATATTTCTTGAAGTCCAAATTGATTGACTAAATAAGATGCATTTAAGCTACCAGCAGAAACTCCATAAATCGTATCAGGCATATATCCCTTTTCAAATAATGCTTTTATCACACCCGCTTGAAAAGCACCTTTGACCGATCCACCTGCAAGCACCAAAATGTTACTCATAAAAACCTATTATTTGGGATGAACAGAAAAAATATCCGTAAATGTGATTAAATTTACTGAATATTCGTGATGGCCTAATACGTAAATAATATAAATTCTAAGATAATGTCACTTTCTCTTTCGCAAATTCAAGCACCTATCGCAGAGCCGATGAAAGCGTTTGAAGGGAAATTTAGACAATTCATGAAAACCAAAGTAATGCTTTTGGATACCATCATGAACTACATCGTTCAACGGAAAGGCAAGCAAATGCGCCCTATGTTTGTTTTTTTAACAGCAGGCTGTTTTGGAGAGATAAATGAAAAAACCCACAGAGGTGCTGCATTAATCGAATTACTACATACAGCCACTTTGGTTCACGATGATGTAGTAGATGATTCCAACTATAGAAGAGGGTTTTTCTCTGTCAATGCCATTTGGAAAAATAAAATAGCAGTATTGGTAGGGGATTATTTATTATCAAAAGGATTATTACTTTCTGTTGAAAATAAAGATTTTGAATTATTAAGTTCCGTTTCAACGGCGGTTCGAGAAATGTCCGAAGGAGAACTTTTGCAAATGGAAAAAGCCCGTAAATTGGACATCACAGAAGAAGTTTATTTTGAGATCATCCGTAAAAAGACAGCCACATTAATTGCTTCTTGCTGCGCAGTTGGGGCACAATCTACGGAAGCCTCCGAGGAATTAATCGATCAAGCAAGAAGTTTTGGAGAAAAGGTTGGATTAGCTTTTCAAATCAAGGATGATTTATTTGATTATGGTGAAGATGAAATTGGAAAACCTTTAGGAATCGACATCAAAGAAAAGAAAATGACTTTGCCATTGATTCATGCATTGCAAAATACAGACAGAAAAACCCGAAAAAATATTATTTCGATCATCAAAAATGATTCTGAAAATCCCATTAAAGTAAAGGAAGTCATTGATTTTGTTAAATCCACTGGAGGACTTACCTATGCTACTCAAAAAATGCATGATATAGCCGACGAGGCCCGAGAAATACTATCCATATTCCCTGAATCCATCTACCGAAAATCGTTAGGAGATTTATTGAGTTATACCATTGAGAGAGCCAAATGATGAATGATGTAAGAGGTAGTCAAATGCATTTTTAGGTAAGTTCTTAACTTTACCATTTCATTTATTTTACCTATTACCTATTACCTTTTACCTATTACCTATTACTTAGATTCAATCACCTTTCCTCTCTCCCCTATGCCATTTTCATTAAAAGCCTCTATTTGGAAATAATAGGTTCTGTCTTTGTCCATCGACTTGAAATAATATTCATTTGCTCCAAAGACTTGAACAGAGGTGTATAATTTATTTGGTGCGATACCTGAATAAATAACATAGCCTGTTGCTTTGGGGTTAATACCCCACTTTAACCAAGCACTTCGTTTATCATGATCACCTCTTAAAACAATTAAATCATTAATTTGACTAGGTTTTGCTCCATGACCTTTGCCAAAAACGCGTAAACCGCTGATCGCAAATTTACCAGCAGCCATGTGAATATTGATCATCTTGATGTAACGTGCCTCCACGGGCTTTTCAAGTTCTACGTAATCATGTGGAACATCTGTTTTATTTGTTGATTTATCAATTAACAGCTTCCAATTTTTACCATCGATGGAAGAAAAAACTTGATATTGATGATAAATTCCATTCATTTTTCCCAAAAAACTAGAGTCTACGTCTTGATCAGCATAATTCAATTGAATCGCTTTAACCGTGGAAATTTCTCCTAAATCTGATTCTATCCACTCCCCTTTTTTGTTACTTTTTGCTGACCAATAGGTCTTCAATTGTTCATCCACCGCAAAATTGGGCGAATAAGCCTGTAGACTTGATGAAACCTTCACTGGTTTATTGTAATTCAACAACATCCAACCTGTAAATAAATCTCTTGGTTTCTCAAAAGTTTTGGTAGGCATATAATAGGGATAATCTCCATAAGCTGTTTCTGTGTACAAGATGCCATCCTTGTCAAAGGTAGTTGGCCACAAACCCAATCTTCTCTCAAAACTATTTTTTACGGCAATTGTAATGGTGGAAATATGCCAATAATTTCCATAACGTCCTTCAAAGGTAGCACCATGACCCGCACCTCTGGTAAATCCTCCTGGCTTAAATGAAAAGGGATTGTGTGCTTGATAAGTGAATGGACCCATCGGGTGATCTGAGGTATAAACGCCATCACCATAGGCAGAAAATTCCGTTCCTGGTGCGCCATATTGGAGGTAATATTTCCCTTTGTATTTATTCATCCAAGCACCCTCCATAAAAGGTTTTAGGAAGGTATTATCTTGGTATTCACCGAATCTCTCCCATCCATGAATTTCATCATTCAAATGAATTAAATCTTTTCTTTCGCCAATGGGCTGAAGTGTTTTTCGGTCAATTTCTTGTCCATACATGGGATAAAAATTACTTGATCCGTGGTATAAATACAATCGGTTATCATCATCTAAAAAAAAGGCAGGATCCCATGCACCAGCAGTAAATGCATGAACCGCCTCTTTCCAAGTATCTTTTTGAGGATTTTGACTGTACCATAAAGTGAAATCTTTGGCATACGTAGAACCAATCACGAGTAAACTATCACCTAAAGTAAGAGTCGCGGGAGCACATAGTTCATCATACACTTTGTGGTAAGGTTGAAGAAATTTCCTAGGTATGAAATCCCACTTTAACATATTATCACTCGTCCAATAGCCCCATTGATTGGTTGAAAAAAGATAATATTTATCTTTAAAATAGGAAATAACGGGATCCGCAGTTGCTCGATGACGACCTTGTTCTGAAAAATTGGGAATGGGTGTAAATCCATAATCCAAATTCATGGGATTGCAATAAGTTTGTTGGGCTTCCACTTTTTGGATGGAAAATAGCAAAGTTAAATAACAAGCAATTGCACTTAGTAGAACAAATTTCATAGTTTTGGGGTTACAAAGGAATAATCAAATTTAAAGGATTTATTCTGAAACTCTAAAATCAGCTTCATGCATTTCATTCAAAAGAATTTGGGAATAATCATAGCTAGTCTAATTATACTTCTTTGGTTTTTGCATTTGGCATTTTGGATCAATCATCCCGTTGATTTTACCAGCCCTTGGATTTATGTCAGTATTTTGATTCAAACCCACTTATATACGGGATTATTCATTAGTTCGCATGATTCGATCCATGGAGTAGTTTCTACCGAATACCCTCGTATTAACCAATGGATGGGCCGTATATGTACCATTCTTTTTGCTTTCAACAATTACAGCTTATTGAGCAAAAAACATCACATGCATCATGCGTATGTCAATACAGCGAAGGATCCAGATGTACATCAAGGAAACTTCTTTTTATGGTGGCTGAAATTCATTTTACAATACGTTCATTGGTCTCAAATATTGGCGATGGCCATTGCTTACAACGTTTTAAAAATTTGGTTCCCGATGGAAAATTTAATCCTATTTTGGGAATTACCAGCCATCTTAAGTACCATGCAGCTTTTTTATTTTGGCACCTTTTTACCTCATCGAGGAGAACATGCGGCAGAAAATATTCATCAATCCAGAAGTCAGAAAAAAAACCACCTATGGGCATTTATCTCCTGCTATTTTTTTGGTTATCACTTTGAACACCATGCTTACCCCTATTTACCTTGGTGGAAATTATTCCAAACAAAATAACAATTTGTTCCATAAATGGATATACAAGGAATGAAAGGTTACATTCTTCCAATTCATTGCGCATAAATACCCAAATTATTTTCTAAATTTGCAGCACTCAAATTAGTTCATAATTACACTCCAAATGAAAGAACCCAAATACAAACGAATTCTTCTTAAATTATCTGGTGAATCATTATCTACCGATTCAGAAGTAATTGACCCTAACATTTTGGATCAATATGCGTCGGAAATTAAAAAGGTACATGATTTAGGAGTAGAAGTGGCAATTGTAATTGGTGGAGGCAACATTTTTCGTGGTGCAGCCGCTGCAAAGGCAGGTATAGACCGTGTTCAAGGAGATTACATGGGAATGTTGGCCACGGTAATCAATGGAATGGCTGTTCAAGCATCTTTAGAAAAGCATGGATTATATACTCGTATGATGACAGCCTTGAAAATGGAATCCGTTTGCGAGCCATTTATTCGACGAAGAGCAATGCGACATTTGGAAAAAGGACGGATAGTTATTTTTGGAGCTGGCACAGGTAACCCTTATTTCACAACAGATTCAACGGCATCTTTAAGAGCCATTGAAATCGAGGCGGATGTGGTTTTAAAAGGCACTCGCGTTGATGGTGTTTATACAGCCGATCCTGAAAAAGACCCAACAGCAACAAGATATACCAATTTGAGTTTTGGCGAAGCTATACAAAAAGGCTTAAAAATCATGGATACAACAGCCTTTACACTTTGCCAAGAAAACAATGTACCGATTATCGTATTCGACATGAATAAAAGTGGCAATCTTGCCTCCTTAGTAATCGGTGAAGATGTAGGAACATTAATTAGTTAATTGAATTTTAATACAATGGAAGAATTAGAATTTTATGTTGCCGCTGGTCAAGAAACCATGGATGGTGCCATTAAACACTTAAATATTGAATTATCAAAAATCCGTGCAGGTAAAGCAAGTACCAGTATGTTGGATGGATTAATGATTGAATACTACGGAATGATGACTCCTATCACAGGAGCCGCTTCTATTACAACACCAGATGCAAGAACCATTGCGATCAAACCTTTTGAAAGAGGTATTTTTGGCGAAATTGAAAAAGCCATCCGAAATTCTAATCTAGGATTAAATCCGATGAATGATGGAGATACTATCCGTTTGAACATCCCTCCTTTGACAGAAGAAAGAAGACGTGATTTGGTTAAGCGAGTTAAACAAGAAATCGAAACAGCGAAAATAAATATCCGTAATGCTCGTCAGGATGCTAACAATAGTATCAAAAAACTAAAAGGAGAAGGTGTTTCGGAAGATGCAATTAAAATGAGCGAAGAGCGCATTCAAAAAATCACGGATGCATTTATTCAAAAAATTGATGGCATTTTTACCGACAAAGAAAAAGATATCATGTCAGTTTAAAATAATTATGAGTTATGAATTAGGAGAAAGTAAAATTTACAACTCATAACTCATAACTCACAATTCAATTATCGGTTCATAGAAACCAAGAACTCCTCATTACTACGTGTACCCTTCATTTGCTGTTGTAAGAATTCCATAGCTTCTACTGAATTCATATCAGACATATGTTTACGTAATATCCAAACGCGTTGTAACACTGCCGGATCCATCAATAAATCTTCACGTCTGGTACCCGATGCAGTCACGTCGATAGAAGGATAAATTCTTCTATTAGCTAATTTACGATCTAATTGAAGCTCCATGTTACCCGTACCTTTGAATTCTTCAAAGATTACCTCATCCATTTTAGAACCTGTTTCAATCAATGCTGTCGCAATAATGGTTAAGGAACCACCATTTTCAACATTTCTAGCTGCGCCAAAGAAACGTTTTGGTTTATGAAGTGCGTTGGCATCTACCCCTCCAGATAAAATCTTTCCGGATGATGGTACAACGGTGTTATAGGCTCTCGCTAAACGAGTAATGGAATCCAATAAAATAACCACATCATGGCCACATTCAACCATTCTTTTGGCTTTTTCCAATACAATGCTAGCCACTTTCACATGACGTTCGGCTTGTTCATCAAACGTAGATGAAATCACTTCTGCACGCACACTTCTTTGCATATCGGTTACCTCTTCTGGGCGTTCATCAATCAATAAAATGATTAAATAAACTTCCGGATGATTTCTAGAAATCGCATTGGCGATATCTTTCAATAAGACCGTTTTACCGGTTTTGGGTTGTGCAACAATCATACCACGTTGACCTTTACCTATAGGGGCAAATAAATCCAAAATACGAGTTGAATAATTGTCTGCATTCGTAGATAAATTCAACTTTTCTTCCGGGAACAACGGAGTAAGGTATTCGAAATTGATACGGTCACGAATTTCATCGGTGGTTTTACCATTGACCGACTCAATTTTCAACAAAGCAAAATATTTTTCACCTTCTTTTGGTGGACGGATCGTTCCTTTGATTGTATCACCTGTTTTCAAACCAAATATTTTGATTTGTGAAGGAGAAACATAAATATCATCTGGTGATGCTAAATAATTATAATCCGATGAACGCATGAAACCATAACCTCCATCTTGCATAATTTCCAAAACTCCATCATTTTCAATCAAACCATCTAATTCTTTAATGATGTGATTGTAGTTATTTCGTTTGAAATTATTGGCAGGAGCAGCAGATGGCTCATCTTTTGGCAACTTACTTACATCTACGGCCTGATTGTTCGACGAATCATCACCTGTGATAAATGATGTATCCACCATAAAATCATCCGGAGGAATAATTGCGTCATATTCAATGGGCTCTTCCATGGAACCTAAGCCCTCAGAGGCTTCTATTTCAGCAGGTGCTGGTTCAGAAACTGGAGGTGCGCTGAATTCCACATTGGTTTGTGCAGCATCATCTTCTGATGATCTTTTAATTCTTTGACGTTTTGGTCTTTCTACTGAGGGCGTATCTTCTTGTACTTTTTTTACTCTCCGAATCGGTTTATCTTCCATAAAATGGGGAAATGATGAATCAAAAATGGTATAAACAGTTTACGTAATCCTTGGTCTAGGGAAATCTTAAAAATTAAGAATTGTTGATTTGAACTAACCTAAATAAGAATTTTGGAATCTGTAATCTTGATAGAAACGTTTGCGATTTTGAAACGTAATGCAATAGTACATCAGAAAGTTTAGATTGTCAAGTTATTTTTCAAAAATGAAGATTAGAGAAGATGAAATAGGTCAATTTCTTTGCTAATTTTACATGATATATGAAAAGTACCGAAGAAAAATTAGCTGATATTTTAAAAAGTCGTCAATCATCTGGCTTACTTAGGTCATTACAAATCATTGATAATAAAATAGATTTTTGTTCAAATGATTACTTGGGATTAGCCAAAAATATCGAATTGGCTAATTTAATTCTATCGAATTTTGAGGATTATAAAATTAACAATAGGATTATCAATGGATCTACAGGATCTCGACTCATTTCTGGAAATTCAGAATTAACCGAATTATTTGAGAAGGAATGCGCAGCTTTTCATCAATCCGAATCAGCCTTATTATTTGGATCAGGCTTTGAAGCGAATTTAGGCCTACTATCTTGTGTTCCTCAGGAAGGAGATGTGCTGTTTTGTGATAAATTACTGCACGCTAGTTTAATCGATGGTTTGAAATTAAACAAAGTTGAAAAAAGAATTTTCAAACATAATGATTTAAATGACTTGATTCATTTATTGAATCAATATCCCAAAGAAACCCCCAAATGGATCATTGTTGAATCCATTTACTCCATGGATGGTGATGAGGCGCCTATCGATCAACTCATTGAATTAAAAAATCTATACAATGCCGAAATCATCGTAGATGAGGCACATTCAGGTGGAATTTATGGCCTTCATGGAGAAGGAAAATGTGTGGAAAAGGCTTGGCATCCTGAAATTTTCGCAAGAATTATTACGTTTGGCAAAGCTTGGGGCAATTCAGGTGCTGTCGTTTTAGGGTCAAAAATTCTCCGAGAATATTTGGTCAATTTTGCTCGTACATTCATATATTCCACTGCACCTAGCCCTGCACATGTGTGTTCTTTGCTGACTACCCTTCATTTTTTAAGGACTCAACATGACTTAAGAATTAAATTAACCGAAAACATTCATTTTTTTCGTGCACAAATAACAAGCAGTGATTGGGGAAAAAGTCAAAGTGCCATTCAAACATTTTTTGTAAAAGGAAATGACGCAGTAAGAGAAAAAGCCCGGCTAGCTCAAGAAAAAGGATTTGCCATCAAACCGATCGTCTACCCTACTGTAGCAAAAGGAAAAGAAAGAATAAGAATTACTTTAAGTTCCGAAACCCAAAAAGAAGATATGTTATCTTTGATAAATATTTTAGAAAAATAGTTCAATGGTTCATCAATATATCATCGCTGGAATTGGTACAGAAATTGGCAAAACAGTTGTTTCAGCCATTCTAACCAAAGCTTTGCACGCTCATTATTGGAAACCAATCCAGGCTGGAAATATCGAGGATGGAGATTCCTTTTATATCAAAAAATGGGTAAATGAACCCTCATTAAAAATCATTCCAAGTGTTTATGAATTAAGTCAAGCACTTTCACCGCACACAGCTGCTGAAATAGATGACATAGAAATAGATATAGCAAATTTCAATTGCCCAATCACAGCTGATGCCTTGATCATTGAATTAGCGGGTGGAATAATGGTTCCGCTAAACGCTAAACAGACAAATCTTGATTTAATCAAAAAACTGCAGTTACCTGTCATTTTGGTTTCAAAAAACTATCTTGGCAGCATTAATCATACTTTATTGTCATACGAATTATTAAAAGCTCATCAAATTGAAATAAAGGGAATCATTTTCAATGGAAAAACCAACACTTCAGGTGAAGCATTTATTCTCCAACACACTCAATTACCCGTATTATTAAAAGTAGGACAAGAAGATACAATCGACGAAAAAATCATTCAAAAATATGCCAAAGAAGTCCAATTCTAGTCTTTCTGAAAGAGATGCACGAATTATATGGCATCCCTTTACTCAACACCAAATTGAACCTATTTCTATCCCTATTGTATCGGGGAAAGGTGCTGAATTATTCGATGAAGAAGGAAAAATTTACATTGACGCCATATCCTCTTGGTGGGTAAATATTCATGGACATGCCAATCCTTACATGGCAAAAAAAATATATGAACAAGCTTTACAACTTGAGCAAGTCATTTTTGCTGGATTTACCCATGAGCCTGCCATTCAATTAGCAGAAAGATTATTAAGTCATTTACCCCAACAATTTGAGAAGGTATTTTTTTCGGATAATGGTAGTACAGCTGTAGAAGTGGCTATCAAAATGGCATTGCAATATTATTTCAATCTTGGGCAACATTCTAAAAGGAAAATCCTTGCCTTTGAGGATGCTTATCATGGAGATACCTTTGGTGCCATGAGTTTAGGAGCTCCTAGCCTATTCAATGCTCCTTTTCAGGAAATGCTTTTTGAGGTGGAATTTTTACCAAATCCCCAGAAATCAGAGGAATGTATCCAAGCACTCCAAGAAAAAATGCAACATTCGGAAGAATATGCTGCCTTTATCTTCGAACCTCTCATTCAAGGAGCAGGTGGAATGTTCATGTACCAAGCAGAAACACTTGATCAATTAATAGAGCTCGCACAAAAGAATGGCGTTTTATGTATTGCGGATGAAATCATGACTGGATTTGGTCGAACGGGCAAATGGTTTGCCATGGACTATCTGAATCATAAACCAGATATAGCTTGTTTTTCCAAAGGCTTAACGGGTGGAATGATGGCCTTGGGAGCCACTTGCTGTTCAAATCAGTTATTTGAAGCATTTTTATCTCAAGATCGGATCAAAACACTTTTTCATTCTCATTCCTTTACGGCCAATCCATTGGCTTGCGCAGCTGCTAATTCGAGCATGGATTTAATGGAACAAGCAGAAACATGGGAAAATATTGAACGAATAGTTGAAAAACATCAAATTTGGAAACAAAAGCTGGATAAACATCCGGTGCTTCAAAACGTTCGTCAACAAGGTACCATTATTGCATTTGAACTAGAAACTGGTGAAAGCCAAGGCTATACCCATTCCATTAGAGATGTAGCTTATCGTTATTTCATTGAAAAAGGAATACTTTTACGACCATTGGGGAATACCTTATACATTTTACCTCCATATTGCATAACTAATCAACAACTTGATTTTATTTACCAAGAAATTGAAAATTTTGCGAATCAATTAGCACAAAAATGAATTCACCCAATTTTGTTTTCGGATCAGCCTTGGCTGTTATTGGACTCGGATATTTATTGAAATCCTGGGGATTCATCAAGATTTCAGATGGTAAATCAGTGACGAGATTATTGATGTACTCAACGTTTCCAGCCTTGGTTTTCACCACGATGATTCAGGTAGAAATTAGTGCTGAATTATTGTGGATGCCCTTGATATGTGTTGTTTTTGGATGTCTTTGTTCATTTTTGGGATTCCAATTATTCAAAAACGAAGAAAATCCAGCTGACCGAGGCATATTGACGATGGGTTGTGCTGGCTACAATTTGGGACTATTTGCATTTCCGTTGATTGAAGGAATTTGGGGGATGAAAGGATTATTGTATGCAGCTATGTTCGACTTAGGGAATTCAGTTATCAACTTTATTGTGACCTATGGCGTGGGAAATTACCTTTCCAATCAACCCAAAAAAGGTAATATAGCTCAACATATATTCAAGAAAGTCTTTTCCTTACCACCATTTTTAGCGATGCTCATTGGCTTATCCATTAATTTATTGCACATTCCTGTTCCCCTATTTATTTCAGAAGTTATTGGAGTAGTAGCAAAGGGAAATAAACCATTGGTATTACTATTGATGGGGATATATTTCAGCATAAGACTACCCAAAAGTGCCTATTTCAAAGTATTTAAAGTGTTGGGATTTCGTTATGCCTTGGGTTTAACGGCTGGTTTTATTTTATATTATCTCGTTCCATTTGATCAACATTATCGAAATATGCTACTCATCTGCATCATTTTACCAGCAGGAATGACGTTGATCACTTATTCAGATGAATTGGAATTCAACACAAGTATTGCAGCGGCATTGGTGAATTTTTCCATGTTAATCAGTTTTAGTTTGATGTGGATTTTGGTGAATGCCTTTCACATGGCCAATTAAAACCAAATAATTTTGGTAATTTTGCCAAACAAATTTCTTGTTCCATCGTTAGAATAAGATAGAATAATAATTTATGGTAGTTCCCTACAAAGACCAAGAAAAAGGTAAAAAAGAGCAAGTTGCTGAAATGTTCAATTCAATTTCCCCGAAATATGATTTTTTAAATCATTTATTAAGCGGTGGAATTGATATCATTTGGCGAAAAAAAGCCATCCAATTATTAAAAAATAAGAATATTCAAAGTGTGTTAGATATTGCCACAGGAACGGGCGATTTTGCGATAGAAACCTTAAAAATAAATCCAGATAAAATTGTCGGGGTGGATATTTCAGAAGGAATGTTGTCCTTTGGAAAAGAGAAAATCAAAAAATTAGGTTTAGAAAACAAAATAACGCTTCAATTGGGCGATTCAGAAAATTTACCTTTTGAGGACAATAGTTTCGATGCCATTACCGTTAGCTTTGGAGTAAGAAATTATGAAAATCTAGAGAAAGGTTTGACAGATATGTTGAGGGTTTTAAAACCAGGTGGTTATTGTTTGATTTTAGAATTTTCGAATCCTAAGAAATTTCCGATGAAACAATTATATGCCATTTATTCCAAATATATGTTGCCATTGTTAGGAAAGATGATTTCCAAAGACCCTGCAGCATATACCTATCTTCCCGAATCGGTTCAAGCCTTTCCAGATGGAAAAGATTTTTTATCTATTTATCAAAAAGTAGGTTACTTACAAACCGAATGGATTCCTATGACAGGAGGAATTTGTTCTATTTATTTGGGTAGAAAATAAGAATAAAACATTGAAAAAATACCTAGTTCTCATATTACTAATAGCATCAGCGACATCTATGTTTGCCCAAAAAAGCAAATACAGACGTACTTTTCATGAATACTATGACTCAAGACCACTACACTTTGGTTTTTTATTCGGTTTAGCGGGTTCCAACTTCAATTATTCAAGCTCCATTACTAATTCTGATTTGATTATTTCACCTAAATACTTTGGTTTTCAAATTGGAGGAACTGTGAATTATGCTTTGAGTAGACATTTCGAAATAAAGTCAGGTATTAATGTGGCACTTTTTGAAAGACATTTGGAATATTATTTAACTGAACCATTAACCATCAAAACCACCCAACATTCTACATTAAATTACCTAAGAGAATCTACGTGGCTTGAAATACCTGTGGGTATCAAATTTCGATCCATCAGACGAAAAAATCACCGATTTTTTGTCTTAGCAGGTGCCAAAATTGGATTTGAAGCCAACACAAGAAACAAAGATTTTTCAAGTTTGAATAATGATTACAACCATTCCATTTATGCCAATCGATCTGATATCGCATTGGAATATGGGATGGGTTTTGAACAATTTTTCCAGTTCTTTAAATTCTCACCAGAAATTCGCTTTTCACACGGCATAATGAATGTGTATCAATCGCCAGACGCAGTAGATGCTGTTGCAATGCGTTTAAAACAGATTAATATTTTAAACACACACACCGTGACATTAATTTTAAATTTCGAATAAATAATCTCTGATCTACTCTTTGTTTCCGAAATAGATCAACTAAATAATCCAAGTTTTCTACTTTAAATTCGTCCTAGCTTTTTTAGGATCTACCATTGTTTCCAAGCTTGACATAGCGGAAACTCCAAACCAGCCAGCCCCTTGAATCTTCGAACTTGGATTGGTATTGATTACATTGGTTGGGATATTGGCAGCAGGACGGGAAAATAATCCGGCATTGTTTAGTTCTTGACGAGCTTGCGAATAAAAATTAAATTGGTCTTCGGAAATAGAATATAATTCTATTCGAATTTTATCATTTTCTAGATATAACTGTGGGGATATTGACCTTCTTACAGGTAAAATAAATAACAAACCATCAGCTTGAGCTCCTTTTTGAAAATTAGCATCATACATAATGGTCAAATTGTTGGTTCCGTTATACAACACTCCATTTCTATAAAATTTTACCCGGTAACAATCACCAGTGCCCATAGGATCACGAGCAAAAAATTGAGCATCATAGCCTTTCTTAGGTTTATCCTCTCCCGACTGTCTTCCAAGTGCATCGCTGTATTCATAAAGGATTGAATCAATGGGTGGAACCCGATACATTTTTGAAACGGAAGAAAAAGACTCGCCCGACCATTTAACTGCTAATTGATAAGTTCGACCCACTTTGCCTAAAACGTCTACTTCATTTTTAGGAGTCCACACATATGCCCCTTTTTTAGCAGGGTTTTCAAGGAAAGCATATTTATTGCCTTCATTGTCGGTTACTTCAACATTGGCACCAGAAATGACAATGGGTTCAGAATTATCGAAATAATTTTGTGATTGAGACAAATAAATTTCTTGAGGACCTTTTTGATCCGTTAATGTAGATTGAACAACCAAAAAATGATCAAATTTGGGTGAATCTAAGGTAACTATTTCTTCGCAAGAGCAGAAAAAGATAATCGCGAATGAAAAGTAGATAAAACGTGTCAAATTTCGCATGGCTAGAAAGAAAAGTTATAGGTGACAGCTGGTACAAATGATCCGATAATAGAAAGTTGAACCGCTTCAGTTTGCAAGGCATTGGATTCGCTAGGACGAGTGTAAATAGAGAAAGGATTTTTTCGATTATAGAGATTATAAATGGAAAATACCCACTCAGAGGTACCCTTTTTAAATAACCCTTTTTTATTCTTTTTCGTAGCCGAAACATCCATTCGATGATAATCAGGGACACGAATATTACCTCTAGTTCCTGGCAAGGTTAACGGATAGGCGATCCCTTCAAAACTGTATTTTTGTACTGGTATTGAATAAGGTACACCCGTAATATACGCAAAATTAACACCAAACGACCATTTAGAAGATAATTGGTACTGACCAATAATATTCAATGTATGGGTACGATCATATCGATTGGCATACCAATCGCTTCCATTCAGTTCTTCAATTTTACGTTCCGTTCTAGCGAGCGTGTAGGATAGCCATCCTGTAAATTTCCCAGTATTTTTCTTTAAAAACCACTCGATACCATAAGCTCTACCATCACCAAAAAGCAAATCTTTTTCAAAATAAGGATTTAAAAATAAATTAGCTCGGTCTGCATAGTCAATCTGATTTTGCATATCCTTATAATACACCTCAACGGATGCTTCATAATCATTGCTATTGGATCCGAAATTTTTAAAATACCCAAGCGCCACCTGATCGGCAACCTGCGGTTTAATGTTGTTGGTTGAGGAGGTCCAAACATCCAAAGGAGTCGAGGCGGCTGTATTGGACATTAAATGCACATATTGAGCTAATCGATTATAACTTGCTTTGAAAGATGAACTTTCATTAATATTCATATTTACCGCAAATCTTGGCTCAAAATTCCCATAAGAGGCAACATTATCATCCGGATTTACATTGATTATTTTCAATTTATATCCCGAAGGATTTTCGGTACTAATTCCTACTTTTAAGCGTTCATAATATTCCCCATTTAAACTTTTGTAATCGTAATGTGAATAACGCAATCCATATTGCAGGGATATTTTAGGAGCAATTTTCCATTCATGTCCGACATAAAAAGAGGTTTCAATCCCTTTCTTATTCGCTTGTCCAAATTCTCTTTTTTCCCCACCAGAAGTCGCAACTGCTTGACCAGGTTTAAATTCATAGGAGATAATTTGACCACCAAATGTCAAAGTGTTATCGGGTCGAATGTAATAGGTAAAATCAGGTTTAAAGCTTAGATTCACGATATTGGAAGTCCAACGAAAAGCATCATTAGGGCGCTTATTTTCTAAATCAGAGTCTAGCAAATAATCATAATTGCTGTAAAATGTAGTGGCATTTAAAAAAAGCTTATTGGAAAAAACATGATTCCAACGTGCCGAGATAGTCGAATTACCCCAATTAAAACCAAATCCAGTTCCAAAAACATCACGACCAAAATACCCCGATAAAAAAACGGTATTTTTAGTATTGATGTTATAATTGACCTTGGCCGTTAAATCATAAAAGTTGAACTGCGCATTGGAACTTGTCCCTGTTAAAAATGGCTTTGCTAAGATATCAATATAAGATCTTCTTGCAGCAAGGATAAAAGAGGCTTTGTCTTTGATGATGGGCGCTTCTAGGGACAAACGAGAAAAAATGACACCTATTCCTCCATTCACCTCCAGCTGCTTGGAGTTCCCTTCTTTCATTTTTACATCCAAAATGGAAGAAACCCTACCGCCGTACAAAGAAGGGATTCCACCTTTATACAATTTAACATCCTTCACAGCATCCGGATTGAAAACAGAAAAGAATCCAAATAAATGGGATGAGTTATAAACTGGTGCATCGTCTAATAAAACCAAATTTTGATCAACACCCCCACCTCTCACATTGAATCCCGTGGCACCTTCACCCACCGTGGAAACACCGGGCAAAAGCTGAATAGCCCTCACTAAATCTACCTCGCCTAACAGAGCAGGAATTTTTCGTATTGTTTTGATATCAATTTTATTAACTGACATCTCGATTCCTTTCACATTCTCATCGAATGCACGTGCTGTCACTTTCACCTCAGCCAATTCAGAAATTTCCGATTCCAATTCTATGGGAAGTTCTTTGGTATTTTCCCTTAACGATATTTGCTTTTCTATTTTTTTGAATCCAGTAGAAGAAAAAACCAAGGTATAGGTACCTGGCGCTACCGTTATACTATAAAAACCATAGGTATTGGAAGAAGTTCCCGACTTTAATTCTTTGACATACACGCTAGCACCAATCAATCCTTCTCCGTTCGATTTATCTTTGATATAACCACTAATGGTAGATTTTTGAGCAAATAGCGTAATGGATAAAAATGTTAATAGTAAACCAAGGCAAAATTTTAATTTCATATGAAAGAATTGAATCACAAATTTAAACGTAAAAAACGAGATTATATTGGAAGAAGATTAAATGCATGGAATTTTAAAAATAATAACTTCGATCACCAAAAAATAGATATTTTTTTTATTAAAATGGCAATATAATTCCGATTATATTTTTAATTTAAATATTTTGATTACATTTGTGCACCTAACAAGCAGGATTAAAACAAATGGATTTAAAAATTTTTGGTAAAATAATCAGAGAGAAAAGAAATACTCTCAATCTAAAACAAGAAGAATTAAGTGAAAAAAGTGGTGTAGCGATTAAAACCATTCATTCCATTGAATTGGGAAGAGGAAATCCCGCTATCAAAACCATTTTACGTATATTTGACATATTAGAATTAGATTTTATTGTAGTAGCTTCTAAAAACCCACACTAAGAATATCATCATATGGAACAAGCCATTAGTTTTGAACGTATCCCCACCATCATTTATGCAGATTCTGAAAATGCATCAAAGGCTGTAGCACAAGAAATTGCCGACTTGATTCGAACCAAGTCGAATGAAAACAAGCATGCAATTTTAGGATTATCAACAGGCTCATCTCCCAAAAAAGTCTATCAAGAATTGATTCGGATGCACAAAGAAGAGGGTTTGAGTTTTAAAAATGTAATTACATTCAACTTAGACGAATATTACCCCATGGAGCCGGATGCTGTACAAAGTTATGTACGCTTCATGAAAGAACAACTTTTTGATCAAGTTGATATACTAGCAAACAATTACCATATTCCAGATGGGACACTTCCGATTGAACAGGTTCCTGATTTTTGTAAAGCCTACGAAGACAAAATTGAAAAATTAGGAGGACTAGATTTTCAATTATTGGGTATTGGTAGAAACGGACACATTGGATTTAATGAACCAGGTTCGTTAATTAATTCCAAGACCCGATTAATGACATTGGATATCAGTACTAAAATTGATGCATCCTTTGATTTTGGCGGACTAGCAAAAGTTCCTAAAAAAGCCATTACAACCGGGATTGAGAAGGTAATGAACGCGAAGCGGATCGTTTTATTGGCTTGGGGAGAACATAAAGCTGAGAGTGTGGCAAAGGCCGTGGAAGGACCTGTTACTTCTGAAATCCCTGCTTCCTATTTACAACAACATCCGAATGCCAGTTTTATTTTAGATGAAACAGCTGCTGCATTATTAACTCGAATTAAAACGCCTTGGTTAGTGGATTCCGTTATCTGGGATAGAACCATGATCAAAAAAGCAGTTACGCATTTGTCCTTAACAATAAACAAACCTGTCTTGAAGCTAACCAATAAGGACTACAACGAAAATGGCCTATCCGATTTGTTGGCTCTTTATGGACAAGCTTACGATATCAATATTGAAGTATTTAATTTTCTTCAACACACCATAACAGGCTGGCCTGGGGGTAAACCGAATGCAGACGACACAAATCGTCCTGAAAGAGCCTTCCCTGCTAAGAAAAAAGTCATTATTTTTAGCCCACACCCCGATGATGATATCATCTCCATGGGTGGAACTTTTCAACGATTACATGATCAAGGTCATGATGTACATGTAGCTTATCAAACGACTGGAAATATTGCTGTAGCGGATGATGAAGCATTAAGGTTTGCAGAATTCGTGATTGATTTCAATGACAAATTTGAAAGTCCCAATCCGAAGGCCAATAAAATCTACAAAGAAGCTGTTAAATTTTTGAAGAATAAGAAAGATTCTGAAATAGATATCGCGTCGGTTAGAGAAATCAAAGGTATTATCCGTAAAGGGGAAGCCAAAAATACCTGTCGATTTGTTGGAATCAAGAAGGAAAATGCGCATTTCTTAGAAATGCCATTTTATGAAACAGGTACCATCCGAAAAAAAGCCATTGGGGAAGATGATATTCAAATCATAATGGATCTCATTGAAGAAATTCAACCACATCAAATTTATGCCGCAGGTGATTTAGCCGATCCACATGGAACACATAAAGTGTGTTTGGATGCTATATTTGAAGCAATTTCTCGTTTGAAACATCGAGAATATATGAATAATTGTTGGGTATGGTTATACAAAGGTGCTTGGGCAGAATGGGATATTGATCAAATAGAAATGGCTGTACCCATGTCACCTGATCAAGTTTTCAAAAAACGAATGGGAATATTCAAACATCAATCACAAAAAGATGGTGTTGTTTTCCAAGGAGACGATTCTCGTGAATTCTGGCAAAGAGCCGAAGAAAGAAATAGAGGAACCGCCCAAATCTACAATGATTTAGGCTTGGCAGAATATGAAGCAATGGAGGCCTTCGTTCGATGGAGATTTTAATCCACCAACGCTTCGAATAAAATTTCGGCGGTATGTTTCGCTCTGCGATGCGTACCGTCGTGAATTTGGTGACGGCAACTTGTTCCTGAAGCCACAATTTCAACTTCTTCCGACTGCGCTCTAACCGCTGGGAATAAAACCAATTCACCTATTTGCATGGATAAATCATAGTGTTCCTTTTCGTAACCAAATGAACCTGCCATTCCACAACAACCAGACGGTATAATTTGAACTTCATAATTTTCTGCCAAAGTCAGTGCTTTTTTGGCAAATACTAAAGAACTAATCGATTTTTGTTGGCAATGACCATGCAGTTTCAACAATTTCTTTTCTTGACTAAATTTACTCTTATTGATTCTTTTGGCATCAGACTCTCTAGCCAAAAACTCTTCCAATAAAAATACATTTTTCGAAAGGTCTTTTGCTTTTTCAACCCAATCATCTGAAACTAAATCTGGGTATTCATCCCGGAAAGTCAATAAGGCAGATGGCTCAATCCCCACTAATGGCGTCTCCACACTTACTAAACCATGCCATAATTCCACATTCCTTTGGGCTAAAGCTTTTGCTTCATCCAACATACCTTTCGATAAATAAGCTCGACCAGAAATAGGATGAGAAACCGTCCGAATGGAATAGCCTAAAGCTTCTAATAACAAAACGGTCTTTTGACCTACCTCAACGTCATTGTAATTGGTAAATTCATCTACAAATAAATAAACAGCTTTATCAGAAACGATGGTTTTTCTGTTTTTCAACCATGCTTGAAGCGTCTGCTTACTCATCAAAGGCATCGTCCGTTCAGGATGAAATCCAACCACCGTATTAGCGATTTTTCTTAAAAATGGTGTACCCATGACAACATTATACAAGAATGGAATCTTTGAAGTTAAAGCCGAAATTTTAGCAAAATTACCCACCAACCAACTTCTAATAGGAAGACCTTTTTCTTTTTGATATTGATACAAAAATTCCATTTTCAACTTCGCCACATCAACATTGGAAGGACATTCCGATTTGCAACCTTTACAGGCCAAACACAAATCCATCACTTCTTTTATTTCCTCATGCGCAAAGCGATTCGGCTGAGTTGAACGAGTTAAAAATTCACGTAAAATATTCGCTCTAGCTCGAGTAGTTTCCTTTTCATTGCGAGTTGCCATAAATGAAGGACACATCGTACCGCCAGAAATCGGTGTTTTTCGACAATCTCCTGATCCATTGCATTGCTCGGCATGTTGCAAGATATCTTGATCATGGAATTTGAAAGCTGTTTCAAAAACAGGAGTTTTTTGTCCGGCTTCATAACGCAAAAACGTATCCATAGGAGGTGTATCCACAATTTTATTTGGATTGAAAATTCCTTTAGGATCCCACCAAGATTTCAATTGACGCATCAATTGATAGTTTTTTTCACCCACCATCCAAGGAATAAATTCCCCTCTCAATCTACCATCACCGTGTTCTCCGGATAAAGAACCGTTGTATTTTTTAACCAAACGCGCTATTTCTTCTGCAATGGTTCTAAATAATTGATGACCCTCTTTCGTTTTTAAATTAATAATGGGTCTTAAATGCAATTCGCCTGACCCCGCATGTGCATAATGAACACAGTATAAATTATTCTCAGTCAAAATTTCATTGAATTCAGCAATAAAGGATGGTAAATCATTCACATCCACCGCAGTATCTTCAATCACAGCCACAGCCTTCTCATCGCCAGGTAAATTGGATAATAAACCCAAACCTGCTTTACGTAAATCCCAAACCTTTTTCACATCAGCACCTGCAACATAAGGGAAATGATATCCAAGATTAGCTGCAATCATAGCTTTCTCTAATTCTTTTGCACGAGATAATAATTCTTCCGGATCATCCGACCTTAATTCGACCACCAAAATAGCCCCCGGGTCACCCTCAACAAAAAAACGATTTTGTCTCTGCTCAGGATTTGCCTTTGTGCATTCCAAGATATAATGATCCATTAACTCGGAAGCCGATGGGTCAAATTGCAAGGCAATTAAATTAGCTCTTAATGCTTCATCAATACTGTTGAAATGAGCACAAACCAATCCAATATGGGCAGGAGGAACAGCATCAACGTGTAATTTAATTTTAGTAGCAAAAAATAAAGTGCCCTCTGAACCAGCTAATAATGAACAAAAATTAAAATCAGTTGCGTTTTTCCCAAAAGCCTTGGAATTCAAAAGCATATCCAAAGCATACCCGGTATTTCTTCGATGAATACTTGGCTTGGGAAATTCTTTGATAATATTAGCCTGTATTTCCAAATCTGAAAGCGCTTCCAATGTTTTGGAATAAATACGATGAAGTGTACTACCTTCCTTAAGTTCATTCAAAGTTGAAAATGGATCTTCGGCTTGAAATGTCACAAAAGTACCATCTGATAAAAAACCTTCTACAGCCAAAACGTGATCACGTGTAGAACCATAAACAACCGAGTTCGATCCACAAGAGTTATTACCTAACATTCCGCCAATCATAGCTCTATTGGCAGTAGATGTCTCTGGCCCAAAAAACAAACCATGTTTTTTCAATTCCACATTCAACACATCCCGAACTACTCCAGGCTCAACCCACACATATGATTCTTCTTGATTAACTTCTACTATTCGATTAAAAAATTTAGATACATCCACCACTAATCCCGAACCAACAACCTGTCCAGCTAAAGACGTACCTGCCGTTCTAGGTATCAAGGCAATTTCATTTTGGTAAGCAAAAAGAATAATTTTTTGAATATCCTCAATCGTTTCAGGAATGACAACTCCCAACGGCATTTCACGGTAAGCAGATGCATCCGTGGCGTACAAAGTCCTCATTACTTGATCCGTATAAACCGTGCCTTGTAAGAAATCTGCTAATGGAGAAAGAACCTGATTAGATAGAACTGAAACCGACATGTATAAAAATTTATTTTTTTAATGGCACAAAGGTAACTAAACCCTTAATGAGTAGCAATTGGGAGGATATGTAAGTAATCATAACTAAGAAAGAAATCCCAGAAAATGAATAATAAAACTTCCCAAAAGCTAATAAGCTATCTGAAACAACGAATAAAAATGCACCACTTACAATTATGCTAAAATTTTCCTTTGAGCAATTCGACCTACGGAGCCAGGAAAAATACAACATTGATCCCAAGGCAAAAGCATACACAATAACTGGTAATTTCAAGCCTGCAACGATGTGAGGTAAAAGAAAGTTCAAAAAGAACAAAATGTAACATAAAATCACAAATAAACTTATCCATTTAGTTGGCCACGAAACTTTGTTAGGGCCATTAAATTCTCGGATAAAAAGGACGATATAAGTAATTTGCATGATTAAAAATGATCCTAAACCTAATTGAAAAAACAAAGGATTATCACCTGGAATCAACAAAAATACATCCCCCAACCAAGCAAAAATAAGTGCAAACAAAATTCTATTTTTCTGAAAAACTTCCTGTTGATTGAGTACATACAACATGAGTAGGATCATTAACAATGGCTTGGTAATGAATCGAATTTGGAAAAACTGAGGAAATAGCAAAGGAATAAATAACTCGAATAAAGCATCAATAACAAATAACTTTAAATAGATATTCCCTTTCATTTTTTTACATATTTACCTTCACAAATTTCTTGTTCTATAATGTAATTCGGTCGAGATTTAGATTGAAAAAATATACGTAGAATATATTCTCCCAAAATCCCAATTGCCATTAATTGAATACCACCGAATAAAATGATAACAAAAAGCAATGAGGTAAAACCCTCAATAATGGTATCCCCTAAAAACAACTTCTTAATCAATATTCCAATGAAGTATATCAATGACAAAGCGATTACCGAAAAACCGATGGAGGTAATGAATTTCACAGGAAATTCACTGAAATTAAAGATACCATTCAAAGCTAATTGCAGTAATTTAGAAAAAGTATATTTGGATTCACCTGATGCCCGCTCTTGTCGATTATACGAAATACCAATTTGCTTAAACCCAATCCATGTTCTCATTCCACGTATAAATCGACTTTCTTCTGGCATTTGATTTAAAATATCAACTACTTTCCGACCCATAAACGAAAAATCTCCAGAATCCAATGGTATATCAATATTGGCAATTTTCTTAAGTAATCGATAAAAGATAAAATAAGCAGCCTTTTTAAACCAAGGCTCTTTACGTTTTTCACGTACGGCATACACCACCTCGTATCCTTCTTTGTATTTGGCATAAAATTCCTCTACAAGTTCAGGAGGATCTTGTAAGTCTCCGTCTAAAACAAAAACACCTTCCGTACCACGTGCCTTGGCCAATCCAGAAGTCAATGCTAATTGATGTCCATGGTTTCTAGAAAGTAAAATAACATGAAAACGTTGATCAGTTAATGCTAATTGCTGTAACATGACACGAGATTGATCTTTACTACCGTCATCAATTAAAACAGCTTCAAGGGCTATGGAAGAAGAATCCATTATCTTTTGAAGACGAGCCACCAAAATTGGAAGATTACTTTCTTCGTTGTAAACTGGAATAACAAAAGAAACTTGAGGCATTGTAGAATTCATGTCAATATCGATACTTCCCATTTTGAAAATCAAAAATAAGCATTCTTCTTCCATTTTTCCCTCTAATCAGAACGGAATCTTTTATAGATAAATCAATTCGTTGAATAATGGAGTCAGTGGATGGTAAATATAAATTGATCAATTGTGCATCAACTACATCTACTCGCAGTTTTGAAATTTCCTTCGAGTTTAATAAATTTTTGGCCTTGGATGGATAATATACGGTGTCTCCGATGCGATAATTTTGAATAATTTTTTCAGCGATTATCGGATATGGATTTTTGGTTCGATTCACAGAGAACGTATATTTCTGTTTTTTATCGCTATACATAGGAGTTATCAATCCAACCAAAGTATAGAGTTGAAGTAGCAAAAATATACCTGCCAGCATCCTCACCCATATATTTTGTTTTAACAAATACTCGAAAAATCCAATGGAAATGAAAATTCCGAATGGTAAACCGAAGCTTGCATACCGTAAAAAGAAGCCAGTGGTAGTTTGAGCGCTGATAGCAGAAAGTAATAAAACCGTTACTGGAATGACTATTTGAATCAAACCCAATACATAAATCTGTTTCATTTCTTTGGATAATTCCTTGAGCCAGTTGCTTAAACATATACCAAAAAACACCAATAAGATACTACCAAGTTTAAAACCAAAAGTGTTGTACAAATCATTTGTCCAGATAAATTGATCCGAAAGAATGGAAATAGTTCTTTTGAATAAATTCAAGGGAGTTGACGCTTCAATCCAACCGGGTATGGGACCTACATTTGCCAAATAATCTCGATATTGTTGGGCTGCATCAGCTTGATAAACGATAAAATACTGACCTGGCCCTACTAGCATCCATATTCCAAATGGAATTAAAATAAGCACGGCACTTGGTAAAAAACGTTTGACAATGGCCCAATTAGGCCAATTAAAGAGGGTATAAAAAAGCTGCCCAATCATAACAAACGCAGTCAAATAGGTACTAAATAGTGCCCCCAAACTTCCTAAAATCCATCCAATGAAATACTTATTTTTGACTTTGTTTTGGTCTTTACCTTGCATGATCATCCAAAAATAATAATTGCTAAGCGTGGTAAAGAAGAGACTTGTTGTGTAATTCCGAGCTTGCTGGCTAAAAATTATAAAAAAGGGTTCTATGACAGCTAAAGCTAAAATAGCTAATGCCCAATTGATATTAGGCTTGATCTTTTTTGCCCAAATATACAGCAGCAAAAGCGTAAGCATATTAAAGAAAACGGAAAGCATCCGCAGGGCTGAATCACTTTTTCCAAAAAGAAAAGCCGTCATTTTCAAGCCCATATCGTGGATCAAACTATTCCCACTGACATCACCTCTCGCATCAGCGTTTAACCACGCATTCAGCCCTCTTGGTTTCCAAAAATCCGCTGGTGTAAAAGTTGAATCTGGATTCATCAAGTCGACCATCCCACCAATGTTCGTATTTCCAATCGCTAAAAGAGCGCTTTGTTTCTCGTCCCCAAATAATGAAAAATTTCCTATGTGATATACACGTAGGAAAAGTCCAAAAATTAGCAACACCAACAAAACGATAAACTGTAAATACTTTTTCCTCATGGTTAAATTTACGTAAAATTAAAGATCACTTGATTATACAACCAAGTGATCTTTAAAAATATAGGAAGCGCTACTCATTATTATGATCCGCAAGCCTCGCAAGCCTCAGGATTATCCAAAGAACAAGCCATATCTGATCTATTTTGATCATCACTCGAATCAAAAGAAGCAGCGGCCTTGGCAGCATGTGCAGCGTATTGCAATTCTGATTCATGAACGATGTTGGTTTGCTCAATCGCAGCTTCAGCTTGTTTCTCAACTGTAAACTTGATGGCATCGGCTGCAGCTTTTGTACGTAAATAATACATACCCGTTTTCAAACCTAATTTCCATGCATGAAAGTGCATCGATGTTAATTTACCAAAGTTTACGTCCTGGATGTGGATATTTAAACTTTGTGATTGACAGATATAAGCACCACGATCAGCAGCCATTTCCAAGATCGTTTTTTGCTTAATCTCCCAAACCGTTTTGTATAGATCCTTTAGGTTTTGAGGAATTTCAGGAATATTTTGAACCGAACCATTTGCCGAAATCAATTTATTCTTCATGTTGTCATTCCACAAATTCAACTTGATCAAATCTTTCAATAAGTGCTTGTTCACAATAGCGAACTCACCTGACAATACACGTCTAGCATAAATATTGGAAGTGTAAGGCTCAAAACATTCATTATTGCCTAAAATTTGACTCGTAGAAGCAGTTGGCATTGGAGCAACTAACAAGGAGTTTCTAACTCCATTCTCCACAACTAGTCTGCGAAGATTTTCCCAATCCCAACGTCCTGAACTTGGCGTCACATTCCACATATCAAATTGGAATACACCTTTCGAAATCGGCGAACCTTCCCATGTTGAATAGGGGCCTTCTACTTTCGCCAACTCCATCGAAGCTTCCATCGAAGCAAAATAGATGGTTTCGAAAATATCCTTGTTCAATTGACGAGCCTCATCTGATTCAAAAGGCATTCTTAACATGATGAATACATCCGCTAATCCTTGAACTCCTAAACCAATTGGACGATGACGTAAATTAGAATTTTGTGCTTCTGGCACTGGATAATAATTGACATCAATAATTTTATTCAAATTACGGGTTGCGGTTTTAGTAACCTCGTACAATCGTGTATGATCAAATTCTAAGACACCGTTATCATTCGATTTTACATATTTAGGTAGAGCCAATGAAGCTAAATTACATACAGCAACTTCATCTTTGGAAGTATACTCCATGATTTCCGTACATAAGTTGGATGACTTAATAGTACCTAAATTTTTCTGATTGGATTTATTATTCGCATGGTCTTTGTACAACATATAAGGTGTACCCGTTTCCGTTTGAGATTCTAAAATCTTAAACCACAATTCTTGCGCTTTAACAACCGTACGAGCTTTACCCGCTAATTCATATTTGGTGTATAATGCTTCGAATTCATCACCGTAAGTGTCTGATAATCCTGGACACTCGTGTGGACAGAACAATGACCATTCTTCGTTACTCTCAACACGCTTCATGAACAAATCTGGAATCCAAAGAGCGTAAAATAAATCGCGCGCACGCATCTCCTCTTTTCCGTGATTCTTTTTCAACTCCAAGAAGTCAAAAACATCTGCATGCCAAGGCTCTAAATAGATCGCGAATGATCCTTTTCTTTTTCCGCCTCCTTGATCAACATATCTTGCCGTGTCGTTAAACACGCGTAACATAGGAACGATACCATTGGAAGTACCATTTGTTCCTTTGATGTAGGAACCTGTTGCTCTGATGTTATGAATACTTAAACCAATACCGCCAGCTGATTGAGAAATTTTGGCGGTTTGTTTTAATGTGTCATAAATACCTTCTATAGAATCATCTTGAGTGGTCAATAAGAAACAAGAAGACATTTGTGGCTTGGGTGTGCCTGCATTAAATAAAGTTGGAGTGGCATGTGTAAACCATCTCTCCGATAATAAATTATACGTGTCAATAGCTGCCGCAATATCTGAACCATGGATACCAACGGCTACACGCATCAACATATGCTGCGGTCGTTCAGCAATTAGTCCATCTAATTTTAATAGATAAGATTTCTCAAGGGTTTTAAATCCAAAATAATCGTATCCGAAATCACGATCGTAAATGATCGCTTCATCTAATTCAACAGCGTTGTTTTTGATGATATCATAAATTTCTTTCGATAAAAGAGCCGCATTTTCGTTGGTCTTTGGATCTACATAGGTATAAAGACGCTTCATGGTTGCAGAAAACGACTTCAATGTATTCTTGTGTAGGTTAGAAATCGCAATACGTGCCGCCAAAATCGCATAGTCTGGATGCTTGGTTGTTAACGAAGCAGCTGTTTCTGCCGCCAAGTTATCTAGTTCAGTCGTCTTAACACCATCATACAACCCTGAAATTACTTTTCGAGCGACCTCTAAAGGCTGCACAAAATAAGGATCCAAGCTATAGCATAGCTTCTCGATTCTTGCTGTTATTTTATCAAATTTTACTGACTCTCGACGACCGTCTCTTTTAAATACGTACATGTTTGCGAAATATAAATTTTAAAACTTCTTTATTAATGCGATAATTTATGAACTCTTTTTACTTTCAAAATTCTCAATTCTAATTTACATCTTTTTTTAACATACTATTCACCTAATTTTAAGAAATTTTTTTCTTAAAATTACCCTAAACTTTTCATATTCAGGGTGATGAAGGCATTGTTAAATTTGGCTAATCTTGGTCCAAAAACTGAAACGTCTTTGGCTACTTGGGCACTTGGTAAAATTAGAAAAAATTCACCCTCCGTGCAAACATTTTTTGTTGTACTTTTCTGTGAAAAAATGATGATTATTTGAAATACACAAGGTAAGTCCCCATAAGTCAAATCATTATGACCAAGCATCTTTGAAAAGTACCAGAAAAAAAAATTTAGAAAAATAAATATTTTTTTTTCGGACAAAAAACTTGCAAAAACAGGTTGAAATTGTTAATAAAATATTTGGGTATTTGCTAATATCTATTTATTTTTGCGTCCCGATTACAGAAGTCTACATCCCTATGACTTTCCATTAAATAAAATCGACGGCAGGGAATCGTCCTTATTAATTACAAACATGAAAAAAGACATCCACCCAGAATACAAACAAGTTGTATTCCACGATTTATCAGCTGATTACAAGTTTTTAACTCGTTCTTGCGTTGCTACAACTGAAACAACTGAATTCGAAGGCGCAACTTATCCAGTATTCAAAATAGAGGTTTCATCTCAATCTCACCCTTTCTATACAGGTAAAAATGTACTTCTAGATACTACAGGACGCGTTGACAAGTTCAACAAGCGTTATGCAGCGAAAAAATAATTTCTTTCGCTTCAATCTATCAAAGCCTCTTCCTTCAAAGAAGAGGCTTTTTTATTGAGTCCCTATTCCAACTTGCTTCGTTTCTAATATTTAAGCAACTTTACGAATCCAAAACAGCCTCCAACATGTGGAATTCTATCTGTCTTTTTAACGACCAGGCAATCAAAAAGAAATTAAGACCTATCACAGACCATAGAAATATTTGGGATCTGATCATAGGAACATCTTCCATCTTAGAAAAATGGCAGTCACAATCCAAAGAACAGATTCAAACAAGGGATATCGATTCGGACACCCAGCTAGTTGCCGCAGAAATTTTCATTGTAGGATCTGCTCTTCCCACAGATCAGCTTTTACAGCAACTAAATTCACTTGCGACAGAAACAGCTCTATTTGTACAAAACCAATTAATTGCATTTAAAACCAATACAGCAATACCAGACATCCAGACACTAAAAAAGATAGAAATTCAAGAAGCCAATTATTTCCTAAATACCTTAGAAGATTCCCTAAAATGGAATCCTTATTTTTTGGAAAAAGAAATACAAACCTCTTCCTCCCTATATCCTGATTTAATCCAGCAAGGAAACCTCATATTAAACCCTACAAAATGCCAAATTGACCCCAGTGCAAACATCAAAGGCTGTATCATTGATGCTAGTTCTGGCCCTGTTTTTATTGGGAAAAATGTTCAACTTCAGCTTGGAACCTTCATCCAAGGCCCAGCTTGTATTTTGGAGGGAGCCTCCACCAACTTAGGTACCAAAATTCGACCCAATTGCACCATTGGCCAGGGCTGTAAAATTGGAGGTGAAATCAATCATTCCATTTTTTACCCCTTTAGTAACAAAGCTCATGAAGGGTACATAGGAAGTTCCATCGTAGGTTCGTTCTCCAATTTGGGCGCCCTTACAACTTGCTCTAATGTAAGAAATGATCTAAAAACAATCGATTTATTTGATTACTCGTTAAATGGATACCGGCCTACCCCAGAAAAAAACCTAGGGATTTTCATGGGAGATTATGTTACCACAGGTGTTGGCACAAAATTTAACACAGGAACAGTCATTGGAAGTCATGCTAATATTAGTACCACTGCATTTCCACCCAAATACATTCCATCTTTTACTTGGGGAGAATTTCCAAATTTCAAAGAATATCACTTTGATAAGGCATTTGAGGTAGCAAAAGCTTGGATCAGCCTAAAAGGCCAAAATATCCAGCAAAATCTCAAGCAAAGCATGGAAGAAATTTGGAAAGAGAAATCAACTTTCCGAACTTAGCTGTTTATCTTTTTCTAAAACAAGAATGCGTTTTCAGGATATTCCCGGACTAGAATCTACCAAGAGCCAATTAGCCAAAGCAGTGCAAAACCAGCATATTGCTCATGCTCAATTGTTTCATGGTCCTAGCGGTGGTGCTCAGTTAGCGATGGCACTTGCTTTTACTACCTATTTATTCTGCCCAAATAAATCCGAAAAAGATGCATGTGGAACATGTCCAAGTTGTCAAAAAATGGCCAAAGGAATCCATCCAGATGTGATTTTCATGTTTCCAACAGCGACCACCAAAAAAGTCCCCAAAGAAACTGAATCTGATTTGTTTTTGACTGATTGGAGACCATTTCTCATCGAATCCCCCTATCGAACATTGGCCGATTGGTTAGGTTGTATAGGCGCAGAGGGCAACAAACAAGGAAATTTCCCAGTAGCTGAAACAAGAAAATTAGCCTCAAAAGTGAGCTTAAAGCCTTTTGAAGCGGAATTCAAAGTTGTTTTAATTTGGAATCCAGAATCTTTAAATGAATCTTCAGGGAATGCCCTTCTAAAATTATTAGAAGAACCTCCTTCGTCTACCCTCTTTATTTTGGTTTGTTCAGATCCAAACAAATTGTTAATCACTATCCTATCTAGAACCCAAAGGGTTAATATTCCCGCCGTTCAAGAAGAGGTCTTAGCAGAATATCTATCGAAAAGTTTGGACATCGATTTTGAAAAAGCACTTCAAATTGCTTTTAATTCAGAAGGCAATATTTCGCTAGCCATCGATAAATCAAAATCTGAAAATTTAATTATTTCCACTTGGTTCTCTGATTGGATGCGAGCTGTCTATTCGAAAAATTTAAATAAACTGGTTTTACTAGCGGAAAAATTTGATACCATTGAAAAATCAGACCAAAAAGCATTGCTCGAATATGCGCTGTATATTTTCAGACAATGTCTTTATCAGATTTCAGATACAAGTCAATTGATTAAATCACTGGAAAAGGAAAAAGCTTTTATTGCTAATTTTTCAAAAACCTTGAATCCCGACATCATCAGTCAGATGGCCGAAAAAATATCGGAGACTCATTATCATTTAGAAAGAAATGCAAGAGCCAAAATCATGCATTTAGAGTTATCTCTGAATTTGATCAAAATATTTAGTTCTGCTAAAAAGTAATATGTTCATGCAAAAAATTAAAATTGGAACAAGAAATTCCGCATTGGCACTTTGGCAAGCAAATTACATCGGTTGTTTGTTGGAAAACAAAGGATTTAGCTATGAACTAATTGCCATTAGTACCAAAGGCGATCAAATTCTGGACCGTTCACTATCAAAAATTGGCTCAAAAGGGGTATTCACGCAAGAATTAGAAGAAATGCTCCGCACTGGAGAAATTGATATCGCTCAACATTCAGCCAAAGATTTACCTTCTACCCTTCCTTCTGACTTAGAGCTCATTGCGTTCACGGAGCGTGAAAATGCCCAAGATGTAGTTTTAAGTTTAGAAAAAGATTTTAGATTATCTAATGCTCAAAGTAAAATAATAGGAACTTCTTCTACTCGAAGAAGAGCTTTTCTTCAAAATAAATATCCACAACATACTTTGGTTGACATGCGGGGAAATCTGCAGACTCGACTAGATAAATTAAAAAATGGATCGTGCGATGCCATGATCTTGGCCTTTGCAGGAGTGCATCGAATGGAGATGGAAGCATATATTTCGGAACATTTGAAGACGGAAGAATTTGTTCCTGCAGTTGGTCAAGGTTCGGTGGCTATTCAATCATCCAGCCAATTAGATCCAACATTGAAACAAGCTATCCGAGAGGCTTGCAATCACACTGTAACAGAAAAATGCTTATTAGCCGAAAGAACTCTTCTAAGTAAATTAGACGGAGGTTGTAGCGTACCTGTTTATGGACATGCAACTATGAGAGCGAATCTTATTTATTTAACTGCAGGAGTGTTAAGTTTGAATGGAGAAATACATTTAATGGAAACGGAAACCGATACAGACCCTATTGAATTGGGCAATAAAACAGCTTCCATTTTAATAGAAAAAGGAGCACAAGAGTTATTGAAAGAAATCCGCCAACAGTTAAGCAATGAATAACATGCAAAAGAAAATACTAATAACCGGGTCAAATGGTCTTTTAGGTCAAAAATTAGTTCAATTATTATCTCAAAAGGAAAACATTCAATTAATTGCTACTGCTGTTGGAGAGGATCGTCTAAAAAATGAAACAAAAAATTACATCTATGCATCCATGGATGTTACCAATGAAGAAAATATTCTAGCCATTTTTGAAACATATCAACCAGATGTATTGATTCATACGGCGGCCATGACAAACGTTGATACCTGTGAAACAGATGCCATCGGTTGTCAAAAATTAAATGTCGACGCAGTAGCATATCTAATTAAGGCATGCCAAAAATTTGACACATTCTTCTGTCATCTTTCGACTGACTTTATTTTTGATGGAGTAAATGGTCCTTATACGGAAGAAGCGGTAGCAAATCCCATTTCAATTTATGGTAGTAGTAAATTGAAAGCGGAAAATTTACTCATTCAATCTAAAATCCGCTGGGCAATCGCACGAACGGTATTGGTATTTGGTATCGTTTCAGACATGAGCAGAAGTAACATCATCCTTTGGGTGAAAAAATCATTGGAGGAAGGTCAGAAAATCAAAGTCGTGACGGATCAATTTCGAACACCCACTTTAGCGGAAGATTTAGCGATTGGCTGCTGGCTAATAGCCGATAAAGAATCAGAAGGAATATTTAACATTTCCGGATCCGATTTTCTAACACCCTACGAAATGGCCATAAAAACAGCTGAATTCTTCCAATTACCAAAAGAATTGATAGAAAAAGCGGATTCATCTACTTTTCAACAAGCTGCGAAAAGGCCTCCTAGAACGGGTTTTATTCTGGATAAAGCAAAAAAGCTCCTCGGATACAATCCAAGAAGCTTTGATGAAGGTATCGCGCTAGTTGCTAGTCAAGTGGCTGATCTTCAGCGGAAAAAAGTGTAATGGGTTTTTCCTTTTGTTCAGGCAATAAATCTAAATACTTATTTTCTTCTTGAAGAACTTTCCAAAGCACATCTTTCAATTCTTGAATACCTTGTTGAGTAATAGACGAAATAAATACCAAAGGTAAATCGGAAGGTAAACTAGCACGCATTTCGTCTTCCATTTCAGGAATGGATAAATCCATTTTAGAAACAACCAAAATTTTTCTTTTGGATACTAAATCTGGATTAAATTTCTCTAATTCTCCTTCTAGGATACGATATTCCTCTCCCCAATCTTTGGCATCGGAAGGGATCAGAAAACATAAAATAGAATTTCGTTCTATATGTCGTAAAAATCGTAATCCTAAACCCTTACCTTCAGAGGCACCTTCTATGATTCCTGGAATATCGGCTACAACAAATGACTTATAATCACGGTATTCAACAACACCCAAATGTGGTACAAGGGTGGTAAATGGATAATTAGCAATTTCAGGTTTAGCGGCAGACATGACAGAAAGCAAAGTAGATTTACCAGCATTTGGAAAACCAACAAGACCGACATCTGCTAACACTTTCAACTCCATGACAACCCAAAGATCCAAACCGGCTTCTCCTGGTTGGGCATGACGAGGGGATTGATTGGTAGAAGATTTGAAATTATGATTTCCCAAACCACCTCTACCTCCTGGAAGAAGTAAAACCTTTTGTCCGCTTTCTGTTACTTCTGCTAAAAATTCATTGGTTTCTGCATCCTTCACAATTGTTCCTAGGGGCACTTCCACATAAATATCTTCACCTTCAGCGCCTGAGCGTCTTCCCCCCTCACCACTTTTACCGCTATCGGCGATAATGTGTTTTTGGTATTTTAAATGGATCAAAGTCCAAAGCTGTGGATTACCAATTAAATAGATATGTCCTCCACGACCACCATCGCCGCCATCTGGCCCACCTTTGGGTACGTGTTTTTCTCTTCTAAAATGAGAAGAACCACTCCCTCCGCGACCGGAGCGTAGATTAATTTTAACGTAATCGATGAAATTTGATGTCATGTTTCTTTTTTAAAGCGCTTAGCCTTCAATGATTTGAGTAATTTGCTCAAATATATGTTCAATATCACCAATACCATTGATGGACTTGAATTTCCCTTGCGACTCGTAATAATTCGCTACAGGAGCTGTTTTATCTGTATATTCTTGTACTCTTTTACGGATTAATTCTTCATTTTGGTCATCTGCTCTGCCAGAAGTTTTACCTCTTTCTAATAAACGTTGAGTCAATTCTTCTTGGTTAACTTCCAAAGAAATCATTTCTTTGATCGATAAATCATGACCATTCAATAATTGATCCAAGGCTTCAGCTTGAGCAACTGTGCGTGGAAAACCATCAAAGATGAATCCTGCAGCTGCTTTATTTTCGTTCAGTTTATTTTCAATCATTCCTATTACGACAGCATCTGGCACTAAAATTCCTTGATCCATCAATTTCTTTGCTTCTAAACCTAAGCTAGTTCCTGCTGAAATTTCCGCACGAAGCAAGTCGCCTGTTGATAAATGAATCAAATGATACTTTTCAATTAATTTGGCCGATTGAGTTCCTTTTCCTGCACCTGGAGGACCGAATAAAACAAGATTTAACATAAAAAATACGGGAGATTAATGCGAATAAAATAACAAAAATGAGCTACAAAGATAATGAGAATCAGTCGATAATACTAAAATAAATTACTGTAAACGTTTACATTCTTGGAATTGTATAATTTAAATATTTTTTAGGAAAAAATAATTGTAAAAATTCGTGGAAGATATAGCATTGAATTAATTTTTCATTATTTTAGCACCCATATTGCCGGTAAAAAAGGTTTTTATCGGAATTAAACAAACATATTTTTTTATGAAAAAACAATTTTACATTAGCCGAGTGGTCTTCCTGATGGCTTTGATGCTTTCCTTGTCATGGATCGCATTTGGTCAAGACCGAAAAGTAAGTGGAACTGTTTCTGATGCCAAAGGTCAGGGCATTCCAGGCGTATCTGTGTTAGTGAAAGGAACTACAACAGGTACTTCAACAGACGTGAATGGAGCTTTCTCTATTAACGTAAAAAGTAACAACGCTGAATTACAAGTTTCTTCTGTAGGTTATCTATCTAAAACTGTTTCAGTGGGTAGCAAGTCCAGCGTAGCTGTTACATTGGATGAAGACATCAGCCAATTGAACGAAGTTATTGTAACAGGTTACGCATCTCAACGTAAAAAAGACATCACAGGTGCTGTTGCTGTCGTTGGAGCAAAGGAATTGACTGCAGTTCCAGCTGCTTCAGTAACACAAATGTTACAAGGACGTGCAGCGGGTGTGACCGTTGGTAATGACAACTCACCAGGTGGAGGAACAATGGTTCGTGTACGTGGTTTTGGTTCCATTAACAACAATAGCCCTTTATACGTTATTGATGGTGTACCTACTCAAGGTACATTGAACCAAATCAACCCAAATGATATCGAGTCTATGCAGGTATTGAAAGATGCTTCTGCAGCTTCTATCTACGGTGCTCGTGCAGCGAACGGGGTTGTTATCATCACCACCAAACGTGGTGGGGAAGGTGAGCCTAAAATCAACTTTGATATGTACACAGGTACACAAGATGTTGGTAAAACGTTGGATTTATTAAATACCAAAGAATTAGGTCAATACTATTATGAGTCAGAAATTGGTGCAGGAAAAACTCCAGGTACCTCTCCTTCTGTTCAATATCGTTTTGCTCCAGATGGATCTCAAACCATTGCAGATTACATTTATCCAAACGTTTACGGAACGCTTCCAGCGAACTATACCTATACCAATGACATTACTGATCCTGCTTTAGGAAAAACAGCTTTTAATATAACTAAAGCGAACAAGGAGGGAACGGATTGGCAAAAGGTAATTTTTGGGCCTGCTAAAATCTCTAATTATCAATTAGGAGCAACAGGTGGTTCTAAAAATGGTAAATATGCGATCTCAGGTAGTTATTTCCAACAAGATGGTATTTTGAAATACACGAACTACGAACGTTATTCTGTTCGTGCGAATACTGAATTCAAAAAAGGGAATTTAACTTTTGGTGAAAACGTAACGATCTCCTATGATGAAAGAGTTGGTGTACCAGCAGGTAACAATAACGAATCAAACCCTATCATGTTTGCGATTCGTGTTCAACCAATTATTCCAGTGTATGATATCACTGGAGGTCCGGTAGAATTAGGAGGAACTAATACAAATAGATTGAATGGTTTTGCAGGTTCTAGAGGATCTAACTTAGGTAATGCTCCTAACCCGTTTGCTAGACAGTACAGAGAAAAAGATAACATTACCAAAGCAACGCACATTTTCGGTAATGCTTTCTTGGAATATGAAATCATTAAAGATTTAAAAGCTCGTACTAGTTTCGGTTTTGAATACAACAACTACAATAACTCTTCTTATTTTAACAGAGATATTGAGGCTGCTGAGCCACGTGGATCAAACAGTTTAACGGTTACTAACCAATTTGATAGAGCTATCACTTGGTACAATACTTTAAACTATGCTAAAACACTTAAAGATCACACCTTTAATGTATTGGTAGGTACTGAATCAGTTTCTACATATGGATTTGGATTCAATGCGGCAAGATCTAACTTTGCTTTTGATGATATGTCCTATCGCTATTTGAACAACGGAGCTGCTGCTGGTTTAGCTAACTCAGGTTCAGGAGCAACCATCACAGCATTGTTCTCTCAATTTGGTAAGGTGAACTATTCATACAAAGAATTATTATTAGCTGACTTTACGATCCGTCGTGATGGTTCATCTCGTTTCGCACCTGCATATCGTTATGGTGTATTCCCTGCATTCTCAGTGGGAGCACGTTTAACTGAATTGGAATTCATGAAAGGATTAACATTCATCAATGACTTAAAAGTTCGTGGTGGTTGGGGTAAAACAGGTAATCAGTTGATTCCTAACGTATATAATGCTTACACATTATTTACACCAGATCCAAACAATAATGCTTACGATATTTCTGGTACAGGTAATTCTATTGCATCAGGATTTGACATCGCACAATTCGGTAATACAAATGGTCGTTGGGAAACCAATACATCTACGAACATCGGTTTTGATGCTAGTTTGTTAAACAATAAAATTGACGTTGCATTCGACTGGTATACACGTACTACATCTGATATGTTAACACAAGTACCTATTCCTAAAGCTGCCGGATCGGCAACTATTCCATATGTAAACATTGGAGAGGTAAACAATACAGGTATTGATATCAACATCACTTATCGTGATCAAATTGGTGACCTTAGATATTCCATCTCAGGACAATATAGCCAGTACAAAAACAATGTTGTTAAGTTGAATGAAGATCCAAATGCAACTATTTTTGGATTCTCTACTCGTCTACCTGCTATCTCGGTAACAAAAGCAGGATTACCAATTGCAAGTTTCTATGGTTATGTTGTTGAAGGTGTAATTAAAGATGCGGCAGAAGCTGCTTCAGCAGTTCAAATCCCAGGATATACTCGTGCGGGTGTATTCAAATTTAAAGACGTAAATGGTGATGGAAAAATTTCTGCGGCGGATAAAACAATCATCGGAAATCCTCATCCAGACTTTACTTATGGTTTAAATGTTAACCTAGGATATAAAAACTGGGATTTAACCGTATTTGCTCAAGGTGTTCAAGGAAATGAAATTTTCAATTACTTGAAATACTGGACTGACTTTAATACATTCCAAGGTAACCGTTCAAAAGACATGTTATACAACTCTTGGAAAAAAGAAGGAGATGTTGCTCAATTGCCACGTTTAAATTCAAATGATACTTTTAGTCAACAAATTTCAAATTACTTTGTTGAGGATGGTTCATACATGCGTTTAAAAAATATCCAATTGACATACAACGTACCTTCAACCATTTTGAAAAAAATCAAATTGAGCTCGGCACAAATTTATGTTCAAGGTCAAAACTTATTTACTTTCTCAAAGTATAAAGGTTTAGATCCTGATATCAACATTAGAAATTCAGGAGCTGATAATCAAGATATCCATATGGGTATTGATGAAGGTTCATTCCCAGTTGCTAAATCTTATAACATTGGTTTAAGAGTTGGATTTTAATTGAAATATCATTTAAAATAAATTTAAATAAAAATGAAAAAGTTAATCATATTCGCATTAATAGCGACAGTCGGAATGAACTTTTCTTGTTCAGATAGTTTCTTCGACATACAGCCCCAGGGTGCGGCATCCTTAACATCACTATCCAACAAGAATGGAGTAAATGCCCTTTTAATTGGCGCATACTCTCTTTTAGATGGTGTTGGAGCAGGAAATACAGGCCGTCAATCGACCATTTCAAATTATGTATTTGGTGGTATTACATCAGGTGATGCAGTAAAAGGTACAGATGCTGGTGATCAACCAGAACAAAGTTACATTGAGCAATTCAACTGGTTGTCTGACAATACCTATTTCTTAGGAAAATGGCAACATACGTATGATGGAGTTGCTCGTGCAAATGAGGCCATCTTATTAGCTAAAAGCGCAGATGTAAAAGACATGACAGAAGCAGAAAAAACACAAGTTGTTGCTGAGGCTCGTTTTTTACGTGGACATTATCATTTTGAAGGTAAGAAAATGTGGAACATGATTCCTTACATTGATGAAAATACCTACAAACGTGATGATCCAAATTCAACTAAAGTACCAAATGATCAAAATATTTGGGGAAAAATTGAAGAAGATTTCAAATTTGCAGCTGCCAACCTACCAGCTACACAAGGTCAAAAAGGTAGAGCTACAAAGTGGGCTGCTATGACTTATTTAGCGAAGTCTTATATGTTCCAAAAGAAATTTGATTTAGCTAAACCTTTATTATTGGATGTTTTACAAAACTCTGGTAAAAAATTAGCACCCAACTACCATGATAACTATAGAAATATCACTAACAACAACATCGAATCAATCTTCGAAGTTGAATTCTCTGTGAATGATGGCTCTACAGGTAACAATGGTAACGCTGGAGATAACTTAAACTGGCCTTACCTTGGAACTGCTCCAGGTGGTGGATGTTGTGGATTCTATCTTCCTTCTCAAAACTTAGTCAATGCTTTCAAAACTACAGCAGATGGTTTACCAATGATTGGTAACAATAAAGCAGGTTTGGAAGATACTTACAATGATGTTGATTTAAGTAATGACCAAGGTGTAAAATCTAATGAGGCATTCAACTTAGACAAAACAGTTCCAGTTGACCCTCGTTTAGATTGGACAGTTGGTCGTCGTGGTGTTAACTTTTTAGATTGGGGCCCAATGCCAGGTCAAACTTGGATTCGTGACCAAAACTATTCTGGACCATACACAGGTAAAAAATGGATGTATTACAAAGCTGATGAAGGAAGTTCTACACACTCAACTTCAAAACGTGCTGTAAATAACAACTATCGTTTATTGAAGTTGTCTCATGTAATTCTTTGGTTAGCTGAAATTGAGGCGGAAGCTAAAAATTTAGACAAAGCAGAGGAATATGTGAACATGATTCGTGACCGTGCTAAAAGAGGTTCTGTACAAGATGCAACTATCAATACAGTAGTTAATCCTTATCCAACTGGAACCTTTGCTTCAAGAGGACAAGACTTTGCATTAAATGCAGTTTACATGGAAAACCGTTTGGAATTCGCCATGGAAGGTCACCGTTTCTTCGACTTAGTTCGTTGGGGAATTGCATCTGACTTCTTGAACAAAATGTATCTTCCTAAAGAAGCTGTTAGTGGAAAAGATAACACTGGTAGAACATATACAAAAAGAGGTTATTTAGCTGGTAAATCATTTACTTCTAAAAATAGTTACTTCCCTCTTCCAAATGATGAGATCTTAAACTCTCAAAAAGATGGAAAACCAACATTGAAACAAAATGATGGATATTAATCCAAAATAGTTTTCATGTTCTAAAAAAGGTCAGAATTAATTTTCTGGCCTTTTTTGTTTTAATGAAAACGGGAAATGAGAAGAGAGAAAACGGAAAGAGAGAAAACGAGAAAAGAGAAGATAAGAAGAATCTTACCTTTTACCTATTACCTATTACCTTTTACCTATTACCTTTTACCTATTACCTTTCAACTACTACCTAACACCTCTTACCTATCACATTTTTCCTTATATTTGAAATAAAAAAACATGCTTTCAGAATCATTTGACCAAATAGTCAATCGTAGAAGATCCAATAGAAGATTTGATCCAACATACATAGTACCAGATGAAATCATCGAAAAAAGCTTACAAAGATCTATTTTATCACCTAATAGCAGTAACATGCAATTATGGGAGTTTTATTGGATCAAAAATTCTGAGACTAAAAAGCGATTTCACGAATTATGCTTAGGTCAATCTGCTGCTAAAGATGCTAGCCACCTGGTCGTTTTTGTTACACGTAAAGACCTTTGGCCCAAAAGAGCCAAATGGAACTTGGAAAGAATCAAAGAAAATATCAAGGGAGAACCCTCTAAAATGGAAAAAAGAGGGTTACAATATTATGGCAAATTAATGCCTTTAATCTATCGAAGTGATATTTTCGGAATCAATACCTTAATCAGAAAAAGCATTTGCTTTTGGATGGGATTAAGAAAACCATTTATGCGATTTGGCGGAAAGGCTGATCAACGGGTGATGACCCATAAATCCTGCGCCCTAGCTGCACAAACTTTTATGTTATCCATCGCTGCTGAAGGATTAGAATCTTGCCCTATGGAGGGATTTGATTCAAAGAGAGTCATCAAAGAATTGAATCTTCCTAGCGGTGCAGAAATTAATATGATCGTCTCAGTAGGAAAAGGAACCGAAGAAGGCATTTGGGGTGAAAGATTTAGAGTACCTTATGAAGAGGTTGTATATGTAAGATAAGGTGTTAGTTATTAGGTATTAGGGATTAGTGTTTCTAAGCATTATTTGGTAAAAATTATTTTTTAGATAATTTCTCTATCAACTTAAAACTATTAATGCCAATTAAGGGTTAAAAAACATAAAAATCATTCGCTATAAAAATTTATTTTTGGCCAACTCTTAATCCTAACGAAAGATTTGAACGAAGCGGTAGGCGGAGCTTTGACAATGCGCATGGGCTCTGTGCGACGGGGTCAAAGAAAATAGCTGAGAGCGAGAGTGAAAATCGTTCCGCTTGCGGATTCGTCTTGGATTAAGCAAAAGAAAAAAGTTTTTTTGTTTCTTTTTTTTTAAAAAAAGAAATGCCACAGAATAAGAATTAGCCGGTAAATTGCATTATAATCCAGGATTGGACTTATCCTCAATCGATTAATACTGAATTTAAGTGCTTATTTCAACCCTTAATTCGCATTATTAACTAATCCCTAATAACTGATCTTCACTCTTCTCAATGCTTCTCTCTTGCTAAGTAAAGCCAAATGGTTGGATTCCACGAATTGAATTACCCATTCAGGATCAGTTCTAGCATATTGACGCAGCGACCAGCCGATGGCTTTTTGAATAAAAAATTCTTTGGAAGAACTTAATTGATGGATGACGGATGCCAATAATTGTGTATCCGTTTTCGATTTATACAATAACTGAAAGATAATACATACGCGTTGTAGCCAAAAATTTCCTGAATTCATCCATCGGGAAATCCAATGTTCTTTTTGGTCTGGAAACATCAAGAAATAGGGACCTATGATCTTGGGAGCTAGTACATCAACTACATCCCACCAACTATTTTTCAAAATCCATTGTTCAACTAATCCAGGTATTTGTCCATCCCATTCTTTTTGCTTTTTCATTAAGAATTCCATCGCGATGTAATGAAATTCTCGCTCATTTTTGTCAAAAAGTGCAGTCGAAACGGAAAGCCAATCTTCCTGCTTCCCAAATTGTTTATACAAATCGACAAAAACTGCATGTCGCTCTGTTTTTTGAATTCCCAAAAAGGCAAATTGATTGCGCATGTATTTAGTCATCCAAAAAGCATTTTCTGAATTTTGAAGGACCGAAAAAGACTCTTCTAATTGCTGAATGAATGAACTCATTTATTGGTAAAAAATAAATCACCTTTTAAACCACTCGGATCAACCGACCATTTTGAAGCATCAAAAGGTTTATAACGAATATCGACAAAGTTAATTTCATGGAAATTTTTCCAAACTATTCCTCGCTTGTCCAAATCACGAATTCGATTTGCAGATAAATTAGTTACTTCAATTTCAATGTGATTCTTGGTTTTCAATATGCCTTTAGGTATTTGAATTTGAAAGGGTAAAGCCCAAATTTTTCCAATTTCTTTGCCATTGATCCGAATATTCGCCCAATCTTTTAATTCACCAAGATGTAAAATTAAAGCATTTTGTATCTCATTGGCTGTCAACTCAAAATCAAAACTATACGTTCCAGTACCCCAAAAACGATGCGTAGCCGTGTCGTTTGTCCAATAATTCAAATGATCTAATAGTTGAGATTTAGGCAATTCAGGAACGCCTTTTACAAAACTAAGTTCTATTGCTGAACTTGGTGTAATGGCTGTTTGAATTTCCAAGATCTTAGGTCCTGCCTTCAATAGTTTTTTAGCCATTTGTGTTCGAACAATGACAGATTCTCCTGGCAATATTTTCAGTGGAATTCCTTCTATTTTATCCGGACTAACTTGCCATTTTTGACCAGATAAGGGATTTTCGATGGCATAAATATTCGCTTTTCTTGCTAGCTTAAGCGTTGATTCGGAATAGGTATCAGACAAATTACTTATGAAGTATATATAACCTTGAGAGGCTTTTTTACGAATGAATGACAGTCCTAATTCACTCATTTCTTCTTTCGAAACACCTTTTTTAGCTAATAAATCACGAGGATCAGAAAGTACATTCATCACTAATGATTCACGCGCTAGATTCCATTGTGCTTTTTGTTCCTCTGTTTCATTCCAAATAAGATTTTTCTCAGGTAATTTTTCCAAAAAATAGACAGGATAACCCTTCTTTATCCAAGTTGCCAAAAGTTCTAACGTAGCTATTGACAAATAATTAATCGGGGGAACCAAAAGTGTTTTATAGGTAATACCTGATTGGGAAGAAAAGGTTTTATTAGTATTCAAAGTCAATGTTTTCAACAATTCATCCGAAATATAATCCGTTTGATATCCCCTATTTTGCAAAACCTCAGCCCATTTTCCAAAAGGAGTATTTTTTAGCCAATTTCGACTATTGGCATGTAAATCGAGTGTATGAATTTTGCCTTTACCATTGCGTTGATGCCAAATCTCTTCCATGGGAAAATACAAGAGAAGGTCAGAATCAGTTTGATGGGTTTGTAAAATAGCTTGACAAGTTTCAATGTATTTGTTCAACTCGGGCAAGACTTCCCAAAAATGACTTTGTGGATTAAAATTAGTACTAGCATAGAACAACCAACCTGGCCAAGCGATTTCAGGTGGAGAATATGTTGCACCATGGTAAAACACATGATTAACTCCACCGATGAATACCTCATCAATGATGGGTTTAACCTGAGATAAGGAAACTTTGAAATGATTACCCAACCAAGTAGCTGTTTCACTAGATACCAATTTTTTGCCTAGTAAATTAGCCGCTGAAGATGCCAATTTTAACGCACGAACATCCGGAATTCCAAAGGTGGTACTATCATAATCTGGATCCACCCGATAATTGGGAATTTTATAAGGTTTACTACCAAAAAACTCTGCTTCTGGAATATCCACTGATCCATATAAATCAATCAGGTTGCCAGGAGATCCATGTGCTTGATCCCTACTCAAAAAACCCATTTCATTCGCCCAAGAAGCAAATGGTTTGGTAAACCTTTGTAAGAGCAAGGAAGAAATTGTTCGATGATAATCGGCCCAAATTTGATTATTTGACTCTTTTTCTGTCTGACTCTCGAGTAACACATCCAAATGAGCTCGAAGATCGTAGCCATTTTGTTGTTGAAACTGCTCAAAAAAATCACTTGTCCAATTAGCTCCATAGGCTTCATACGAATCATTGTATATAGCTCTTAACGGAGATTTTGATTTTTTCAATAAAGAAGTAAATGGCAATTTATATGCATCAAATGCGTCTTTACTAAAATGGTCCATGACTAATCCTTCTCCACCGGGAGCGGCTCGTTTAACCATTTGTTTGGTCAAGGTTTGATACATTACATAAATTTGGGTAGAATCAGATGCAGCTTGCCATTTTATTAATTGATTGGTGCGGTATAGATCGAATAAATTTTCTTTAAATTTTCCTTGTTCAAAAACCGAAATGGCTACTAGACTCGAACCCGGATATTTAGCTAATGAATTATCTAAAGCAGGTAATGAAGTACCTTTTGGTAATTGAATTTTCAATATTTGATAGGCTTTGGCAGCTTCTAGCGGAGTAATTTGAGGGCCGCCAAATGGCCAACCCGTCCCCAAAGTCATATCAATTCCTAAATTCAACCTTTTTGCTTCCTTTAAGGTAAAAGCAAATTTAGATTTCCAATCATTGGACAAATAAGGCAAAAATTGATTTTCAAAACCTTTTGCCCCATAAATCGGAATAACATGAAGACCGCCAAATCCTGCTTTAGCAAATGCTTCCAAATTATGAGTAATTCCTTTTTCAGTCACGGCACTACCTGGCCACCACCAATAAGCCCAAGGCTTAGAAGTAGAAAAAGCAGCAGGTTTTTGACCCACTGCTTTTAAATTTATCATAATTAATAATAGGAAAATCGGCAATAAATTCTTCATGTTAAATCCATTGATTAAACAAATCGACCTAAAAGGTTTTCTAAATATTCTTGTTTACCTGAGATCATCGCAGGTTCACCAATTTCTGTTGCAATTTGGAACAAATCTTCCAATTTCAATTTTCCTGCTTCGTATTCAGCACCTTTGCCTTGATTAAAGCTTGCGTATCTAGCTGCTTTAAATTTGGCTAATTCACCATGTTTTTGAATTTTATCTGCGATCAATAAAGAACGTGCTATGGTATCCATTCCTCCAATATGTGCATAAAACAAATCGGCAGCATCGGTAGAATTTCTACGACGTTTGGCATCAAAATTGATACCACCGCCAGCTAATCCGCCTTGATTCAAGATGATAGACATGGCTTCTGCCCATTCGTATATATCGATCGGAAATTGATCAGTATCCCAGCCATTTTGGTAATCACCACGGTTAGCATCGATGGAAGCCAACATACCTGCGTCAGAAGCCACTTGGCATTCATGAGCAAAAGTATGACCGGCCAAAGTAGCATGATTTACCTCTAAGTTTAATCCAAATTCAGACAACAAATCAAATTCACGTAAAAAACCAATTACCGTGGCTGCATCATAATCATACTGATGTTTGGTCGGTTCACAAGGTTTAGGTTCAATAAAGAACTTACCTGTAAAACCATTTCTTCTTGCATATTCCACACAAGTATGTAACATTCTTGCAAAATGCTCACGCTCACGTTTCATATCAGTGTTTAAAAGCGTCATATATCCTTCTCTACCTCCCCAGAACACATATCCTTGGCCACCTAATTTGATGGTAGCATCGATTGCACCTTTTAATTGAGCACCCGCATGCGCCACAACATCAAAATTCGGATTGGTGGAAGCTCCATTCATGTATCTTTCATGCGAAAAAAGATTTGCTGTTCCCCAGAGTAATTGAACCTTACTTTCAGCTTGTTTCTTCTCAAAAACGTCCGCAATAAATTTGATTCTTTCAGAGAATTCTTTGGCATCATTGCATTGATCAATGGCATCCACATCATGAAAACAGTAATAAGGAGCCCCAATTTTGGTTATAAATTCGAAAGCCGCATCTGCTTTGTCTAATGCACGTTGCTTGGGATCATTGGAAACATCCCAAGGGTAATGATGGGTACCTGGACCAAATGGGTCTGCACCATTTCCACAAAATGAATGCCAATAGGCAATCGCAAAACGAAGGTGTTCCTTCATGGTTTTGCCCGCAACTATCTGATTTTCATTGTAATATTTAAATGCTAAAGGATTATCCGATTCTGGTCCTTCGTATGAAATTTGATCAATTCCTTTGAAATATTCTTTTTGTCCCACTAAAACACTCATACTAAATAAAATTAAGTTTTGCTTGAAAGTCTAAAACTACAAATTCTTACCAAATAAATGACATAAATGTCAAAAAAAATAGCACAGAATAGCACAGGAAAATTTGTATTTCAAAGACAAAATCCCAAATGTCTCCCGCTTTCTAAAAACTTTTTTATAGATTTGAGAAAACTATATCAACAAAATGTTAAAAAAACTCTACCTATCAACAATTTTAAGTCTACTTGCTTTTATTTCTTTTGCTCAACCAAGTACGACAACTTACAATGCCAACAATCGGTTTGAGCAATTAGAATCTACTCTACCAACTCCGAATTCATATCGTACTGCGAGCGGATCACCAGGAAAAGATTACTGGCAACAAAGAGCTGATTATGATATTAAAGTCGAATTGGATGACATTAATCGTAAGATAATTGGATCTGAAACGATTACTTATTTCAACAATTCACCCGATGAGCTTCCCTATATTTGGCTTCAGTTGGATCAAAATTTATTTGAAAAGGGAGCGGATGGTAAAACTTCTAAAACGGGAAGCATCAATGGAGCTATCAGTGCTTCAACTTTTAAAGAATTGACCGATCCGAAAGATTATGGATATAAAATCACCTCTGTAAAAGACATCAAAGGAAATCCATTGCGCCATACGATCAACCAAACGATGATGCGTATTGATTTACCTACCCCTGTTAAATCGGGTCAATCAGTCAGTTTTGCGATAGATTGGAATTATTTAATCACTGAATATTATGGTCGTTCGGGCTATGAATTCTTTGAGAAAGATGGAAACGCAAATTATTTTATTGCACATTGGTTCCCTAGAATGGCTGTTTACAATGATGTTTATGGCTGGCAACACAAGCAATTTTTAGGTCAAGGAGAATTCACTTTGAACTTCGGAAATTACAGAGTAGAGATTACTGCACCGAATGACCACGTTGTTGGCGCTTCAGGTGAGTTACAAAACCCTACCAAAGTTTTATCCGCTACCCAATTAAAACGTTGGGAACAAGCCAAATCTGCTACTAGACCAGTTTTGATGGTTAGTCAAGAAGAGGCTGTTCAAGCAGAAAAAGGAAAGCCAACGGGTAAAAAAACCTGGATATTCAAAGCTGATAATGTAAGGGATTTTGCCTTTACGTCTTCTAGAAAATTTATTTGGGATGCCATGCAAGTAGAAGTGGAAGGCAAGAAAGTGATGGCCATGTCTTATTATCCAAAGGAAGGAAATCCACTTTGGGGTAAATATTCAACTATGGTAGTAGCGCATACTTTAAAATCCTATTCAAAACATACAGTTGCCTATCCTTATCCAGTGGCCATTTCTTGCCATTCAGTAGCAGGTGGAGGGATGGAATACCCCATGATATCTTTTAATGGAGGTCGTCCGGAAGCGGATGGAACATACTCTGAAAATGTAAAAAATGGCATGATTGGTGTGATTATACATGAGGTGGGACATAATTTCTTTCCGATGATTATCAACTCCGATGAACGCCAATGGTCATGGATGGATGAAGGTTTAAATACCTTTTGTCAATATTTAGCCGAACAAGAATGGGATCGTAATTTTCCAGCAAGAAGAGGTGAAGCTCAAAGCATAGTTCCTTATATGCGTTTGGATTCCAAAAATCAGGTCCCTATTATGGCCAATTCAGAAAATATCATGGATTTTGGTAATAATGCCTATGCAAAACCGGCAGCTGCATTGAACATTCTACGTGAGACAATCATGGGGCGTGAATTATTTGATTATGCATTCAAAGAATATGCACGTAGATGGGCATTTAAACAACCCTACCCTGCTGATTTCTTCAGAACCTTGGAAGATGCCTCAGGTGTTGATTTGGATTGGTTTTGGAGAGGATGGTTTTACGGAACAGAACCGGTTAATCAATCCATTGAAACTGTTGAATGGTTTGGTGTAGATAACCAAGACCCGATTGCAAAGAAATCAAAAGACAAAGAAACATTTGATGCTAAGCGTCAAACGATGTCGAATATCAGAAATAAAACGGATATCAAAGAAACGGTGGTAGAAAAAGAAAGCGATATGAATGATTTCTACAATACCTACGATCGCTTTGCTGTTTCGGAAGATGAGAAAAAGAAATACCAAGATTACTTAAAATCGTTGAATGAGGAAGAAAGAAAATTAGTAACTGGCGGAAAGAATTTTTATGTGGTAAATTTCAAGAACAAAGGCGGTCTGCCGATGCCTGTTATCGTGAAATTAACTTTTGAAGATGGAACCGATCAGGTAATGAGATTCCCTGCTGAAATTTGGAGATTGAATGATGTACAAGCTAAAAAAATCATTCCGACAGATAAAAAAGTAGCCAAATGGACATTAGATCCTTACTACGAAATTGCGGATATTGATACCGATGACAATGCGTATCCAAGAGAAGCTGCTCAACCAACACGTGTACAATTGTTTAAAATGAATAGACAAGGTCCACCTAATCCAATGCAAGAGGCTCAAAAAGCTAAAACGAATGGTGCAGCTGTTGGTGGTGCCAAACAATAATTTTAAAACAATCATTCAAATGTGTGTTTGTGATCAAAGAATCGCAGGCACACATTTTTTTTATACAAAAAATAACTTCAAACAAGCTATGACTAGTACCACACCCAAGATATATTTAATCCATTTGGAAGAAGCATAATTGGCCCCCCAAGTTGATCCTAAAACTCCGCCAATCAAAGAGGCAACAATCATAAAAATCAAGTAATTCTGATCCAAGGCTATCCATTTTTTAACTCCCAAAAGTCCGGCGGAAGAATTGACAAAGATAAATAAAGCTGAAACGGCAGCGGTTTCTTTCATTCCTCCCCAAGCAAACAGTAAAACAATTGGACTCAATAAAATACCACCACCAATTCCGATCATACCCGAAATCAATCCAATGATGGCACCAATGAGTAATCCTGCCCAAATAGGAACCATTGTTTGATTTTCTTTGCTTTGATATTGAAATAACATGCGAAGAACTGCGAAAAACAAACAAACTGCCAAGACTTTTTTATACGTAGAATCGCTTAATAACCACTGAGCGCCAATATAAGACATGGGGATACTTGTGATGGCAAATGGCCAAAAGCTTCGCCATTTGAAAAAACCTTGCCGATAAAATTGAGCGAAGGAAATCAAAGAAACACCCAAATTTAAGATTAAAGCACTTTGCTTCATTAAGGCTGGCGTTACTGAAAATAGGGCCATAACGGCTAAATAACCACTTGCTCCACCATGACCCACGGATGAGTACAAAAAGGCCATCACGAACAAAGCGAAGATCAATAATAGGTAGTTTTGGTTAAGTAATTCTAACATGTTACTTTTTCAACAACAATTGAATATAAATCATCATTTTTTCCCAATTCGGAACACGAATTCGTTCATTTTTGATCACATCGACAGGCATGGATTTGATTTTTTCAAATAAGCGAATGTAGTATTCATAGGCTAAACGAACACCCTTTTGTGCGTTGGAAGGTAAATCTTTAATACCTCTCAAACCCGCATCGAAATCCAACTGAATATCATCTTCTATTTCTTTTTTCTGAGCATCCGTCATGGTTAAATAATCGATTCCCGGAAAATACACTCTACCCCTTTCTTCAAAATCGGATCGAATATCTCTCAAAAAGTTAATCTTTTGAAAAGCCGAACCCAAGGCACACGCATCATTTTTGAGAAAATCAAAATGGGCAGGATTGCCTTTGCAAAAAACTCGTAAACACATCAAGCCAACTACCTCCGCAGAGCCATAAATGTATTTTTTGTATTCCGATTCATCATAAATGGTTTCTGTCAAATCCAACTCCATGGAATACAAAAACGCTTCAATAAATTCATGATCAATTTGGTATTCATTCACCACTTCTTGAAAGCTTTGTAAAATAGGGTTTAGACTGATTCTTTCATCGATGGCTAAATAGGTTTCAGTTTTAAATCGTTCAAAAAGTACTTTTTTATTATGATTATGAAAAGTATCCACAATTTCATCCGCCAATCGGACGAAACCATAAATGGCATAAATGGGATCATGAACTCTTTTATTTAATGTACGAATACCCATGGAAAAGGAGGTAGAATAGGCATTTGTAAGCAATTTGCTGCAAGCCAAAGAAACTTCTTGATATAAATCCATATTAACCTTTTTTTAATTCTTGATCCAATTCCTTAGCTACTACTAAACCGGAAATCAACGCAGGAGGTACACCCGGTCCTGGAACTGTCAATTGCCCTGTGTAATACAAATTATCCACCTTTTTATTTTTCAAACTAGGTTTCAAAATGGCTGTTTGCATGAGCGTATTGGCCAAACCATAGGCATTTCCCTTAAAAGCATGATAATCTGATATAAAATCTTTGTGTGCATACGAACGTTTAAAGACGATGGAATCTCTTATAGAGGTTTCACAATAAGCCTCTAAACGATCCATTAATTGATCAAAATATTTCTCTCGAACCTCTTCTGAATCATTTAAATTCGGAGCAACTGGTATCAATAAAAATACATTTTCATGACCTTCAGGTGCTACACTCGGATCCGTTACCGAAGGAGCTGATGCATAAAACAAAGGATCAGAAGGCCAAGTAGGCTCCGTATATATTTCATGCGAATGAATCGAAAAATCCCGATCAAAAAACAAATTATGATGTTTAAGTTTTGGTAATCGTTTATTGACACCCAAATAAAATAAAATAGAAGAAGGGGCCATGACTCTTTTATCCCAATAAGATTCGGAATAATTCCTGAATTGATCACCTAAAAGAGTTTCAACATGGTGGTAGTCGGCACTTGCAACGACAGCATCTGCAAAATGAATTCCATTTTTCACTTTTACATGAGCGATTTGATTATTCTGCATTTCAAAACCCGTTACTTCTTGATTATAATGGATTTTCACACCCTTTTCTTTGGCCAATTCCACCATACCCTCTACGATTTTATGCATCCCTCCCATTGGATACCACGTCCCCATGGTAATTTCTGCATAGTTCATCAAACTATACATGGCAGGCGTATTTTGGGAAATAGCACCTAAAAATAGGATGGGGAATTCCATCAACTTCAATAAAGTTGGCGACTTAAAATACTTTCGTATGTGGGTATAAAAGGATTGAAAAACATCCAATCGGATGACATCAATCAATAATTTCAAGCTTAAAAATTCGGAAATTTTACGTGATGGTTTCCAAACAAAATTGCTAATACCCACACGATATTTATAGGCAGCTTGTTCCAAAAAAGCTTCCAATTGTTGGGAGGAACCCGGTTCAATTTGGTCAAAAAGTGTTTTAAGTCCATTCAAATCGGCGGGTAAATCAATGACTTCCTCGGGAGATAAAATAACAGAATAAGAAGGATCTAATCGTTTGAGTTGGTAATAATCGGAAGGTTTTTTCCCAAACTTCGCAAAATAGGTTTCAAATACATCTGGCATCCAATACCAAGATGGACCCATATCAAAAACAAAACCATCCTTTCTAAAAACCCTTGCCCTACCTCCAGCTTGTTCGTTTTTCTCAAAAATCTCTACGTCGTAACCCCAATCGGCTAATTGAGTAGCGGTTGATAAACCTGAAAAACCTGCACCAATTACTATTACTTTTTTCTTTTTTGCCATTGTCTAAACCATTATTAGCATTGTAACAAATATAAGCAAATTGCTTAGTTATTATTACAAAATATCCATTGTCATCAAACTAAAACCCAATCCTTTAAAAAAAGAAAAAGTCAGAAATGTTCTGACTTTTTACTAATTCTTATGTTAACCAAAAACTAATCTAAATACTGAACCCCTAAGCATACATTTTCAGCTGATTTTTCAATTCTTTTCGAGCGATATGTATGCGATTTTTTACTGTACCAATTGGTAAATCAAGCTCTTCTGCAATTTCATGGTATTTAAATCCATTAAAGTACATCAAAAACGGAGTACGGTACATTTCATCCGTTTTTGAAAGAGCTTTGTTAATATCCTCTCCCACGAATGAATTTAAAGCTAAATTTTCTTGAAGAGAATCACTGGAATTAATGAAGTGTAAATTATCTGTTGTGTCTATAAACGTATTTCTACGAACCATACGTTGATACTGAGTAATAAACGTATTTTTCATGATCGTAAACAACCAAGCTTTAAGGTTGGTACCATCGGAATATTTTTCACGATGTGTGTATGCCTTTACTAAAGTATCTTGAATAAGATCATTCGCATCATCTGAATCTTTGGTCAGACGAAGTGCAAAAGGCTTCAAAATTTTGGAAAAATTTCCCACTTGGTAAGTAAATTCTAAGGCAGTCATTTTGTATTGCTTTAAAGTTTGTTTAACAAATTTATAAAAAGATTAAACAAAACAATATTTTTTTTATTTTTTTTTCATCGACGCTACCCGACAAGTCATCTCCTTGAAAAGAAAATTCATCTTTTAAGAGATATAAAAACATCAAAATAATACCAATAAGCTGTATATTAGACCTTCCATTCTTTTTGGAAAAATACTTTAGATGAGATTTAGACTCCAATTATTTCTTTTAATTTTCTGCATTGGGCTTTCCTTAAAAGCACAAAATACCTGTCAATGCACCTTAAAGGGTACCGTAATTTCCAAAGAAAGTAATCAAAAAATCGCCAATGCGACTGTTTACCTGAAGGGTACAAAATGGGGAACGAAGTCAGACGCCCAAGGAAATTACCAGTTGAAAAACATCTGCACAGGCACTTATGAATTAATTTGCGAATTAAGTTCATTTGATAAGCAATCCACATATATCCAAATTAAAGAAGAAAATATTCAAAATTTCGATTTGAGCGAACACGATGAACATTTACAAGAGATCATTGTTTCAGGAAAGAAATCAGAAGCTGGCTTCCAAATGACAGGAAAATTAAGTGAAGAAGAACGTGCCCAGAAGAATGGATTGAATTTGGGAGAAATGTTGAAAGGTATTAGCGGAGTTCAAAGCTTACAAACAGGAAGCACCATTTCTAAGCCCGTCATTCACGGTATGCATTCTTCCAGAGTGATTATTTTGAATCAAGGTGTCCGACAAGAAGGGCAACAATGGGGCAGCGAACATGCACCAGAAATAGACCCATTTGTTTCCAAAAATATCCAAATCATCAAAGGTCCTGCCGGCTTGCGATATGGTGGTGATGCCATAGGGGGTATTGTTTTAATGGAACCTAATGCGCTGCCTGATACAACAGGTATCCAAGGGGAAATACAAAATATCTATTTTACGAATGGTCGCCAGTGGGTACTATCTGGAAGTTTAGAAGGAGGCATTGCCAATTACAAAGGATGGGGATGGCGTGTGCAAGGAACGATAAAAGACGGTGGCAATATTCAAACTGCCAACTATAATTTGGCCAATACAGGTGTTAAAGAAGAAAACTTTTCAGCTCAATTCGGTTATAAAGCCAAAATTTGGGGCTCCGAATTATTTTATAGTCGATTTCACAATGTTATCGGAATCTATTTAGGTTCACATATCGGCAATGTTGGCGATTTAGAAGCCGCAATTTCACAAAAAAGGCCTTCTCCAATTTATACACCTGATCAATTTTTACGAATCATCGATCGACCTAACCAAGATGTTACACATGATTTATTAAAATGGAAAAATTATTTCCGATTTAACAATGGTGGAATAGTAAGAGGAACTTTTGCTTTCCAAAATGATGAACGATTTGAATTGGATGTTCTTCGTGCCGGGAAAAATGTAAACAATTTGAGATTCCAATTGGATACATTCACTGGGGAACTGATGTACGACGAAACGAATACCAACAAAACTTTCAAAGGCCAGTTTGGCATCACCCTTTTGCACCAAGGCAATATCACTTCCGGAAAATCGGTGAATAACCCTACCATATCCAATAGTCTTTTACCTAATTACTTTCAAGATAATATAGGGCTATTTGGGATTGAGAAATTCACTAATGAAAAATATGAATTAGAGGCAGGGCTTCGATTTGATGCCAAAATACTTGAAACACATAAAACATTGGTGAGTTATTCTGGAAAAGCTAAAAGAGAGGAATACGTGTACCATGGTTTTTCAGGAAGTATTGGTGGAAAATACCATTGGAACGATCATTTCGAAAATCAAATAATTCTTGCAAGAGCGTTCCGAGCACCTAGTGCCAATGAATTATTTTCTTACGGTGTCCATCATGGGGCTGGATCATTTGAAATTGGAGATCCATTTCTGAAAGGAGAAACTGCCACGAATCTAAGTTTAAACTCATTGTACACCCACAAAAATTGGGAAATTGAAATCGGACTCTACCATAATTTCATCCAAAATTTCATTTATTTGAGACCAATGGTACGTAATGGTGAACCTGTCTATGTCAGAACGGTTCGTGGAGTATTTCCAGGATTTGAATACCAACAAATCAACGCTACCTTCCAAGGAATTGACGGTAAAATCACTTACCAACTGAATAAAAACTGGTCTTTATCTCAAAAAACAAGTATTGTTCGTGCCTTCGATGTAAAAAACAACCAATACATCGTCAATATTCCTGCCGATCGATACGAATATCAAATTCGATATCAATTCAATCATTCTCAGCAATACATTAGCTTGGGCCTAACGGATGTTTCTCGACAAACAAGAGTAGAGGAAGGCTCGGATTATGCTGCTCCACCAAAAGGATATCAATTACTTGAAATGAATTGGGGAATGAAATACCGTAAATTTGATGTTGGAATACGAGTTAGTAACGCACTCAATTCTGAATACCGCGATTATTTAAATCGGTTCCGTTATTTTACCGACGACCAAGGACGCAATATCAGCCTCAGGGCTAATTACCGAATTTAATAGATCTATTTCCTCAACCAAGCTTCTGGATTTTGACGGATCGTGTTTTTCCAAACTTGAAAATTAATTTCAGCTGTACCATCTTCATCTGAAGCAACTGATCCAATTCTTTGACCCGTCTTCACTCTTTGTCCGGTACTCACAGAAACATTATCCAATTTACTATATACCGTGAAATAATCTCCATGTTGAATCGCCACTACCATATTGATACCCGGAATATTAACTACGGATTGAACAACACCTTCATAGACCGAATGAACCGCGGATCCTGGAGAAGTTTGTATATCTATCCCATTATTATTGATCATCACTCCTTTTAAGATAGGATGTTTATGAACCCCAAAATGGTCTGATATAAAACCAGAAGGTACCGGAAAAGGCATACGACCTTTTAATGCGCCAAAGGAACTTGCCAATTTGGCCTCCTCGGCATTCATGTAATACGTATTGCTTTCTAATGCAGGTTGTTTTATTTCCGCTTTAGGAGGTGCTACTTCCTTGACTTCATTTTTCTTTTCCGACTTAGCTAGTTCCGTACTAGGACTGGTAGATTTGGAAGATTCCTTTTCGGTTTTCTCTGCTAATTTAGGATAGGAACCATCTGCTTTAAGCGTAGGAAGTGCTGGCTTGTTAACCTCCAATTTCTTGGCTTGTTGCGCCATACGTAAACGTCTTTCTCTTTCCTGACTTTTTTGAATTTCTCTCGCTACGATACTTGAAATCAAATTATCCAATTTACGAATAGACAACTTTTTTTTCTCCAATTCAATTTTCAATTTTTTCTCTTGTTGAGTCAAAACAGTCACCACCTTATCTTCCTTGGTTTTAAGTACTTCCAAGGTTTTCTTTTCCTTTTCTTTTTCAACGATAACTTTTTTCTCCTCTTCCTTCTTGAAAATGACTTTTTGCTTTTTAGTCATTAAATCTTGTCGCGTTTCAAAAATCTTATTCGCTTGTTTTTTTCGATTGGTGGTAAAATGCCTCAAATAGTCAAACCGCTTTACAAACTCCCCTAAATCATTGGAAAAAAGCAAGAAAGTCAACTTATTGTAAACGGTTGAAGTTTTTTGAGCTTCATACAACATGACACCATAGGCCCTTTTTAAACGCTTCAATTTCTCTGCCAGCACATCACTCTCCTTAGTTAATTTATCAGCTTCTTGGGCTAACACAACTTGGTTTTCGGATAAGATGGTAATTTGCTTTTTCTGTACACCAATTTGCTCCTTGAGTACATTCAATTTACCTAAAGAAGCATTTTTCTTTTTGGAGGTACGTGAAATGATGGTGTTTAGTTCTTTGATTTTAGCTAAATTTTCTTTTTTCTGTTGCTCCAATTGCACCTTTTTATCGACTTGGGCAAAGGTTTGATTTTCACTAAACAATCCAATAAATAGAACTAAGGCGCTTATATATTTTAACATTATTTTTTTAATAATTTTTCAGGAACACGGAAAGGGAACGGCAAAGGAGTATCTAATAATTCAACTTTGGAATATTTAATGCTGATGACGGTTTTCTTTAATTGATTTTCCTTGTTCGTTACGTCCAAAGTGATGGAACTAGAATAAGGAAACAAAATTTGATTGATGGTCGAAAAATCTTCATAGTCCATCGTTAATTTATTTTTGGTAGGTTCATCGCTAACCAATAATTTTTTCAATTTCCGATTCGGCCCTACGAAGTTATCAATCTTGATTTGGCCTTCTTCTTGCTTAAAAATGAAATTATCATTTTCGCGAATGACCCTAGAATTATTTTTCTTAAATGGCTGATTTCCAACAATCAAAGACTGGAGAATATTGAAGTCAATTTTAAATCCCATCAAAACGCTCAAGCTGTCGTAAGTTAAATTATAATACTCATTATTGATTTTATGATAAAACTGCATCCGATCCTTCGAAAATAGGCCTGTTGCACCAGAAACCATGGCAACCGACACATTGACCCAAATCAAACTGTCTTTTTTTACTCGAATATCAACGGTGTAATTATCTTGATTATTGTCTGTTTTCCAAGTCACTTTGGATTTAGCCTTCAAATAATTAAAATTCAATTCTTCCGATCTTAATTTTGAATCCGCATTTTCTAAACTAAATGGAACAGCAGCTGGTAGGATGTTTGTATTCGAATCAATGGCTACTATCGGCGTAGGTAAATGTACCGTGTCTATTTTTATCGTATCTGCTAACAGATTCACTTTTGTGATGCTTTTGGAACAAGAAAATATGTTCAAAATCAACACCATACCAATAAATGAAAATAAGGAAAATCTGATCAACATTTAATTTTTTCTAGTTACAAAATTATCTCAATTTTCCGAAAATTGCCTCATCTGAATTTTTTTATCCAAAATTAAGCTAGCACCCGGTAATTTTTTTGCTTTTTTCCATGCATCCAATGCCTCCTCTAAACGATTTGCTTTGGATAAAGCATCACCATAATGTTCCCAAACTACAGCACTTTCTTTCTTATCTCCATTGACTGCTTTTTTTAAAAAATTGACGGCAATGGAATAATCGGCCTTCTGGAACATTACCCAAGCATAAGTGTCTAAATAGGTCCCGTTTTCCGGGAATTTATCCACTAAAATTTTAGACATTTGAGCTGCTTTGTCCAAATTGATTTTCCGAAGCGATAAATAATAGCTGTAATTATTAAGTACATGTTCCTCTTCTGGAGAAACCGATAAAACAATATCAAAAGCTGTATCTGAATCTTTGTGTCGGCCCAATGATTGGTAGGTATCTCCCAAAATACTATACAATTGAATGTACCATCCATCTTTTGTCGTAGCGTAATTTTTAGCCGATTCCAAAGACGCCAAAGCCTGGAAATTCTTGCTTTGCATGAATTGTGCGAACCCCAATTGGAAATACAAAAATCCTTGGTTGGGAAATAATTCCAAGGCTTCATCCACGTGAACAATCACACTATCAATTTGATTTAACTCGAAATCAATTTGAATGACTCTTTGCCAAATCTCAAATTTACCAGAATTGATTTTTAAGGATCTTCGATAATACGATTGTGATTCGAGTAAACGATTATCACTGGATAACAGGTCCCCTTTTAAGGTTAAAAATTTAGCGTTCTTAGGATAAACAGTTAAAATTTGATCCAATAAAATTTCAGCTTTTTTGAAATCCTCCTTCCCTTGAATGAGAGCAAAGGCATTCATGGTAACATTTCCGACAATAAAATCCTCCATCATAGGATCTTTTAAACTGTTGGCGATAAAGCGAAAAGCCAATTCCGTAGATTTCTTTTCAATATAATATTTAGCCAATAGGATTTGAATCTGACCCATTTCTGGGTATTTTTCAGATAATTTCAACATTCTATTTTCTGCATTCGGCCATTTAGAGAAATCGATGATATCCAAAAACTCCCAAGAAAAAAGGGTTTCTTCCGGATAATCCAAGAGCAAGTGCTCCCCTTCCTGTATCATTTGATCAAAGGCATTTTGCTTCAAATAAATAACCTGTTTCATTCGATATATTTCAGGGTATTCACTGAGTTGCAGATTAATTTTACTCAAAGCCTGCAAAGCTGCATCATAATTTTCTTGATACAAATAGGCTTGCGCCAATCGAATGTTTACTTCCGATTGCATTCCATCGAATTGCAACAATTGAACCAAACAAGTAATCGCCTCAGGGTATTTTTGATTAATCATCAATAAATCGGCATAAAACAAGCCATAATCCAACGAATGAGGTGATAAACGGTTGGCTTCTTTGGCATTTTGAATAGCACTTGTACTATTTTTAACCTCCAAATAAGACTTAGCAAGGTAAAAGTAAATGGCTGGGTCATTTTTTTCCTTTTGCAACAAAGATTCCCAAACCATGATGGCATCCGAATAATCCATTTTCAAATACAAACGCATGCCTTCGGTGAAGGTATCCTCTATTTCGGCAGTACTGGGAGTTTTGGTATTCTTCTTGGGGCTTGATGCTTGTTGTCCATTGGACTGAAAAGTCCATAGTAGCAAGGCATTTAATAAAAGCAGAAGAAGGTATTTTTTCATATTCAATTCGAAGTTACCGAATAGATTTCAATCTGAATAAAATTTTGTCAATTCAGGAGATAAAATCAAAGATAAATTGATACTTTAGCCAAAATTTTTAAAAAATATGAGAGCACTTTCTATCCTACTTATTTTGATTGGTTTGCCGGCTTTGGCACAAGAAAAAACAATGAGCTTTGAAGAATATGATCCTGTTTCAACATTAGTCGTTCCGCAACATCAAGTAACCAAGGCGAAATACCCTTTCATTGATATACATAACCATCAAGGCAATATGCCGAACCAAGATTTAGCCTATCTAGTGAAACAAATGGATAGTTTAAACATGAAAGTCATGGTCAATTTAAGTGGAAAAGGTTTCCAACGAAATGCCACAAGAGAATCAGGAACAGAATTTTTAATCCAATCTGCCAATGCAGGAAAAGAAAAGACGCAAAATCGCGTGGTTGTTTTTACCAATTTAAATTTCAACGACATCGATAATCCCAATTGGTCATCTGAAACTGTAAAGGCTTTGGAAAAAGAAGTAAAGGCTGGTGCTATGGGACTAAAAATTTACAAAGATTTAGGATTGGAGGTTAAAGATAGCAAGGGAAACCGCCTAGCAACCAATGACCCAAGATTGGATCCTATTTGGGCAAAATGTGGCGAATTAAATATCCCTATTTTGATTCATACCGGTGAACCCATTTCGTTTTTCGATACACATGATAAAACGAATGAGCGTTGGTTAGAATTAAAACAGTTTCCAAGTAGAGCCAGACCTTCAACCAAATATCCTTCTTGGAAAACCGTCATGGATGAGCAAATCGACATCATCCGTAAGCATCCGAAAACAAAATTCATCTCCGCCCATTTAGCTTGGTTAGGAAATAATTTAGGTGAATTAGGCCGACTTTTAGACACCTATCCCAACATGTACACAGAAATTGGTGCTGTGATTCATGAATTAGGTAGACAACCTAAAAATGCCCGCCAATTTATGATCAAATACCAAGATCGAGTTTTATTTGGAAAAGACATATGGACCACCTCGGAGTATTATACCTATTTCAGATTATTGGAAACAGCGGACGAATATTTTCCGTATTACCGAAGAAGACATGCGTTTTGGAGAATTTATGGATTGGATTTGCCGGATGAAGTCTTGAAAAAAGTGTATTACAAGAATGCCCTGCATTTGCTTCCTGCCATCGACAAAAAACAATTCCCCAATTAGATTTTTTCGAGTGAACGATTCAAATAGGCTAACCAAATTTTTGCACCATTGGTATTCCAATGAGAATCTGATTTAAAATAATTCTGAGAAGCATTCACTTTTAAAGAATCGGAAGGGTCGATCAAATCGACATGAAGGTTTGGATGTTTCTTCAAACGATTCAAAAATTGATTAGTCGGTTTATCTTCCGTTTGTAGAATAGCCACTGGATTGGCAGGAATACTGATCAAAACCTTTTTGAATCCAACCTTTAAATAGTAGGCATTAATTTCATTCAAATTCAATACCAAATCATCCAGCTCCTTTTCCGAAATAGGATAAAAGGAACTACTCATTTGAGTGGAATCCACCGTTTCTTTCAGATACAAAAAAGACCCATCTTTGGACAAGGTGACAAAATTATCGGTCCGATCAAATAATGAATTAGTCAAACTAGCTTTCCATTCTTTGAATGACCGATAAATCCCTCGGCTAAAAAGCACAAAATCCAAATTGTTTTCCAGCGTTGGGTGATAAAAATGCGATTTAATCCATCCATTGATACTTGATGGTTTAAATGAATAATTATCCCTAATATCAATTACAATTTTATTATTTTCCTTTGATTGTACACCTAAACGAGCAGTCACTTCTGATAATTTTAGTCGAGCAAACGCATTTCGTTCAACACATTCAATCAACAAAACGGCATTAGCTCCTTTTATTTTTTGTGGATCTAACAAAGTGTCTTCGGTCCAACGTAAAAACGACAATTGTTTTGTTTGGGCAAAATATGCGGGACTTTTTTTAAAAAAGCTGTATAAGTAACTATCTCCAAGAATGTACAAATCATTTCCGCCTCTAACCTGCAGATTTTCAACAGGTTTTAAAAAAGAAGGTAAGACCGTTTTGATTTGAAATTGTGGTAAATAAGAAAATCCATACAAATCGCCATAAGTGTATTTATCCGAGGTAAGGATTTCCGTTTGTGTGCTTCTGTTATTGGAAAGCCACTTCATCAATTGATCCGAACTTGCACAAATCAGTACATAAGAGGATAAAATGAAAAGAAGCCAAGCAAAACCTTTAAGCATGTTAGAATTGGAAATAAATAAATTGTTTCAAATTAAAAACTCCGGAAAAATAAATCGTTGTTAAACTAAGAATAAAAACAAGCCAAAAATAATTCCCCTTCAACAAGGATTTTTTCCATTCCCATTTTTCAGCAACAATCAACAATACAACCAATAGTAAACTTAAAATGATCTCATTGGTATTTAGGGCAAATTTGATTGAGTCATTGAATGAAATGGAAGACAGCTGTTTAAAGAATAATTTAACCTCAGAAAATTTAGCAATTCGGAAAAATACCCAAGCTAAGGTCACCAATGAAAATGTCCAAATTTGATATACATATTTTACCGCAGTGGATTGAATTTTATCGGCAGCCAAAGACGGGAAGAATCGATTAATTGTTAGTCCAATTACTTGAAATGCACCATGTAGAAATCCCCAAATCACAAAATTCCAACTTGCACCATGCCAAATTCCTGAAAGTAGAAAAACAATCATGATGTTCATGTACCATTTTGGAATAGAAACACGATTTCCTCCAAGTGAAAAATAGACATAATCTTTGAACCAAGTCGACAAGGAAATATGCCAACGTCTCCAAAAATCTGGCAAAGATTTTGCTAAATAAGGACCATTGAAATTATCCATTAATTTGAAACCCATTACGCGAGAGGCACCAATTGCCACATCCGAATAACCAGAAAAGTCGCAGTAAATCTGAAAGGAATAAAAGAAGGCGGCTATTAACAGGTTCATCCCCGATTGATGGCTTAAATCGCTGTAGGCTGGATCCACCAACAATGCGATTCGATCAGCAATGACGACTTTTTTAAATATTCCAAAGGCCATTTGTAAAAGCCCTGATTTCACTCGAGGCCAATCCCAAACATGTTTTTCATAAAACTGATGCAATAAATTTTGAGGCCGCTCAATCGGGCCAGCCACCAATTGTGGATAAAACATGACATACAAACTGTAAATGCCAAAATTCCGTTCTGCCTTTTGATTTCCGCGATACACCTCAATGGTATAACTCATGGCTTGAAAAGTATGAAAAGACAAACCAATGGGTAAAAGAATGTTAAAGACAGGCAAATGATAATCTAGGCCGAGTAAATTCGACAAAAAACCAATGTTTTGATCAATGAAATGATAATATTTAAAAATAGCCAGAACGCCAATGTTGGCCAATAAACTAAAGGCTAAAAATATTTTTTTGGTTTGACCTGTAAACTTTTCTAAATAAATCCCCGCGAAATAATCGATTACAATGGTGAATCCCAAAATGAGGATATACATTGGCACAAAAGCCATATAAAAATAACAAGAACCTAGCAGTAGCAATAACCAACGGTGTTTGTGGTTCAGCAAAAAATAGGCACTTGTGATAAGTCCAAAAAATACCAAAAAATGGAGAGAATTGAATACCATATTTTTTTAGTGTGGGATAGAATTTAAGTATTTATTGAATTCCGTCAGCCATATTTTAGAGCCGTTGGCATTCCAATGGGAATCCGATGGGAAAAAATTGTTTTGAGCATTGACAGCCAAATGAGGGCTTATGTCAAAAAGCTTTGCTTTCAAGTTTTTGGATGCCAACACCCTCTTTATTTGATTATTTTGTCCAAATTCTTGTGAACTAACTAGATCATATGGATTTGGTATAATCGAAAACAAGACCTGATCAAAGCCTTTGGATTTGAAAAAATCATTTAATTGATTGATTTGATTGACTTGCTCTTCGATTTCTGCATCTGAAATCGGATAATTGGAACTTCCTTTATATTTTGGATCGACTGTATTTTCCATGAAAAGAAATTTTCGATCCTTGGAAAGCACAACAGCCCCATTGATTCGATTAAAATATTTGAAGAACCATTCTGCTTTCCAAACCTTCAGCGGAAGTAAAAAATTAAAATCAAACATGATCAATTCTAAATGCGTCTCTATATTTTTATGATATAAAGTTCGCATCACTTTTTGGTTTACTGAGCTCATCCATTTCCTTACATCGTCCAAAAGATTGAAGGATTCAGGCGGTGTTGTTTGAATTGGTACAGAAGAACCGGAAATGCTATTTGTAGGTAAAGCAGATAAATTAGAAAAATTAGATTTATCTGTGATATTTTTCATATTCATTTGATTGTACACATTTCTCAATACAATCTCAAAAACCAAGATATTTTTATTTTTGGGATTAAATTTTGGTGGATTCCATTGAGGATCCTTCAATTTTAAAATATGAAAATCCTTTACCCTGGAAAAATAATCCGACTTCCCTTCAAAAGGGCCAAAAACATAACTATCACAGATCATGTAAAGCGATAAATCCCTTGGTAATTGATCAACATGGAGCGGCTTATCCACGTAATCAATTTTCCTGACTTTAAAATCCTTCAAAAAAGAAAGACCAAACAAATCGCCATATTGGTATAAATGAGAACCTATAAGTCCCTTTAACCGAGGTTTATTATTCGTAATCTGAGTCATGAAAAATTCTGAAACAGAAATATACAGTAACAATAAACATCCAAAAAAAACAATTCTTGCAATAAATCTTCTCATATCTGACCAATTAGCCGACCCAAACCCTAACATCTAAGGCCGAATCATCAATTTCTATGGTTGTGTATATTTCTGTACTTTGACTCACAAATTCCAAACTAAGGGCTTGAACTTCTTGTGAAACATAGGTTTTATAATCGCTCAAACTTTTTTGCCAATCATCACCAGCATTCAACACTTCAATGTGGATTTTATCCACCACATCAAAACCTGAATCTTTTCGTAAGTTTTGAATACGGTTCACAAATTCCCTTGCTTTTCCTTCACTGATCAATTCTGGCGTCAATTGATTATCCAACGCAATCGTCAAACTTCCCTCACTCGCAGTTAAATAACCAGGCATATCTTCTGTCAATATTTCAATATCCGACAATTCCACGGTAAATCCAGCTCCTAATGATAAACGGTTATTTGCTTCTATTTCAATCAAATTTTCAGCCGACATATTGGAAATCAAATCCGCTACCTGCTTCATGTCTTTGCCAAATTTAGGTCCCAATGCCTTGAAATTAGGTTTTACTTTTTTACTCAAAACACCGGAAGCATCATTCAAATAATTCACCTCCTTTACATTCACTTCTGATTTGATCAAATCCTCCACACGACGAATTTGCTCCCGAACATTTTCTTGTAAAACAGGAACCAAAACTTGTGCCAATGGCTGACGAACTTTCAATTTATGAATCTTTCTTAATGAGTGAACCAAAGAACAAATTCCTTGTGCCAAATCCATTGATTGTTCCAAACTTGTGTCTTTCCAAGCTTCATTTACTTTCACAAAATCGGTTAAATGAACGGACTCCTTACCCGTTAAATTTTTGTATAACCATTCTCCATAAAATGGCGCGATTGGTGACATCAATTGAGCAACGGTTTCCAAACAAGTGTACAAAGTTTGGTAGGCAGCTAGCTTATCAGCACTAAAACCTTTATCAGCTGATTCTGGATTCCAAAAACGGCGTCGAGATAAACGTACATACCAGTTGGACAAATGATCACACACAAAATCTTGAATCAAACGACCCGCTTTGGTAGGTTCATAGGTTTCATAAGCCTCCTCCACTTCTTCAATCAAGGTCATTAATTTGGATAACACCCAACGATCTAGTTCAGTTAAATTCTCACGCTTAATTTCCGACAATTGAGATGCTTCTATTCCATCCAAATTGGCATAAAGGGCAAAGAAATTATAGGTATTGGTCAATGTTCCAAAGAACTTATTTCGTACCTCGGTGATTCCCGCCAAGTCAAATTTCAAATTATCCCATGGTTGAGCATTGGTGATCATGTACCAGCGAGTAGGATCTGCACCGTATTTTTTCAGCGTATCAAATGGGTCGATGGCATTACCCAATCGTTTAGACATTTTATTACCATTCTTGTCTAACACTAAACCTGTCGAAACCACATTTTTGAAGGCAACTGATTCTTCCACCATGCTAGAAATCGCATGAAGAGTAAAGAACCATCCTCTTGTTTGGTCTACTCCTTCCGAGATAAAATCAGCTGGATAATTTTGTTTGAATGTTTCTTGATTTTCAAAAGGATAATGCCATTGCGCGAATGGCATGGCACCAGAATCAAACCATACATCAATCAGATCCAATTCCCTCGACATTAAAACACCGCTTAGACTCACACAATATACTTCATCTACATAGGGACGATGCAAATCAGCCTCCCCTGCTGCCAAAGCCTTTAAAAAAGCATCATTTCCCTTTCGTTGTTCAGCACTTAAAAGTCCAGACGAATTTGCTTTTTCTAATTCCAATTTCAAATCTGCTAAAGAACCTATGCAAACTTCTTCCGAACCATCTTCGGTTCTCCAAATAGGCAATGGTGTTCCCCAATAACGAGAACGGGATAAATTCCAATCCACCAAATTTTCCAACCAATTCCCAAAACGACCGGTTCCAGTCGATTCAGGCTTCCATTGAATGGTTTTATTTAGTTCAATTAATTTGTCTTTTACAGCTGTCGTTTTGATGAACCACGAATCCAAAGGATAGTACAAAACAGGTTTATCCGTTCTCCAACAATGTGGATAAGGGTGATCAAATTTTTGAACATTAAACGCTTTATTTTCCGTTTTTAATTGAATCGCAATTCGCTCATCGACCGACAAGTATTTATCTCTACCCTGTTTTTGTTTTTCTAATTCCTTTTCCTCGTCTGTTAGATAGGCCTCTTTAACGGGCTCCAAAGCATAGTCAGATACTTCCTCCACGAATCTACCTTGGCGATTCACCAAAGGGACTTCTTTCCCTGTTGCGTCTGTCACTAAAATCGCTGGAATGCCATTTTGTTGAGCAACCCGAAAGTCGTCTGCCCCAAAAGTAGGTGCTGTATGAACAATCCCTGTACCATCTTCTGTGGTCACAAAATCTCCTAAAATAACTCGAAAAGCTGCTTCTTTGGGTTGAACATAAGGCATTAATTGCTCATATTCCACCCCTTCTAGTTGAGCGCCTTTGCATTCACCTAAGATACGATAAGGAATGGACGATGGTTTTTTCTCAGCAGCTAAATAGGCTTCAAAATCGCCATTTTCTGCAGCTGCTTGAAAATAATTCTTTACTAAATCCTTTGCCAATATAACGTTTACGGGCAAATAGGTATATGGATTAAATGTTTGAACTAAGGAATAGGAAATATTTTTCCCTGCAGTTAATGCCGAGTTAGAAGGCAAGGTCCAAGGAGTGGTTGTCCAAGCTAAAATATAGACATTTTCCTCATTGGTTAATTCGAATAAGAATTGAGAGGCAGCCGACTTTTTAACTTGAAATTGAGCCGTTAAGGAAGTGTCTTTCACATCTCTGTAACAACCAGGTTGATTCAATTCATGGGAAGACAAACCTGTACCTGCCGCAGGCGAGTAGGGTTGAATGGTATAACCTTTGTATAAAAGCCCTTTGTCATAAAGTCGCTTCAATAAATTCCAAACACTTTCGATGTAATTGGCTTGATAGGTAACATAAGGATTTTCTAAATCGACCCAATAACCCATTTTTTGCGTTAAATCATTCCACTGATCCGTGAATTTCATCACCGTTTCACGGCATTTTTGGTTGTATTCTTCTACCGAAATGGACTTACCAATGTCTTCTTTCGTGATGCCTAATTCTTTTTCTACTTGCAATTCAACAGGTAATCCGTGGGTATCCCAGCCTCCTTTTCTTTTAACTTGTTTGCCTTTTAGCGTTTGGTATCTACAAAAAATATCTTTGATCGTGCGTGCCATGACATGGTGAATACCTGGCGTTCCGTTGGCAGAGGGAGGACCCTCAAAAAAGGTAAAACTAGGTTTTCCTTCTCTGGTGGAAATGGACTTTTCGAAAATACCATTTTCATTCCAAAATGATAATACTTCGTCTGCAACTTGGGCGTAATCTAAATTTTTGTATTCCTTGAAGTTCACTGAATTGTCTGATTTTATATTTTAACGGCAAAAATTGAGGCAAATTTACAAAAAATTATTCACCTTTTTTTTGCCAAAAGAACCGATTGAAATTTTTATTAAATATGATGGACGAACCTACGTTTCTATTGATTTGATAGGAGTTCAATGACCCTGCCAAAGTAGTTTGTACGTTTCTGGTATAAGCTTTAAATCGAAGGCTTCCGTCTTTGCGCATGAACCACTCGGTAGACCAATCGCCTAGAAACATTTGCCAACTAGTTTGATTACGAGCATCGGTAAAACCTCCACTTCGGGTAACACGTAAATCATCGTTGATGGTGTAGGTCGCGCGAAGTTGCAAATTGCTTAACAAATCTTGGTTCAAACTTCCTCCACCAAAATAGACATCAATGTTTAAATCTTTATTGATTTTGGAAGCCAAATTACTCAATTGATTCGAGAGCATTTCAGTGAAATTACCTACTAAATTCCCTAACTCGATACCGCTGCCTCCATACGGCGGCACCAATTGTCCAAAGAGCAAAACGTTACTAACCTGCCTAGTCAATTCCTGCTCGTCCGTCTTAATTCGATTGGTGAAAGCCGTGACCGAACTGTTGAAATTCACATCTTTGGGATAATCTCTGACCCCCATATTAAAACTAATATCTGGAGATAACAATCGGTTTTGAAGATTGATGGAAACATCTACTGGATACCTTCTTTTATATTCTGGTGCATTGGCTTTATTGGTCGTATCCAATAAAATCGGATACAAGGAAGCATATTGAGTATAAATAGCTTTGATGCTAACTTGTGCATCTAAAGGATCCCCATTCCACGAAATTTTGGAATTCTTTTCAATGTTAAATTTCTTATTGATAACATTTTGAAGCGTAAATGTATAATCTCCTTGGTCGATGGCATATTCACCATTCATTCCGAATTTGCCTTTTTTATCCAAGGTCATGTTGACATTTCCTTTGCCATAAACCCGCATGATATCGCCTTTCTTTTGGTCAATTTGAACCTCCCCATATGCCTCGGGAGTCAAGGCCAAATTAAGATCCATTTGGATCCCATCTTCCGACAATTTTTTGGAAATATTTTGCTTATCTAATTCTTGAGAAGCTTTTAAGGTTTCACTAAAAAACTCGTAATCTTCTTCGTCGGACATCACTTCTTCCCTATCCAAAGGAATAAATAACCGAGTGCCTTTTTCTGATTTCAAAGAACCCGAAATCATGAGATTTTGCAAAGTACCATCAATTTTCATGTTACCACTGGCATAACCTACTCCATAGTAAATGGAACTTGGATTTCTCTGAGTATTCAAAATTTTAAATTTCTTCAAATCGGCATTTAAAGAAAGCTCGAATGGCCGATCGATAGGAAAAGATACGGAGGTATTTAAAGATGCCGTATTTCCTTCCGGATCTTTCATCAACCAATTTTTTCCCAAAATTTGACGTGGTAAGAATTCAATGGTATCTGAAAATGCCAAAGTTGTATTTAAGTAATCAAAGGTCACTCCCGCTTTTTGAACAGCTAATTTACCAGTCACAATTGGCTGAGTCAAAGAACCCCCTATGTGTAATTTACCGAAAGCGGCTCCTTTGATATCAGAGAAAACACCCGAAGTAAAAGGCTCTAAAATTTGCAGATTGGTTTTATTTAAATCGGCTATTAAGTCCAATTTTTCGGACTCCTCATAAGGTTTATATGCACCACTCATCGACAACACAGATTCCCCTAAACGATTTAAATTAAAATCCAGATCCATTACTTTTTCTTCCGCTCGGTAAGTACCTAATCCCAATAAATTGCCGATATAAATTTTACCCAATTGAAAGGAATCAATTTTAGCCCAAGCATCAATGTGGGAGTGTTGGTACCAATCTTGAATGGTTAATTCAGCATTTAATTCACCAATGGACTTAATGGAAAAAATAGGTTTTAAGGTTTCTAATTGAAACTTTTTAGCTTTTAATGTCAACACATTGGTTGAATCTTTGGACAAACTTCCTTGAAGCGAAATCGATTGTTTATTATTGGAAAGATAAACATGGTCAGCTTTTAATTCGGAACCAATAAAACTCAATTTGTTCAATGGATCAACCGACCAATCTTGCCCTAAAATGCGAAAATACGAATCCTTGAATTTCAACGAATATCCCTCTTTTTCAAAACGCCAAGTACCCCCCAGATGGGCCGTATTTTCTTCTTCTTGTTGCTTAAAATCCAAGGTAAAATTGATTCGATCTTGATCCCATAAAGCACCTAATTTAAAATTTTCGGTCGGGGTAAGAAAGTTCAATTGTTGCCTTCTCGACTGAAAAACCAAGCTACTAGACACCTCTGGACTAGAAAGAAATTTGGAACTTTGAAAAGATAAAATGGATTGATAAAATCGATAACCTCCAAAAACCAAGGTATCTGGATAGGATTCTAAACTAACATTCAAAGCACGTCCTTTGTTGATATTTCCAGAGAAGACCGTGTTTTTGCCAATATCCACACTTGGAAACCAACGCGTTAGTAATGGACTTAAATGGTGACCAATAACCGTAAAATCAGCTTGGTAGCGATTCGTATTTTCGGCTATTTTATTTTGATAATACAAGGCACGTTCGGCATCATTCTTTTTGAAATAATTTCCATATTCATCCCATAATTGAAGTAAATCCGATTTCAATTGATTGGGCAAAAAATTACCTTCCAAATCGACAGAAACCAAATCGGAATTAATTTTATAGCGTTTTTGGGTAGCTTGACTGATATCGGAAGTGAAACTAAGTAGGTTCAATTTCAAGTCATCATTTTGAGGTTTTTGAATGGTTAAATCCGTTAAGGTGACAGAACCCTCAAGGTCATCTAAATCGTTCAGTTTTACATTTAATTTAAAATCCGAATTCAATTTCAAAGGAGAATTCAACAAATTTAATTTTTGTAAATCAACCCTATTGACACGTCCTTCCAATTCATAATGGGGCTTGGATTCGCGTAAATTAATTTCACCAATCATACTGGCAATCAGGTTGGAATCTTTCACCGACACAGCACCTTTGAACAATTGTTTCTGTAAATTTCCTCGTAAGGCAACCCGTTTGTAGGCGTAATGATTTAAATTGATTTCAGAAATTTGACCATCAAAATCTATTTTGGCCGATTTATTGGAAAAGCCCGTCCCTTTAATATTCGCATCCAAATCGATGGTTCCAATTTGATCTTTCAAATCTACTAAAACTCCTAAACGGAATTTTTTCAAACTTACTTTTCCTTGATAAGCAGACAAAGCCATGGAATCTTTTAATGCCATGACAAAATTAGCTTCCATAAATCCCAAACCGGTCTGTAATTTGCCAGATGTCGCGAAATTCAAATGAGTCCCTTTAAAAGTACCATCCAAATGACTCGGACCCAATATTTTCATTTTTTCAGCAGCAGGCTTGGAAATAAATGTTGCTAAATCCTGTGGAACGAAATAGGAATTTTTAAGTTTAAAATCCATTTGGGCATTTTGCACATCTGGTAAACCTTTGAAGGCGAAATCCCCTTTCAACAAACTTTTTGTCCCAAAACCTAATTCAAAATTGGATAGATTGAGTTTAGCCACCGTTCCATTCAACTTTCCTTTCAAGCGATAAACACCCTTGTAGTCATTCATGGCATCGACAAAACGGCCAAGATCTTCACCCAAAATAATGGAATTATCAAAGTCGGCCTGCATGTTTACCTGAGTATTCCAATTAGCCAAGGAACTCTTATTGGCATAATTCATGACTACTTTATTTTTCAAATGAGAGTCATTGAACCACAAGGAAAGTTGGTCAAAACGCATTTGTTTATCCGAAATCATAAAATGCGTATCCAAGCTTTTCACAGTAAATTTAGTATCCGGATCAATCCCTTTTAAAGCGATGGTTTGTAAAGCGATGGTATCGTCCTTGACGTAAAACTCCTTTACTTTGGAATTAATTTTTTCGATTGAAAAGTGTGAAATATCAAAATGAGTGGGGGTACCCTCATCTTTTATTTGAAAATCATCTAATTGGAATATTCCATCTACCACCTCGGCTTCATGAATAAAAAAGATCGAACTAGGTGCTTGGGGGTCTTTTTCACCTGGACTTAGCCAATTAGAAAGTCGGTCAATAAACTCTTCCAAGTTCATTTTTCCTGATTTCTTCTCAAAGATCAAATGGACTTTTGGGCGAATCAAACGGGCATAATCCAAGGCAGGATCTGTATTACCCAAAAGCAATTTGTAGATACTAAAATTAACATCCAATTGATCAATGCGAATCATTTCTTTTCCCCAAGGATCTTTGACTTTGAGTCCCCAAAAACTCACCTCATCAAAAAATTTCAATTGAATTCGATCGAGTGTCAGCGGATAACCGATGGCCTTTTCGATTTTTGGAGAATAATATTTAGCCAATAAAGTTTGATTGGCGGGAGCGCGAAGAAGTAAAATGAACATAAATAGCAACAAAAAAATAGCCACTAATCCATAGAGGAGAGTTTTGGCTAAAATTTTGAGATATTTAATCATATTTTCTTTTGAAGAAAAAATCTATTCCGGCAATTTTTGCCCTATTTTTGCAGAGAAATAGGAAAAATTATGAATCTACTGGCCATTGAATCATCTTGTGACGAAACCTCCGCTGCTGTTATGGTTAACGGAAATTTACGTTCAAATGTTATCTCAACCCAACTCATTCATACCGAATGGGGAGGAGTTGTTCCTGAGTTAGCCAGTAGAGCACATCAAAAATCCATCATTCCTGTTGTTCAAGAAGCTCTACAACTGGCAAATATAAACAAAAATGACCTGAATGCCATTGCTTTTACGAGGGGTCCAGGTTTACTGGGTGCCTTATTGATTGGCACCTCGTTTGCAAAGTCATTAGCCTTGAGTTTAAACATTCCATTGATTGAGGTAAATCACATGCAAGCGCACGTATTGGCCCATTTCATAGAAGATCCAAAACCAAATTTTCCATTTTTATGTTTGACAGTCAGTGGCGGGCATACTCAATTGGTTTGGGTAAGCAGTGCGTTGGAAATGGAAATTATTGGCGAAACCATGGATGATGCGGTGGGAGAAGCATTTGACAAAACGGCCAAACTGATTGGACTCCCTTATCCAGGTGGTCCGCTCATCGACAAATTGGCGAAAGAAGGAGATCTGAACAAATTCAAATTACCCTTGGGCGAAATACCCGGATTGAATTTTTCTTTTTCGGGCATTAAAACGGCCATTTTGTATTTTTTACAAAAAGAGCAAAAAGCGAATCCACAATTCATTGAGGAGAACAAAGCCGACATTTGTGCATCGGTTCAAAAAACCTTGATCGATATATTATTACGAAAAGTAAAGCGGGCGATGAAAGAAAAAAATTGCCGTCAAATAGCCATTGCAGGCGGCGTTTCAGCCAATTCAGGTTTACGAGCTGAGTTGCAAAAAATGGGTACAGAACAGGGTTGGGATGTTTTTATTCCTGCTTTTTCTTATTGCACAGACAATGCTGGCATGATTGCCATGGCTGGCCACTTCAAAGCGGAAGCAGGTCTCTTCTGTGACCAAAGCGTTAGTCCATTGGCTAGGATGGAATTTTAAAATTATGCAAGAAGTAAGATGTATAATTTATTCAAAAAAGATATCGCACTTTGTGCTTTGTGTTCATCGCCTAAACCATGATTTATTGTTTAGTTATTAGGTATTAGTGATTAGTGTTTAGTGACAGTTTTACCTATTCTATTACCTTTTACCTATTACCTATTACCTTTTACCTATTACCTATTACCTTTTACCTTTTACCTATTACCTTTTACCTTTTACCTATTACCTTTTACCTAATCTCCACTGGTTTCGTGGATTTTTTACGCATTTTGATGTTAATAAATTCCACAAACACAGAGAAGGCGATGGAGAAGTACAAATAACCTTTTGGTACTTGACCGATGTGATTTCCTAGGATAACTACTTCGGAGTCGTGGCTGGCTTCTGCAATCAGCATAAAACCGATCATGATTAAAAATGATAAACCAAGTATTTGGAGTGAAGGGTGATTATTAACAAACCGACCAACAGGGCCGGAGAAACCCATCATGATGAGTGCTGAAACCACCACCGCGATGATCATGATTGTTAAATCATTCGACAAACCAATGGCTGTCAAAATGGAATCGATGGAAAATACTAAATTGATCAAAGCAATTTGCGTAACGACCTTCCCGATATTGGACATGGCTTTTTTACCCATGGATTTCTCGATGTTAACCTCCTCACCTTCTAGTTTATGAAATATTTCGTTGGTTGCTTTGTAAAGTAAAAATAATCCGCCGACAAACAAGATGATAGATTGTCCGGTAGGTGCAGCGGAAATTCCCAAGACATCAAAATGGGTAAATGGTTGTTGCAAAGAAATAAGGAAAGAAATACCAAAAAGGAGAATAATACGAAAGATCATAGCCAAAGCAAGACCAATGTTCCGGGCTTTGGATTGTTGTTCATTGGGAAGTTTGGAAGCAGTAATGGAGATAAAGATGATATTATCAATACCAAGTACAATTTCCAAAAAGGTCAAGGTCAATAAGCTAACTAGATTGTCGACAGAGAGTAGTGATTGCATAAAAATCGAAAAAAATATTTGATTGCAAAGATGGTGTGTTTCAATGAGATAATCAAAAAATAAGGCTTTTTACAAAAAAAATACCTGTTTTTTCAAAAGAGCATTTGCATAAAAAAAATAAAATTCAGATATTTGCAAACCGATTCACACGGAATGGTCTAATAGCTCAGCTGGTTCAGAGCACCTGCCTTACAAGCAGGGGGTCCTAGGTTCGAATCCTAGTTGGACCACAGAAACCACCTCATACGAGGTGGTTTTTTTTATTTTACGGCAAGAGTAGCAAAGTGGGTAGCACGAGAGGGGATTTCAGGTTAAAATTTGTTTAATTTTAAACGATTTATTTTTAGAAACTAAAATGAAGTTCTCAAAAAAAATAACATTTACGAGCAAAACTATTATCTCTGTAGTTTTTCTTGCTTTACTCTTGATGTTTATTAAATATTTAGAAACCTTATATATTAATAAACTCATTTACATCAATAATCTATTTGACCTTGAAATAGCTAACAAAATTTCACCTTTTTTAGGCATTTTATTAAGTTCCCTATTCTCAATAGTGACTTCATTTTTTTTATACATAAACTATATTGAGTTAGTTAAAACAAACTCTTCGAATAAAGAAAAACAAGAAAAAGAGTTATCCTCCAATCTAGCAAAAATGTTTTTCTGGGAGATACAAACCTCATATATAAAGTTAGTTGAATTAGGAATTTTTACTGGTTCGGAAAATACATTTAATTATCTAAATGAACCATTTGTCGTTACTTTAGAGACAAAAGAAATGGTATATAACAGGGCAAAAAGCACCTTCACCCATAACGGAAATCGTTTAAAGATTACTGAACATCTTGATAAACTCGAATTTCTCGCATTAAGTATACTAAATGATAATATTGATTTAAACCTTATCGAAAAGTTCCTGAAAACCAAATTTTTAGGCCAAGTAAAGACTTTATTAATCTATCTTGCATTTTGCAGAAGCGGTAATGAAAATTATGGTGAGTCAATTATAGAATTATATAATAAATGGGATGGGGAATATGGCAATATTCTGGATAGAATTAAGAAATAAATCCGACTCGAGCTACACGAAGTATTGTTCTAATCAATCTAAAAAAACCACCTCAAACGAGGTGGTTTTTTTTATTTTACGGCAGGGGAAGCAAAGTGGGTAGCACATGAGTAGATTTTTAGATGTCAGTTTGTTTAAAATAAAACAAAATCTAAATTAGAATCAATCCATTTCAGGCTTATTCAAGTTATCAATTATTCTTTTGAGAACATTAACCTCGCGTTCATCTAAGGGAATGAAATCACCTGTTGTTTTACCTTTGAAAATATTATTTGCTATTTCCACTTTATGAAGCATTGGTAATACATATTTCATATAATGTGAAAAGTAATTTAATATATCTGCCTTTGACGATGCTAATTTATAACCACTTTTACCCATTAAAGTAACAACCATAATTCCTTTGTAACGTATATCTCTTATATATCTCCTTAATTGCTCTGCTGTAATTGTCACACCTGTGTTACGAAAAACAATTGGAATTAGTTCATATGTTTCAACTAATTTGAACGGCGCAATTTTTTGATAAAAAAGTAAATGTTCAAGAATACTATTTAAAGTCTTATCAGAACTATCATTAAGTAAGGCCTCTCCGTCATTTTGAACAATTTTGTAAATTTCCACATCTATTTTTTCATCATTCTTATCATTTTCATATACAATATTACTTTTGGATGAATTTGGAAAGATAAAGGGTTTGATAAGCTTTTGAGAAATAATATCATAAAGCTCTTCCCATCTATGGTGTTTATGAGAACTTGAAAAAATTCGACCTAAAGAACCTGATAAAACATCCGCAAATTGAATTAAGGGCTCCTCATCATCAGTACACATTTTATATGTATACTCATTAAAGAGTGTACTTGGATTTTTCTTTTGTAGGTATTTTTGCATTCCAATGGCATATTCATCACTTATGATATTGTGCATAATGACTGAATAGTTATTGTAATTTTTAGCAATTTGTTCAAGAAAGATTCTTTGAAAAAATTTATAAAATACTTCCTTAAATTTCAGCCCTTCACTTTCTAAGCTTAACTTATCTACAACTAGACAATAGATTGCACAATCCAATTCCTCGCAAATTGCTTTTACTACATCAAGCCTTTTTTGAAAATTATTCTTATCTCTTAGGGCTTTTGAACTTGATTTGAGCTTTTGTGAAGACAAATATCTTTTACTGATTTCATCTCTTAGGCTTAAAGCATTTTGAAGATTTGATTCTTTGATTGCAATTGCTGTATAAATAAAATGAGAGATTATCTGTGGATCAGCCTTATTTAGACTGTGGGTGCCAAATTCATCACCAAATATTAAAATTCTTTCTTCCATAGGTAAGTACTCCCTTTTTGACATCTAAATGTTTAGAAATTGGGTTATTAAGCACTTTTTATTTCCTTTCGATGGGAGATGAACTTCCCAATGCGACAATCTCAAAAAGCTTTAATCATTAGCACATTCCAAAAACTTAATTATCTCAAACTTCTTGTAATTCAAAATTCAGACGATTTTTTACATGTTTATTTTGTTTTTGCTTAAATGCAATATTTGACTGAAGTTCATGTTCTTTTTCTTTCTCTAAAACTCGATACCAACTGATTGCAGGAATCATAGAATTAGAATGAAGCTCTAACCGCACTATTGTTTTTTCATTTGGCAAACGGTGTCTATTCAAAATCAGACTAAGTTCAGCCTCTTTTAAATTAATATCATTAGCGAACTTTTTATTAACCTTATAATTTAATCTAATATATTTTCTTAGGAATGATGCAAATGATAACTCCTGGTCGAATATTTCAGATTTAGCATAATCTTCCATTAAAAAACGTAATTGTAAAACTTTTGCATACAATTTCTGGTTCTCGGTGATTATCTCTTTATTTTTTCTTCGAGCTTCTGCAAGTTCTACTTCAGCTGATTTTCTTTCCTCGGGAGTTAGGCTACTTTCAAATACAACAGAGTCAGCCAACTCGTCTAATGTAAATTTATTTTTATTAGTTTTCATACCTTATATTTATTTAAAAGATTAAATAGAGAATTTGATGCTAAATAAATTTGCCTACCAGCATCTAACATCCCATATTGGCTCATATAATATTTTTTCAATTCAGTCTTTGGTATTAATGAAACACAAGCATCAACACCAAACAATTTAATAGCTTCGCGACATGCAAAAGCAATTAAATTTCCTGCTATTCGATCAAAAATTTTATCTTTACCTGTATTTTCAATCGAACAAGCTAATAACACAATTTCAATTCTCAGTTCATTGATATATACTTTCAATGACATAAGACCTAAAATTTCTTCGCTTTCAACAAGTCTAAGTTTATATACATCATGTTCCTTTTGATTTTTCCAGTTAAAATGATACTTAGATTTTGTAATCTTCTTGTAATCTGAATCTTGTAATTGCTCAACAACAATTTTCTTAGGCTCACCAGTTTTAATAATTACTATATCCATGATATAAATATACTACAATTATTAACAAATATGTAAATTTTTAAATGTGAAGCTAAAGTTCTTTTACAGGCTTGAAATAAGGTATTACTCTAAAGTCTAAATCACAATTTACTAAACCAAATTCTCTTCCAACGCCCTAACCTTATTAATCACCCCAGTCAACGCATTCTTATTATTATGTTTCAGGTAGATTTCCAACGTCTTAATAGACTTATGACCTGTAATCAAACATACCGTACTTAAATCGATTCCTAGCTCTGTAACCAACTTTGTAGCCAATGTACATCATCTCTATCGCCAAAGAATTCCCTGAGCAAGAGATTCGTGTAGGCTTGACCGTATTTAATAATGACGTAGAATTCATGTACCATGATGTACCTGCTGAAAAATTACCCAGTATTCAACAAATTGAATATAGGCCATATGGAAGTACAGCCTTATTGGATGCCATTGGCCTTAGTGTTTTAAAGGTAGAAAATCAACTCATCAACGAGGGCGATACTGCTATCATTGTGATCCTGACGGATGGCCATGAAAATGCCTCTCGGTATTATTCCCTTTCACAAATACGGGACCTAATCAAAACCAAAGAGGATTCTGGAAAATTCACCTTTAGTTTCTTAGGAGCTACATTGGATGCCGTTGATATGGCAGAAAAGATGAATATAAGAAGGGATAATAGCGCATACTTCGATAAGTCACAGATGAAAGATGCGGTGTTCAATCGCGTGTCAGACTCCATACAAAACTATATGGATCGGAAGAGAAAAGGGGAAGATTTGAAAAAGTTTTAGATTGATGGGGTCCACCAAGGCTGTAAAAGGTCTTGGTGGATTCTACTTACATAAGTAAAAAATTGTATTTAAAAATAAAATGAGAATTTTGAAATGCAATCTATTTTAATAAACAAATTAAATTTTATTTTAAATTGAAATTTCAAGGAATAGGTTATTTTAAATTTTTAAAAAATAAATAAAAAATAAATAAAAAAATATTCCAATTTTAAGTATGTTAATTAAAACTCTATTAATTGTAAATAAATTATGCTTGGTGTAATAAAATGGTTTGATATAAATAAAGGATTTGGAGTAATTAAAAACCCCAATGAGATTGAATATTTTATTCACTCAACTGAAATATTAGATTTCCACGTGGACATTAAAGAAGGTACCATTGTTATATTTAAAGAACAAACAAATTCTATTTCAGATAAAAAATCAGCAAAAAAATGTAGAACAAATTTATATACTGAAGACTGGAAAGAATTAATGTATTATTTAGATAGCCATTCATCAGTTACTATTGAAATTAAAGTAATTAAAAGAGGGCATCGTGGTAATCCTTATAAAGCGATAGAATTCAAAACTTTTAATATTCTTCAAGAAGGAATACAGAATATTATATTGAATAATGATATTGAAGATATATTTAATATGATAACCGATTATTATGAGAAAAATTTACATACTAATTTATTTATATCATATTGTAAATTGATTGAGTCTTCTTTAAACATAAATATTCATGATTCAATAATTGCTGAAAAATTATTGAGCCGAATTTTTAATCACTTTGGTGTTTTTATAAATCATGAAATTCTTTTTGCATGCTGGAAATCACACAATTTTAGATATATAGGTTATGTAGATGCTTTAGATTTTCAAATCCCTGAAAATATATTTTTACAGAACGTAGAAGAATTAGGGATTAATGAATTTGAAAGGATTTTCAAATATGGTTTTAATAGTGATTTTGTTTTCAATTTATTGGAAACAAAAATTGAGAAATCAATTAATTTGGATGTGGACAATTATAATTCTCTATATAAAATATTGGATATCCCATTTGAAAAAGAATTAAATGCTCAAAAATTAAAGCTAGATCAAATTGTATTTAAAAAGATAAAAGAAAAAATTAATAAAGTGTCATTAAAATATAATTTGATTCCTGATTTTGAAATTTTAAATGAATTTACTTCAATAAAAAAAGAGTTACCTGCTAATCTAAACGATGAATTCAAAACTGAAATTATTTTAGACCTTGAAAAGTTAATAATAAACAAATCTTCAAGTGATTTTTTGATAGAATTATGGATTTCGGATATAACTGCCTCAAAGCCAAATTTAAATGATTCAATAAAGTATTTTATTAATCCTGAAATTACTAATAATAAAAGGATAAAATTTTTACTAAAGTCACCTTTTGAATTTCAACTTGAACTATTAAAACAATATTTAAACTTATACATGCGGGAAAAAGCGTATGAATTATTGAAACTTTATATTAAATCTATTAATAATTTAACCGGTGACATTGAATATGCTTCTTATTTTACTTCAAACAAACAATGGATAAAAAAGAAAGAACATGAAATCATTAAAACTTTTAATTTATCCGTTTTAGAAAATTGTAATGATATTGAAAAACTTGAACTTTTTTTCATCGGTTATATAGATGAAATTCCTCTCAAATTAGTTCTAGAAAAGCTCGATTCATTTAATATTGATCAATTTAAAGAAATTTGCACAACTAAAAAGTTTAAACAGAATGAATTAATTCAAATTTTTAATACTTGGCTAACGTTAAAATCAATGCAAAATATTGAATTAATTTTAACGTTAGCCAAAAGTGTTCTGAACAAGGTTAACTTTAAAAAAGTTGATGAGAAAATATTAAAGGAAGTAAGCGAAATAAGTCATTTTAACCTTTGGGAAACTGGTCTTTCTGATATTTTCCCAGAAAAATATATTATTTCACACCTAAATCACCAAGCAGAAAATTTTAAAAGTTTACAAAATTGGATAAATAAAGGTTTAGTTTCAAAGGATTTTATATGTAATCTATTATCAAATAACCTTGAAAGTTTACATTCCATTGATTCAAGACCTATTTTCCAAACAGTAATAAATCAAATTCGATGGATTTCAATTAACGATTCAAGCTATTTGACTAATATAATTAAATCTGAGAATAAATATTACAATCTAATTTTATGGTTTTTAAACAAATCTGAATTATTTGATTTTGAATTTCTTAAGGAGAAATTCATTTTATTTTCACCTAGCCAAGAAGTATTAATAATTAAAAAGCTATTTTTCCTTAAAGCTGAAAACAAATTTGATTTAACGGTCGACAAACTAGATAGTCTTTTTAGAATTGATTTTGACTTGTATAATTTAGGTAAGGAATATGACAATTCGGTTGATATAGATATATCATCAGATATATTAATTAAAAGTATAATATCATATTCAAAACAGAATAAATTTCTATCTGAGAAAGATTTATTAGATATCGTTTTAAGAAATTTTAAATTCAACAAAAATAAACGTTTTAAAATTGCGCACTATTTTGAAGAGTGCCAAGGAAGAGCAAAATATGAGTTCGATTATAAATCATCGGAAAATGGGGTAATTTTTAAAAAATTTTATAATGAAAATCAAGATTTTTACTTTGCAATTCGAAATAATTATTCGAATAATTCAGAATTTGCAAGTATTAAAGATACCATAAAAATGTTACCCAGTGCTAAATGGAATCCACAGGAAAAGCATTGGGGTATTCATTCTAAATACGAATCCGAAGTGTATGATTTTGGAAGAAAAAATAATTTTAAAATAAATACTGATGCTTCAAATATAAAATCTAATAACCTACACTTTGCAAAAATAGTTAGGTACGAAATACCAGATGGTATTTCATTTTGTGAAGGTAGACTAGCAAATAAAGTAGACAAATATTACAAAGTACCGTTTTGGTGGTGTGCGGGAAATGTTTGTTATAATCATTGTGAAACAATTCATGAAAAAAATGAATGGGAGAATTATACATTAATTGATTTTGCTGCAATTCTTGGATTTGATTTAGATGAAATTAATCATATGGGTGATTTTATTCCAAAAGGACAATACTATAAATTTACAGGTTTAATAAATCGTTTTAATAAGCTCTTAAATCATCTGTATTGCCATGAATGCGATGAAATTTTATACCCAATTCAAACTTCTCATTTTGCTGCAAATAATTATACTACTTTTGGTTGTGAAAATTTAAGTTGCAGTTTTCATAAAAAACCAATTTATTTAAATAGATGTGTTACAAATTCATGTGAAAATATTATTGATGATCGTATATCTAAAAGATGTCCAAATGGATTAGTTATATGTGACAAATGTAGTAGCTGCTGTTCTCATTACAATATGAAAAAGAGGTATGAGAATTTAAAATTAGTGGGTGGTTATATTCACCCAGAGTTTATTCAAAAAATCAGAAACAAAAAAGGGCATAGAGAACGAGGGAAGCATTTTTGCTATAATTGTTCAAATTTAATGTACGAAAAAGAAAATGAAATTTTTCATTGTGAAAATTGTAGAAAGGATTTTGATTTACGTAAATACAATTTTGATCGTACAAATAAGAACGATGAACAAGCTGAATTAGAAGAAGATACTTTTTTTAACGATTTTGATGATTTGTCAATTTAAAAGTATTTGTACTAAAAATAGTGAACAATTATCCATACATTCGAAGAAATATAAAATTCGTTGGATTCCAAAATCCTCTAGATATTATACCAGCAGGAACCCTAATCCTAGTTTCTTTAGCTAGGTGGTGGGCATCTCCAAACGATAATGAGAGAAGATGTTATTTACAACTTTCAGGATGGTACACAAGTAAAAATCATCAAAAACCAAATATTCAGGATTTTCCAACTTTTTAAGGAGATGATTTACCTTTTTAAGAATTGATTAAACAAAATTTAAAATAAATGGGTGCTTTCTTACTACTAATCATAATAATCATAATTTTTATTTTTTTAACAAATAATAATGGGGGGAAAGACACTTTAACTTCAAATATAGAAAATAAGAAATCTCAACTTTATAACTGCGGTGAAAATGAACTAATTGAATTTATTAGGACTAATCCAAAAAAAATTAGAGAATTTTTCAAATTTGTCTCTAGTACCGGAAATCATAGAAGTTATACTGAAATTTTTGAAACACGTGATTTTAGAATAGAAAAATCCTTTGATGATGATAGTTTTGAAACAAGAATAGCAGTTATCAAAAAATCAAGTGAAAAATGTGTTCTGTATTTGGTTGGATAAATAATAATTAAACCAATCTACAAACAACTTCGTTGGTACAAGTTGGATAGCTCCACGATTACTTACAAGAGGATATTGGTCGAGTTCAAGATTTGTGTCTATCATGAGTGGAATTTTTTACTTCCTTCAATTTACATAAAGGTAGTTTGATAGTTTTAAAAACAGAGCAGCAAATAAGAGAGCACAAGGGTATGATTTCAACGAATTATAATCCGTTAAGAAACCCATAAAATACAAATAGATTAATCTGGTTCGATTTTGATTCGATTTAGATTCATTAGTCTACTAAATTAGTCAACTATTGGGACCACCATTAAGTAAATTAAAAGCCTGTAACAAAAAATGTTATGGGCTTTTTTGTTTTAAAGATAGGGTTAAAGTTAGGGTTTTAAATTATCCTAATTTCATCTGCAGGGTATATAAATAGCGTAATTTTTAAAAGATTATAAGATCTAAATTTAAAAAAAATGTCAAAGACTTTACCATTTTCGTCCATCCCTCAACCAACAAAAAATCTTAAAAAACCTTGGGAATTACCAGCTTTATCTCCCTTGGATGTAAATGGAGGAATGCCAAGAGATCCATGGGAAAGTACTGTTGGACTTGTTTTTCCGAGTTAATTTTGGATTTAAGGAACCATCAAAATTTCAACAATCATCTCTTAATACTTCGCCCCTCTTCCTAAACCATCTTCAAAAGGATTGTTTTTTTGTTTTCCGCAAAGAGTAGCAAATTAGCTAACACGAAAAGGGTTTTCGATCGAAATGTGGGTTTGTTCAATAATAAACAATTTCTGATTCTCTAATAAGTTTCAGAATATTGAATAAATTCCCTTTTATTAAAAACACTCATTGGAAGTCTATTATCATTCTCATCACCCTAAAAATAGAAAGAATATCATTCAGAAGGTTTAATGCTATTTGCAACCTTTATTTAGGTATTCATTGCTGAGAATTCAAGAAAATATCAAATTGAAAAACAAAGCGAGATCCAATTTTTGAAGAACATTCAAATAGGCTTGTAGGATTATAAAAAAATCGACAATGTCATAACTGTCCAATATTTATCATTAAAAACAGGTGTAGATTGAACGAAAATTTTGAAAATGGAATATCGAATGATCTAGATAAATTCTATTATTAAGTGAAAATACGATCATTAAGGTTATTTCTAAACATTTTAATCAAGCTAATTAATAGAGGTCAGGTTTCTTTTAAAATAAATACTTAATTATTTGACGCAAAAATAAAGAATATTGAAGTCCATTTGCACAGTGACTAACTCCTATAACCAGGTTACCAATCAAGAAGAAATAAGTCAAACTTGAAATATGCTTAAAAGATAAAGTTTGATTTCCAGTATTCGATTCTTTATTCGTCAACTTAATTGAAAGTATCATTAAAAGTAAAGTAAAATGAATAAATAGCCATCTACCCCAATCCAGCGCGACAACAAACAATGGAATACTGAATAGGAAACAAATAACAATGGAAAACAATAAATCCATTTTCTTTGATATTCTTAAGTAATAAATAAGAAAGCAAAGCATGTAGGTTAACGATATGGAATATTTAAAATACCCCATGGGATATAACTTAATGTCGGAGATTAATTGATTGTAACTAGACCAACGTGGTTCAAATATGCCACCTTGTAGCTCAATATTACGCTCGTGCAAAATAGCTATACTATGGCCTTCATTAATATCTACCCCAAAAATCATTATGGCTAGTGCTGGAATTAATGTTGCTAACACATACCCAAAATTCTTTTTTAGGTTTTCGACACAATTTGAAAAAGACAAATTCGATTCCAGTAAAAAAAAATATGGGGTAAAAAACAAACTAAGTTCATGAAAAAAAGAGGCTATGAACAAATTAAACATGATAAAGAGTTTTTTATTAAAATTGTAACTCCCTTTATTTACCCAATGTGCGGCCATTGAAAAAATGGCTAAAAGTATAACTTCTTTCCTTCCAACGGCCAGCTTATCGTTTGCAAGAAACAAAAGCGTAAGCGGCGAAAACAACAATAACACATATCCCCAGTTTAAAATTTTTGTGCTTAAGATCCTTGCCAGATTAAACAACAAAATCAAATAAAAGGATATTTGGGAGAAAAAAACCAAATATTTTAAAGGTATATCAGTTAAATCCTGCAAAAGAAAAAAAAAGGAACCAGACAAGCCTCTTCGTTTAAAACCTCCGTCTTGATAATTAATTAGCCAATCACCCACAACATAATTATGCGGTAAACCGGATAAATCTGATTGATATAAATAGAAACAAATTAAAAAAAATAGTAAAACCAATGAGGACAAAAGAACGTATTTCCCGATTAAATCTTCTCCTTTGACATTATAACGGCTGTTCATTCTATCTTCTCTAAGGTTTATAAACCTCGGCTCAAAAGCTTAAAATACTTAAGACCAAATGATTTATTGCATGTAATATTGTATCTAGTCAAAATTCCCTGAAGGTGAATTTGATCTTAAAATAAAATTACCCATTCTTTTTTTTCTACGCAATCTTTGACTTTCATTAAAATGATGAAGTATTAAAAATGACAAATGGCGCCCAATTTTGGCAGTCTAGATGAATTTATTTGATACATCTTAAAATTTTAAACGTAATTATTTAATTACTCAAAATGGAAAAATTAATAGAATTATAGTTTAAACAATCAGCAATATCTGAGATGATCAATGATACATTTGTTATAAAAATCGAAAATAATCAGCTTTAACCAAAAATCATCGAGTTCATGAATCGGATTGCATCTTGTAAAACATGTTGGTTGGGATTCTAAACTTTCTAAATTCCCATTAAAGGAAATTCGATAAGGACAGTAAAACAAATACCTAAGCAAATACGTTTTAACAAAACCTCATTCACTATATTTGAGCCTCATTAGTATTGTTTTCTTCCCTTGAGGCATGAATTAAGATACGAAAAGAAAAAAGACACTAATTAAATTTTGGGCATATCATTTATTGAATCAAAAAAATGAAAACGACTTCACCTTTTTTTTACAGAGGATTCTTTGGATTATTATTCCTCCTTCTTATTCAAATGCAATCAGAAGCTCGTTCATCCCTGTATCAAACGACGGATTCCAGTTCCTTCCAACAATTCAAAGGAACTATTTTGGACAGCAAAACAAAGAATGAACTCATCTTTGCGAGTGTAACAATAGCAGAAACAACCATTTCCACTATTAGCAATAGCGAAGGTAAATTTTCGATAAAAGTACCGACAGAAAAACAGCAGTCAAACCTCATAATTTCATTTTTAGGATATAAAAATAAGGTGGTTCCCATCAAAGATTTAAAGCCCGAAAAAAATGTTTTGTATTTGGAACCCAGTAATACGATGCTCGAAGAGGTAGTGGTAAAAGTGAAGGATCCCCAAAAAACTTTTTTAGAAGTATTACAAAATCGATCGCAAAATTATGGAGATGCATCAATGGACTTGACCGGTTTTTATCGAGAAACTATTCGAAAACGGCGTACCTATGTCGCTCTATCTGAATCCATCGTTGACATTCAAAAACAGGCATATTCACTAGGTTTACCAGACAAAATCCATCTTTTTAAAGGTCGAAAAAATACAGACTACAGCAAATTAGACACCGTAAATTTTAAATTACAAGGAGGTCCTTTTTCCGCTTTGTACCTTGATTTAATCAAATACCCAAAATTCGTATTTACAGATGATGCATTCGAATTATATGATTTTAACCTAGAAGAGGATACCCAAATAAATGATGAAAAAGTGTTGGTTTTAGCTTTCAAACAAAAACCTATCGATGATAATCCTCTTTATTTCGGAAAATTATTCATTGACGCGAAAACACATGCTGTCATAAGCGCTAATTTCCAATTAAATGTTAAAGATAAAATCAATGCAGGACTTCTGTTTACTCGTCAAAAACCTGCTGGAGTTGTCATTTATCCCACCGAAGTCAAGTACCAAATTAACTACCGAAAACAAAATGGAAAATGGGTTTTTGCTTATTCGCGAGGGGATTTATCTTTTACATTAAATTGGGATAAAAGATTTTTCAACACTATTTATAACACCACATTAGAAATGGCCGTTACAGGATGGAAAAAAGAGGATAACCATGAGATCAAAAATTCAATCAAATTGCCCGACAATGTAATCATGTCGGATAAAGTATCTTCTTTGGCTGACCCAGATTTTTGGGGAGAATACAATATCATAGAACCTGAAAAATCCATTGATGCTGCTATCCGAAAAATTCAAAGAAAAGCTGTAAAATAGGATTCCTGTTTTTTCGACAAGTATTTACCATGTCAAGATGCTAATCACCAATCAATGCGTATTGATAACCGTTTTAATGAAACATAGAAAGCAAGGATATAGACCCGATATCAACGCTTTACATGATGTCATATATGTCGCTTCAAACTATTTTAGTGGCACCAACATCCTTCAAATCGGATTGATTTAAATATAGAATTTTAAATTATTTATTTTGCGAGAAAATCATTTAACTTGGAAGGAATTAAAGAAACCGATGAACAAGCTATTTTTAAGAAGTCTCATTTTCCTGCTGTTTAGCTATCCTATTTTTTGCCAAAATATTCAACTAAATCCTGAGAATAAGTATCAAACAATACATAGTTTTGGAGCGTCTGATTGCTGGTCGATCGCTATGGTGGGCAAAAATTATCCCCTAGAAAAGAAAAAGAAAATCGCTGAATGGCTTTTTAGTACAGAAAAAGATCAAAATGGCAACCCCAAGGGAATAGGTTTATCGATGTGGCGATTTAATATCGGTGCAGGAAGCTTTGAACAAGGAAATGATAGCAAAATAAATTCCGAATGGAGAAGAGCTGAAACTTTACTTAGCTTGGGGAAATATAATTGGACCAAACAGGAAGGTCAACAATGGTTTTTAGAGGCTGCCAAAAATTACCAGGTGCCTTATACGCTTGGTTTTTTGAATAGCGCACCAGTTGAAATGACCAAAAATGGCCTTGCCTTTGGAAATGGACAACTCGGGGAATGGAATTTCAATAAAGATAAAATAAATGAGTGGTCGATATTCCTTTCGGAAGTTTCCAAACATTTCCAGTTTACCTACATTAGTCCGTTTAATGAGCCTCAATGGGATTGGGGTCCTAATAAATCAGGTAAGGCTTCGCAAGAAGGTAGCCCAATCAACAATCCGGATATCGCATGGGCCGTTAGAAATCTTGCCTCCACCTTTCAAAAAAATAATACTCCAACGACCATCGTTATTCCCGAAGCAGGCCAACTCAATTATTTGTTCGCAGAAAAAACAAATCGACCGAACCAAGACCAGCAAATCGAAAGTTTTTTTTCTCCCAGTTCTCCTCATTATGTTGGAAATATTCCGAATGTTGAAAAAATAATCAGTGGGCATAGTTACTTTACCACTTCACCTGAAAAAGTGCTTACTAGTACTCGAGAAGAAGTACGTAAATCAACTTCTACATTTGGACTTGGTTTTTGGCAATCGGAATACTGTGTTTTAGGTAATAATGCTGGAGAAATAAACGGTAGTGGAGTAGATCTTGGTATAAAAACCGCATTGTATGTTGCAAAAGTAATTCATGCTGATTTAGTACATGCCAATGCCTCTTCTTGGAGCTGGTGGCTAGCAGTTAGTGCAAATGATTACAAAGATGGATTGATATATACCTTCCATGGAACCAATAAAGGAGAAAATGACGGCAATAAGTACGATGCTGATCTTTATGATTCCAAAACCCTTTGGGCTTTAGGAAATTACTCGCTTTTTGTACGACCAGGTATGCAACGCGTGGAGGCGACCATTCAACAACCCAATTGTTTAATTTCTGCTTATTCAGATTCCAAAACAACTGTTTTGGTCCTTATAAATTCAGGCGAGTCATGTTTGATTGAATTACCTAAAAATTTACCCCATCAAAAAATTAATAGCTATACAACTTCCTATGATCAAAATTTAGCTTATCAAAGCATTCTTTCTAATCAAATTACCCTAACAGCTTCATCCATCACAACGATTCTTTTTGAATGAGTTCTGCTTATTGAAGGTAGATTTTTTACGATATCATGTTTCAACATGTAAAATAGTTCCTTTACTCTTTCCAAATAATCGGAATAACCACTTCATTTTTTCTACCCCAAAATTGAAATGGAGCATTGTAGCCTAAAAAGGTATAATCGCCAGCCACTTTTATTCCTTTAGCTTGAATTAATTTCAATAAATAATCACGTCTTTCTTGAATCTTTTCATCATCTGCATATCCACCAAAACCAATGACAGCCACATATTGTGGACTTGATTTAACAATATGCACATTGGCATCTTTGGGTTTAGGTAAATCCGTTTCTTTGTATTTTTCAGGCATCACAAAGCTCATGGTTGACCCTTTATCACTGAGTTCCATCCGTACAGGTGCTGTCATGGATATACTTTTTCCTTGGTCGTTGCCTCCAAAGATATACCCTGCCAATTTCTTGAAACCGCTACTGGCTACTGACTTGTAATTCGTCCCCTTACTGTAAATTTTAGCAAATGTAGCAGCAGGGTAAAACCTGATTTCAAATTGCGAATCTTTGAACACAAGTCTGAATTTTTGGTTTTCAATCTTCCAATTATTGCTCAATAATTGATAGGATTGAAGCAGGAGAAATAATAAGCTAATGCTAGCAATAAGGTAAAAAGCTTTCATGAAAATAGAAGATGATACAAGGTGAAATGGAAGGCAAACAAATTGCCTTATTATAACAATAGACACTATACAATTGTTTCATCTAAAAAAATTGCCTTCGCTTTTTTAATCATGCGAATTAAGCGACAAAAACCTTTCATACAAACTATCTTTAGACTCATTTATACCAACGCTTAATCTGAACGAAAGATTTGAATATAGTAACAAGGCGGAGCTTTGCCAATGCGCATGGTCGATGTGCGTCTGGGTCAGAGGAGTTAGATGTGAGCGATTGAAAATCGTTCAGTCAGTAGCATTTGATTGATTCGTCTTGGATGAAGCAAAAGAAAAAAGTTTTTTTGTTTTTTTTCAAAAAAAGAAATACCGTAGAAAAAGTATTAGCCCTTAAATTGCATTTTAATCAAGGATCTGACTTCTTTTTGAATTATTTATACTAAACTTATATTTCTTATTTCAACCCTTGATTGGCATTAATAGTACAGAAATCATGAATTCAATGAAAATTATCATCCTATGTTTATTGGGCACCTCCGTTTTTTGTTTTGGCCAAAAAGCACCCTTTCTAAAAAATGTCATCAAGTTTCACTTAGGCGCATCCGTTAACCCTCGCTTATTAAACGAAAATGAAGCCTACCGAGCCATCGCTATCGATGAATTTACCAGCATTACCGCCGAAAATCACATGAAAATGATGCTTGTTCATCCTGAATCTGAGCGTTTTGATTTTTCGAAAGCAGATGAAATCGTGCATTTTGCCCAAGCGACAAATAAGCGAATTCACGGACATACCTTGGTTTGGCATAATCAAGTTCCACAATGGATGAAAGATTTCCAAGGTGATCAAAAAGCTTGGGAAGAATTATTAAAAACGCACATAAAAACCGTTGTTCAACATTTTAAGGGCAAAGTTGCTGGATGGGATGTAGTGAATGAATCGTTTTTAGATGATGGGAGTTTGCGGCCCACCATATGGGCAGATCACATACCTGATTACATTGCCAAAAGCTTTCAATGGGCTCATGAAGCCGATTCATCTGCCATTCTTTTTTATAACGATTATGGTCAAGATGGAAATCCCAAGAAAATGCAGGCAATTCTATCATTGGTTAGGGAATTAAAGCAACGCAATATTCCCATTCATGGACTTGGACTACAAATGCATATAAATGTACATGCAAAAAAAGAAGATATTGAAAAGGTAATTAAGGAATCTGTTCAAACTGGATTGGTTATCCATTTTTCAGAATTAGATATCGCTGTGAATCCAAAAAACCAAGTAGAATTCATTTATGATGCGCTAGCTCAATCCAAACAAAATGATTTATTCACTTTTGTATTTAAGTCTTATCAGTCTATTCCATCCAAACAACAATACGGAATCACCTTTTGGAATATCTCTGATAAAGATTCTTGGCTGCGCGGTTATTTCAAACGACCAAAGGAATATCCCCTATTATTTGATGAGAATTACATCAAAAAACAAGGATACTATACCTTGTGGGATGTCTTGAAAACTAACTAAGCTTTAACTATTTAAATCAACTAACTATGTTCATCAATAACTGTTGAGTAGATAGCCAAAATAGAATTTGTACCACTTTAGGTAAAATGGTACAACATAAAAGTTTTATACCTCTTTAGTACCTTTTGATTTAATAGGTTTGTATTTGGGCGTCAATGTCCAATGTAAATTAACTTAATCAATTATATCATGAAAAAAATTATCTTACCCCTCGTTTTAGGAACAATTCTATTCACTTCATGTGAAAAGAAAGCAGAAACAAAAGAAGCTTTCAATTTAGATTCAACCAAAAAAGAAATTGAAGCATGGCAAGAAAAATTTGAGGCTTCTGTCAAAAATAAGGATTCTGTAGCTTTCTCCAATTTATTTTCAGAAGATGCAGTTCGAATGGCACCTAATTCAGTTCAAGTTGAGGGAAGAGCCAATATCTTGAAAAGTGTTGTCGAGCCATTAAAAGTAATTGGATCAACCAATCTTACCAACATAGATGCCATGGGAGATGAGCAAACAGTTACGACTTTTGGAACTTACGAACATTTCTTAATTGATGGAACTTCTATTGATAAAGGAAAATACATGGGTATTTTCAAACGAATAGATGGCAAATTAGTTGCAGTAAGAGATATTTGGAATTCAGATGCACCCGCAGCGGCTCCAGCTTCTAAATAATTTGAAATACTATCAATATTCATTAAAAATAAAAAAACACCTTTCTCTTTAAGTGGAAGGTGTTTTTTTACTATTGAAATGAGAAAATATGTTGAATATAATATTAAAATTTCAAACAATAATAATTATGATAAAAATTAAACGATTTAGCTTAAAAAACCAGCATCCGCAACTCCTGGTCCACCTGCTAAGGTTTTCTTTTTCACTGAAACCATTTCTAATTCAGGTTTTTCCCAAGATTCTTTCACATGAACTTCGGATAATTGTTTTGGGCTCTTTTCCATTTTTTAAAATTTAGAATGATAAATATAATTTGATTGAATCTTAGTGAACGATTTAACTATAAAAAAAACCATCGGTACTTACTCCTCCTGGATTAAATAAGGTTTTCTTTTTCACTGAAACCATTTCTAATTCAGGTTTTTCCCATGATTCTTTCACTGGAACTTCAGATAATTGTTTTGGGCTCTTTTCCATTTTTTAAAAATTTGAATGATAAATATAATTTGATTGAATCTTATTGAACGATTTAGCTTAAAATTGTAAAATCAGTTACTCCAGGTCCACCTGCTAAGGTTTTCTTTTTCACTGAAACCATATCTAATTCAGGTTTTTCCCAAGTTTCTTTCACATGAACTTCAGATAATTGTTTTTGGCTCTTTTCCATAAGTCGATATTAAAGGTAGGAAAATATTAATAAACCCAAATTTTAAAAAAATAATCAATTAAAGCAACTTATAATCACAAAATCTGAGGCCATATTTCCTCCGGTCGCTATTTCTCCATCGCATGTTAACCAAGCATGTGCCATTAATTTCTCCAATGGATCTTTCTTTACTCCAAAATATAAATAGGTAGTTTTCCCTCTCCTGTCCAACATCCATTTGGCTGTCACCGCTTGTTCAAAACATTTGGTCCTCCAAAAAGAATACCTAGAAGCACGTTCTATGGCTTGATTATAGGAAAAGTATTCATTGAGCATCTTATTGGGTTCATTAATAGACTGATGAAGAATTGGTCGACCTATCAGTTTCATCAAGTCCCCAAATGACAGAATTAGTATACATAATCGAGCTAAAGCTATGAAAATCCATGCTTCCAAAAATAAACCTATTTCCTGCTTACTATACTGAATATTCATTCTGAATGATGCTTTCAATTTGGGATACTAAATCTTCTGGATTACAATGGGGTGGCCTGTGCACAACGACCAATTTTGCATTTTTCAAAATAGATACGAGCATTTCATAATTTAAGGCTCTCAACGAATTACTATGCAACATATTGGGTCTATATGATTGTGCGATAAATTCTTTAAATGCATCTCCTCCATGTAATTCCTCATATTCAATGTGGTCAATTTCTTTGATTTTCAACACTAAAATTAACTTAATGGAATAGGGATTTTTATCAAAATGTTCATGAAAAAAGAATCCAAATTTTTCATAGCCCGGTTTAACGACGAAAATGCGGCTTTCAAACAATTCGCTTTGTAATTTTTGTATCGCATCATCCCATAATTTAATCATTGGATAAGAAGCTCTAGCTTGGATTTTTTTATTTTCGTCCTGCTCCAACACGATGACGTCATCACTAAAAATGGAATATCCCAATTTAAACAAGCCAGAAACGGTCGTCGATTTCCCTGCACCTGAATCACCCGATATAACCACTAGTCCATTTTTCCATTTAATGGAAGAAGCATGAAGAGGTATACAATTCCTTTGGTGCAAAATAGCCGCCATAACGGTTGCTAGTATATATATTCGGATTGTTCGCTTATCCACATTTGGAACACTTTCTACGATAATCTCTTTTCCATCAAATGCATAATACTTCGCTACATTTTCGACATGCAAAACGTATTCCTGGTCATTGATGGACTCATGTAATTCATCTATTAAAGGTTCGGATTTTAGTTTGGTCGGAACAATGCCATTTGAAATCATCAAATCCAGGTATTCAAAATCAAAAGACACAAATTCTGGAAACTCTATTTCTGATTGAATAAATAATCCAAAAGCTAAATATTGATAAGACATAGATACAATTCAAAATAAACCTTACCACATTTGAATGTCGAGAAAATCGAATAATTCCTCTAATCAATTGTGAAAGTAAAAACAAAGAAAATGATTATTTAATAAAAAATACTTGATGTTTCAATTCAATCAAATTAAAAATGTAAAAAAAATGATCATTCTAATCTATTTCAGATTCATTAAAAGGAAGGTTGAATTTTTCCAAATTTAATTAATAAAAAGATGAGGTATAGAAAATGTTTTTAAATGGCTAACTTTATTGTGTTAAATTCAACTTATATCATCGTCTTAAATTCGAAATAAATTCATATAATTGAAAAAATGATGAAATTTCCACCGATTACAATTATTTTTTATGAGCTCCTTAAAAAATCTACAATTAAATAGCCTAATTTCTAGAAACAGTACGAATATCATCTGCAATGTACTGCACGATGAAATTGTCATCATGGACTTAAAAAATGGAAATTATTTAAATCTCAATCGAATAGGAAGTTCGATTTGGAATAGGATTGAAAATCCCATTCTGGTTCATGAATTAATTAATCAATTGCTATTTAAATTTGAAGTGGAAGAACAAGAATGTCAAAACCAGGTTTTTGAATTTTTGAACACATTACTCCAACACGATTTATTGGACATTAAATCCTAAATCCCAAACATATCATAAACGAACTTCGAAATAAGCATTTTATTTATCAAGTTCAAATACCCTATCAACATGAGTTTACTACTTGGTATTGTCTATTTAGATGAAGCTAATGCAAATGAATCCTGCATAGAAAAAATGCTGGAACCATTATCTAAATTCCCTCATGAAAGCATCAAAATTACCAAAAACAAAGAGTCTAGTTTTGCCAAAATGCTAACATTTGGAACGGCAGAAGATGTCCATGATGCTCTCCCCTTGTATGAAAGTGAAAGCGACGTACTGTTTGTAGGTTTGGGTAGAATTGATAATCGAGATGAATTGATTAAGCATTTATCCTTAAGGAAAGAGGAAGAAATGTCTGATGCATATATCATGTTACAAGCATATTTAAAATATGGAGATCAAGTTCAATTTCGATTAAAAGGCGATTGGTGTTTAGCTGCCTACCATTACCCTACTAAGAAATTGTATATTAGCCGTGATACCATGGGGTATACATCCTTGTATTTTTATCAAACAAACGAATATTTCGCCTTTAGTTCTTCGATTAAGTCTATTCTCAACCTTCCGGGACAAAATTTTAGATTAAATGAAGAAAATTTCATTTCCAATTTAACACTGTGGCGAATTGAAGAGAAAATTGAGCAAGGCATCACATTCTACCAAAATGTATTTTATTTGCCAAATGGATATTCTTTATCCCTGACAAACTTTCAAAGAAAATTACAAAAATATTGGCCTTCACCCAAAATCACTGAAATTCATTATAAAAACCCACAAGATTATATTGAAGAATTTTTGGAAATTTTCCAAGTAGCCGTTCAGCGTCGACTACGAAGTTATAAACCAGTAGCATCCATGTTAAGTGGAGGATTGGATAGTAGCAGTGTCAGCTATATTGCTGCTGATTTATTAAGGAAAGACGGCCTAAGCTTAACAACTTACAGTCATATTCCCTTTTATAAAGACTCACTTCTCACCAATCCCTTAGCTAGACTAAGAGAATTAGATGAACATTCAAATATAAAAGCGATAGTTGAACATTCAGGTAATATTAGACCTAATTACTTGACCTCTTCTGATTTTTCACCTTTGAAAGGTGTTGAAATGGGACTTGATATGTTATCAGGGCCTTTGCATGGCGCTTGCAATCTCTATTGGATTCTAGACATCTTTGAATCAACGGCGAAAGATGGATTTGGAAGTATATTAAGCGGTGAAGGGGGTAATGGTTCTATATCTTTTGGAGGGGTCGACTATTTATTACCACATTCTTTGGAAAGATTGATCAAACATCCTGTTCAATATGTAAAAAACCAAGTCTTAAAACCAATCATATTCCATAACTTTAAACGTTTTTGGTTTAGAAAAAATCCAGTATTACTCAAATATTTGCATAGTATGTACATCAAACCAGATGTATTGGATTCCTATGATATAGTTCAAGATATCGAAAAGAATGATCTCAATTTTCAAAAAATTTTCACAACACCCTACGAAGCAAAAATTAGATTTAATCTCTTCTATATATCTCGTAGTATATTAGGTGCCGAATTAGGGCAATACCATGGGATTGAATTAAGAGATCCAACTACGGATATAGATTTAATGAATTATTTTTTCCAAATACCTAATAACCAATTAATTGATTCCAATTACCAAAATAGAATGCTTGTGAAAAAAATGATGAAAAATAAATTACCCGATCAGGTATTATTTGCCCCTAAAAAGGGTTTACAAAGTTCTGACCTAACACCTCGAGTTTTGAAATACAATAATGAATTGTTTTCTCTTTTTGACTCATTCAAAAACAGTAGAATGGCTAATCAAATTTTGGATTTAAAAAAATTGGAAGGAGATTTAGCCATATTTCAAGCCAAACTAGAAAAAGGTTCGGCATTTGAAAAACAACAAAAAATCTTAAAAACAATGCAATTTGCTAACTTTTTGAAACAATTCGACTAGTGTATTGACCATTTTCTCTCCATGATTATTAGCCATTTTTTTATGACAGTTTAAACTGTAACCTTTACCGAAATGATTCCAATACATACAATCGAAAAAGAATTTGATGCAGAAATTGCCTTAATCATTGTAAGTATTAGAGGGCATTTTAAGACTTCAGATTTGAATGAGGTTTCTACATACATTGAAACACACCAAATCAATTGGGAAAATTTCATCATATATACAGAATATCATAAAGTACAGACAATCGTATATCCAGTGATTCTAGCTTGTGGAAAAAAAAATCATCATATTGAACATTTTAAACATACGCTTCAACAAATTACACTTAGGAATTGGCAATTAGCCAAAGAAACTGAAAGAGTCATTGAACTTTTTCAAAGTGCTAATATCCAAGCTATTCCATATAAAGGAACAGCCTATTCTCAACAATTTTATGGAAATTTAGTTTCCCGTTATTCTTCAGACATTGACCTGTTAATTGATTTGAAAGATGTAAAACCATGTGTTGATCTTCTTAAAAAAGAAGGATATATTCCTGAACATGATAAGGAAATCATCCATGGGTGGAATACTGAATTAGAAAAGCAGGAAAATGAATACAATATGGATTTATATCAAAATGACCTACGACTTTTCCATGTAGAATTACATTGGAGCATAGGAAATCCAATCATTCATTTTTCTGATGAAGTAACCCTTCTCATGGAAACCAAGCCAGAAGGACAAATCTTAGTTCAGAAAAATATAACAAACTTGACAAATGTTTCGCATTTACTAGCGATGCTTTTTCATCATGCAGGTAAAGATGTTTTTAATTTAATTAGAAATTTGATCGACATAGCGCAGGCCTCCCAAAAATTGAATCCTGAAGAACTGGAAAAATTTCAAACCAATATTGAAAAAGTAGGTCTATTAAATTCTTATGATTTAGTTGGCAAACTAATTGATCAATTGCTTGGAATACAAATTCCTAACATATCATCCAAAAATATTTCTTCTAAAACTCAAGCTTACTTTTTAAAAACACTACTTGATACCTCCAAGTGTCAAAAAAAACCTTCACAATTGATCAGTGTTTATCAATGCCTAATAAAGCGAATATTATTACTAGATGACAAATCCAACATGTTCAATGCCATTATTCGCCATATTAATTTGCTTGTCAAACCAAGTATTTCAGATTATCACTTTTTCTCTCTTCCTAAACAACTCCATTTTTTCTATCTGATAATACGACCATTTCGAGTATTAAAAGAGCTAATATTCAAATCATAATCAGTTTTAATGGCAAAAACTTTATCATTGCGATTCTTACATTTATCTGGAATTGTGAATACAATTATAGTAGGCTTCATTGACAAACTTTATTTCAGAAATTTAAGGTAAAATAAAGTTTCCCCTACTCCTTTTGCATATTGTACATCAAGGTTTGAATTTTCCATTCGCTCCCTACTTTAATCAACAAAAAGGCATCCACTCCTTTGTGGGTAAACTTTCCATTTAAATAGAATTCATAAGGCACCCAAGCACTCGCAATTTCATGATCAATTAAAATTTCTCCCCAAGAACTTACACGCTCATCCATTTCTCCAGCCTTTCTACTCCGTACATTTTGCACAAATTTGGCAATAGGCACTTCTCTGACGATATTTCCTTCCGGCCTAACCTGACTCACATGCAAAACTGCATTAGGAGTAAAGCAAGTGCTTAATGCCAATGAATCCACCGACTTCATTGCTGTAAAGGTTTTCAAAATCACCTTTTTAATATTTTCTTGATCGTCCTTGCTTGAAGGAGTTTGCGCTTTGGTTATAAAAGAACTTAGTAAAATACTTACTAAAAGCACTAAGATATGTTTCGTTTTCATGAATCTAAATTAAGGGTTTTGTGAGACATGTGGAAATTATTTGAAGAGAGAAAACTGGAAGAGAGAAGATAGAAGAGAGAAGATAGAAAAGAGGAAAGAGAAAAGAGAAGAAGAAAAGAGTAAAGGAGAGAAAAGAGTAAAAGAGATAAGATACTGTCAAACATAAATGAAAGACTTAAACAGGAAACTAAATTATTATAAGATGGAATTTCAATCAAAATGTAGAAAGCCATTTAATTTCGTTAAATTTATGGATTACATTAATAATCAACGACTTTGACATTTAAAGAACTTGGACTAGCAGATAGTTTATTAGCAGGAATTGATTCCATGGGCTACAAAACCGCTACTCCCATACAATCCCAAGTAATTCAACCCATTTTAGAGGGAAAAGATATTATCGCCTCCGCACAAACCGGAACAGGAAAAACAGCTGCATTTTTATTACCCATCGTGCATAAATTAATCACTGAACCTCATTCAGAGAGTAAAATAAATGCTTTGGTCATCGTGCCTACCCGTGAATTGGCCATCCAAATTGCAGATAACATGGAAGGATTGGGTTATTTCACCAATGTAGGTTGTATCGCCGTATATGGTGGTGGGGACGGCAATTCGTTTACTACGGAAAAAACTGCCTTAACAAGTGGAATTGATATTGTGGTCTGCACGCCGGGAAGAATGATCGCTCATTTAAATATGGGCTATGTTAATTTAAAAGAGGTTAAATACCTCGTTTTAGATGAAGCTGATCGGATGCTTGACATGGGTTTTCAAGATGAATTAATGAAGATCATTTCATTTCTTTCTCCTGAACGTCAGAATCTATTGTTTTCTGCTACCATGCCGCATAAAATGCGGGAATTAGCTCGAAAAATTTTGCACCAACCTGTTGAAATCAACATTGCTGTTTCCAAACCACCCGAACAAATTATCCAAAATGCCTTCGTGGTTTATGAAACACAAAAAGCACCATTGGTAAAATATTTATTAAAACTTAAGGACTATACCAGGGTAATTATTTTTTGTTCCAAAAAACAAAATGTTAAGCAGTTAACAGCCGATTTAAAACGCGCCAAATTTAGCGTGGAAGAAATCCATTCCGATCTAATGCAAGACCAAAGAGAAAAAGTCATGCAGGATTTCCGAAACAAAAAACTGAAAATTTTAGTCGCCACGGATATTTTGAGTCGTGGAATAGATATCGATGAGATTGAATTGGTGATTAATTACGACGTACCCAATGACGGAGAAGACTACATTCACCGAATTGGACGTACTGCCAGAGCGGAAAGTGAGGGAACTGCTTATACATTGATTAGTCCAACGGAACAACGAAAATTTGCGACCATCGAGACTTTATTGGAAAAATCCGTAGAAAAAGCGATAGTCCCTAAGGAATTCGGCGAAACACCTGAATACCAACCAAGTGCACAAAAAACCTTTGATAAAGCCAGAAAATTTTCACCGGGTGGGAAAAAACCAGGGAAAAAATTCTGGAAAAAGAAATAATTTACGATTTGGATGGTCTAACGCCTGTATTGGCACCTTGACTCAAACTGATATCGACTGGTTGATTGGTTTTCCATGACCCTCTAGTGAAATCAGGAACATCCATGGATCGAGAACGATTATTGACCGAAATCTCACTCAAAGGAACAATGGAACTCCATAACGCTGCATCATATACGTCTTGATCCAAAGGAAGTCCATTGCGTAGACAATCGATCAGTCGCCAATCCATCATAAAATCCATTCCTCCATGCCCGCCAATTTGTTTGGCTAGTTCACCAATTTTAGCGACAATGGCAGGTGCATATTTCTTTTCCATTTCAGCCATTTGTTCCGGTTTGATCCATTCATGGTGATGATCAGAAATTCGAGCTTCTGGATATTTCATCGCAACTCCATTGGTCCCACTCAGTAAATGTATGCGTGAATAAGGCCGCGGACTCGATACATCGTGTTGCACAATAATGGTTTTGCCAAGATGGGTTTTGATGGTGGTAGTATTCATATTACCCCTAAATTTTTTATCGATAAACTGCTTGTAATAAGGATCTTTTTCAGCCAATTCTTTCGCTTTTTTTTGCATGGAAAAATCTTCTGATTGAACAGAAACTAAATAATCCATTTGATCACCTCTGTTGACATTCAATAATTGGCAAATGGGTCCTAAACCATGGGTTGGATATAAATTGCCATTTTTCAAATTAGCCTTCAAGCGCCAATTATCATAATACTGACCTTGCTGAAAATTAGCATCCAATAAATCATGGATATAGGCTCCTTCCACGTGCAACAATTCGCCAAAATAACCTTGACGAACCATGTTGAGCGTTAATAATTCAAAGAAATCATAGCAGCAATTTTCAAGCATCATACAATGCTTTTTGGTCTTTTCTGAGGTTTCGACCAATTGCCAGCATTCTTCTAAAGTTGTGGCGATCGGCACCTCACATGCAACATGTTTGCCATGCTCCATTGCATAAACAGCCATTGGAGTATGTAAATACCATGGAGTGGTGATATATATCAAATCGATATCCGTCCTTTGGCACATTTCTTTCCAAGCATCTTCCTTTTCAGTGTAAGTGATAGGGCTAATATCCATTTTCTTCAAGGCTTTTAACGCATTCGCCACTTTGCCTGGTCGAATATCACAAATGGCCACGGTTTCTACATTAGCAATTCGGTTCACCCTAGTTACGGCCCCAGAGCCACGATTTCCCAAGCCAATAAATCCAATTCGGACAGTGTCTATTTTGGGAGCCGCATAACCCGACATATTAAATGTCTGATTGGGCTTTTTCATTAATTGATTGATTTGCGTTTGTGCCAAATCGCCTGATTGCGCGACAGAAAGTGATTGACTTAATCCAATCGCTGAAAGACCTCCTATTTTCAGGAAATCACGTCGGTTATTTTTCATGTTATTTTTAAGTTAAATAGGTCATTTTTTAGAGGTAAAAGGTAATAGGTAATAGGTAAAAGGTAATAGGTAATAGGTAATAGGTAATAGGTAATAGGTAATAGGTATGTTTCTTTTTTCTCTTTTCTCTTGGTGTTAACACAAGGGACACAAAGATTATATCATCCGTCTACCATGGATGGATTATTTGTTCAAAAAGGATTTCAACTTTGAATTCGCACTATTATCCTTTACCTATTACCTTTTACCTATTACCTATTACCTTTTACCTATTACCTTTTACCTATTACCTATTACCTTTTACCTATCTTCTCTCTCCCGACGCTATTTCCATTTTATCGTTTTAAATACAATTTGGGAATAATCTTTTCTTTCATATATAATTCCAATATTCGATGCATCCAAAAGGACTAAATCGGAATATGCAGTAAAGTCTTTTGGAGAATCGTCTTTCAATGAACTATCATCAACGGGAATTGTAATGGGCCAAGTGATGCCTTCGTCTTTGCTTATGCGAAGCGTTAAATGGTCTCTATTTTGGGGGTCAGCGGCATTACTGAAAGCCAAAATAAACGATCCCTTTTTTTGAGGGATACTTAATAAACTACCTTGACAAATGGGATCCGGCAATTGGTGATCAAAATAAGTGGTATCCCAAGAAGCACCACCATCCTTACTTTTTGCCACAATACGGGTATGAATATCTGCTTTTTGGTTTCGAATGTTCATCATTAAACCATTCTTAGATAATGGTGCAGCGGTGGATTCATTACTACCCGGAATGGCAATGGATTCGGTTAAGTGAAATGTTTTACCATGGTCATCAGTATAAAATGCATGTGCCAAATAATCTACCCCATGATCCCCAAATCCTTCTTCAGAATGATTCGCAGGCACAAAAATTCGACCTTTGTATTTTCCAGTGGCAAACTGCATTCCATGTCCTGGTCCGTTGGCATAATGTCTCCAATCTTCTTTAAATTGATAGGCAGGATTCATGCTTGGTTGATTTGGCTTGTGTACTTGTAAAGTAATATTGACAGGATTAGACCATTTTATACCACCATCGATAGAAGTAATGAACCAAACTTCTCTTAGTCCCCGCCCTCTCCTAACTTCTCCTTCGTGATTATTCCCAGTGTTATAAAAAAGAAAAATTCGACCTTTAGGATAAAGGGGATCTGTGGTATCCAAAATAGGTGTTGGATTTCCCGCTTGTAAATCTTGAAAATCAACCAATGTTTGAAGAGCTGACCAGCTTTTTCCTCCATCTAAACTTCGCTTTAAAACGATATTGATATCTCCAAAATCATTACTACCTTTTACTCGACCTTCTGCAAATGCCAATAAAGCACCTTGGCCATTTTGGATGATAGCAGGAATTCGATAGGTTTTATGACCCTCTTGTCCGGAAGAATAAACGATGGAAAAAGGACTTTGCGCCTTTAAGACAAAAGGAAATAGGAGCAAAATAAGATTGCATAGAAATTTATTCATGAATGGACATTTTAAGCAAATGACGAAACGCAACAAGTTAAAAAAAAATCCGCAAAAATAAATCCTTATTAGTTGCACAACTTTATCTAACGCTTTTTCATTTGATTTAACAATACGATTTGCTTTCTTTGAGAAAACATATACTTGTTGTCCACATGTTTAAACAAATAGTTAGACCATTTTATTTACTTATTTTTAGCTTAGGAATATTCTTCTCTTGTGATAAAAAAACCGAAGTTTTGAATACGGATGTTGGCTTAGTTCCAACAAATGTGACAATATCCAAAGGCGAATACAACTTGAAAATCCAATGGGATACCATCAAAAACACTAGCATCCAGGGCTATAAAATCTATCGAGACACAATCCCTTCCCCTTCTAAATTATTGATTGAAACAACCGCTAAATGTTCCTATACGGATCGATTCATTATACCCAATAAAAAATATTATTATCGGATTTCATCCATCACCTCATCCAATGCTGAATCTGATAAATCAACAGAATCTAGCGGACAAGCAGATGAATCCATCAATACTTCTACTCCAAAAAATGGTGAAATTGGCGGATTAAATTATGCCTATTGGACCTTTCCTAAAAAAACATTTACCAAAATCTCGCATGAATTCACCATCCATCGTAACCCTACGAATGTGGATGGGAGTAATTCGGAAGATGGTTTGTATTATCAGTTTTATCAAGGACAATTAAATGATGATATTGGCTTTTATTATGGTATTCAAAATTTTATTTTTAATCCGAATGGTGGTGCACCCAAAAAAGGAATCATCTTTTCCCGTTGGGGAACTCGAGATATTCAAAATTACAAAATTGCCCCCGGTGGTTTTGGACAAAGTGCAGGTTATGAAGGAGATTTCATTGGGATACGCTTAAATTATGATTGGACCATTGGCACCTATGTTATTGAACTGAAATTGGATAATTCAGATACAATTGGCGATTGGTATGGATTATACATCACCAAAAAATCCAGCAAAGAAACGACTTATTGCGGTTCCATTCGCTTCGAGAAAGGGGTAAAATCGCAAGGAATAAAAACGGGGGGAATTACCTGGACAGAATTATATTTCAAAAAAAATAATCTATCTCCATTACCCAATTGGCATATTTCAGTTGATGAGGTATTGGCGGATGACCTTGCTCCTTCCAGCGTTTACATTGATTACAGTTCTGATCGATTTGTTGGCTTTACCCATATTTTCACGACCAATTTCAAAGACATCCATTTTTTAATGGGTCCAAAAGTGAAAAAAGTAAACCCGGCAGGGAAATTTTGGTAACACGAATTAGGCAAGGATTGAAAACTCTTTGAAACAATTTTCATTTACGGTGGTTTAAATAATATAAAAAATTATTTAAATATTTATATTGGAAACTTTGCACAAATATGATCTTGCCATTATTGGTGCTGGAGCTTCCGGTTTGCAATTTTTATATGAATATTTTCAAAATCCTGAAAATTTCAATAAATCGGTTTTATTAATTGACTCAGGTGATCGTAGCAGAAAGAGTTGGTGTTTTTGGCAGAAAAAAGAACAAACAAGTTTTCCATTTTTAGTTGAAAAATCTTGGAACAACATAAGCTATAAATCCAGTTCAGGAGAATTAAAAACCGAATCTGTTTATCCGTTCCAATATCATTACATATCCTCAGAGAAATTCTTTGCCTATTTTTTCAATGAATTCATACCTAATCATCCATCCATCCATTGTGTTTCAGGGCTGGCAACTACTTTGACTGAAAAGTCGGAATGGGTGGAAATAAGTTGCAGTGATCAATCGAATTATCTTGCTTTTCAAGTCGCGGATTCAAGAATGAATACGGAAAAGCTAAATATGGATAAAATAGCCAAGCAGCATTTTTGGGGCAAATTCATTGAATTTGAGGAAAGTATTCTTTCAGCAGAATCCGCCACGCTGATGGATTTCAGTTGTGATTCCTCCAATGACCAACAAGCCGTTTTTCATTACATATTACCATTTTCCGAAAATTATGCCTTGATTGAAACAACGTTATTTACCACTCAGACTTTCAACGATGAAAAATATGAGACTATTTGGCTGAATTATATGCAGCATAATTTTCCAGGGAAAGCGTATCAAATTCGATCCGTAGAAAAAGGAAGTATTCCCATGACAATCCAAAATATCAAAAAATCTAGCAAGCGTATACACTATATCGGTAGTAATAATGGTCACATAAAGGCTTCCACGGGTTATGCTTTTACCAGAATGCATTCAAATGCCAAAAATATTATACATTCTCACACAACTCAAGAAAAAAAAGCCCGTTTTCACTTCTATGATTCCATGTTACTTTCCATCATTCAGAATGAAATTCAGCAAATCCCTCTGGTCATGGATCGACTATTCAAGAGAATACCTTTCCTACAGATTTTGAAATTTTTAGATGAAAAATCGACGATCAAGCAAGAAATCCAAATTTTTAGTCGACTGAACATACCACTCTTCATCAAACATCTTTTAAAACTTCATAAATGAAAATCATCACTTATTTCGGGGGAATTATCATTTCATTGATTTATTTAGGTATTCAAGCTTTGTATGGACATTTACCTATTCAGTTTGATTTAGTTTTCAGCGGAATCTTATTGTTTACGCTTGGTTTACCTCATGGGGCTGGAGATCATTTAATTGCCGCTAAACTAAAAAAAACAGAATCTGGAAAATTTCAATTATTCGAATTTATGACCAAATACTTATTGGTTATGGCATTATATGGAATATGCTGGTATTTTCTACCTACCTTCTCGCTATTCATTTTCTTAGTTATTTCGGTTTTTCATTTTGGCGACTTAGAAAATGAGGAAACTCATTCGAAAAATAAAAATATGCTTACCTATGGAATGCACATTGGACGAGCCATCGTTTTGGGTAGCGGCATCCTGGGGTGGATTCTTTCGACACATTGGACTGAAACACGGGATATTTTAACCGATATGTCAGTTAACCCATTCTTCCAATTACCTCCATATTCAAAAGAGATTTCTTTGATATTCATCATAATATGTTTCCAAACTAAAAACAAATTGTATTTCATCCATACACTTGTTACGCTACTATTAGGCAGTTTTTTACCACTTTATCCAGCATTCATGTGTTATTTTGGTGCTTGCCATGCTAGTTATAGCCTAAAAGCGATGAGCAGGTTTTTGGAAATCCCTATCTCAACCCTACTTTTTAAACTGCTTCCATTTAGTTTACTCGCGACCTTCATTGGCGTAGTGTATGTAGTCACTTTTAGGAATCAAATTATTGGAACTCAACTCTTTATATTTCTTTCATTATTGACACTTCCACATTTTTTTTTAATGCATAAAATGGCCTTGAAATAATCCTAAGTGGGTTTATTGAAATATTTTAACTTTTTTTTAAACTTTTTTTATATTTTTTTAAACAATTATCTCATTATCAATGTTTTAACAATAATTCACTTTAAACATCCAAAATCTATGGAAACATTAAACATTTTACTAAACGGCACATTAGCAGCCGGAGATTACATTGGCTTCACCTTCTTTACAGGTTATATGTCAATGCTTGCAGCGTCCATCTTTTTTATCGTTGAGCGCGGAACGGTTAGCGACAAATGGAAAACTTCCTTGTTGATTTCAGCATTGATTACTTTCATCGCAGCTGTACACTATTATTACATGCGTGGAGTATGGTTGGAACAAGGAGTTTCACCAACTCAGTTCCGTTACATTGACTGGACTTTAACCGTTCCATTAATGTGTATCGAGTACTATTTAATTTTAAAGCCAGCTGGAGCAAAATCGGGAATGCTTTCTCGTTTGATTCTTGGTTCCGTGGTGATGTTAGTAGCAGGTTACATTGGTGAGGCTGTTGTGCCAGATCAAAACATGTTATGGGGTTTCATTTCGACTTTGGGATGGGCAGTAATTATCTATGAAATTTACATGGGTGAGGCTTCTAAATTAGCGGCTAGTTCTACAAACGAACATGTAAAATCGGGTTACAAAGTAATGCGTTGGTTTACATTAGTAGGTTGGGCTATTTATCCAATTGGTTATATGATGTTACCAGGAAACTTGCTATCTGGATTATCTGGAAACATCGACTTAGCTTACAACATTGCGGATGCAGTAAATAAAATTGGCTTTGGCTTAGTTATTTATTCAATTGCAAAAGGAGCTACAGCAAGCGAGAAATAATTCAATTCTCTTTTCAAAAGAAAACCATCTCTATTCAGAGGTGGTTTTTTTTTATGCCAAAATAAAATACTTTTGTAGAGCATCTAAATTTATCACCCATGAAAACATTACCTATCACAAAGTATCGCCAAGTATTCAAGCAAATTTTTCTTTTTGTTGTATTTCTTCTGAGTATCTCTCAATCAATTTTAGCACAAAAAGCCTTTCCAAACTTTGATCAATACTTGCAATCTGAAGTTGCCAAACAACAATTAGTAGGTGTACACGGATTGGTTTACCAAGATGGGAAAGTGGTGTATAATCAATATTATGGCCAAAGAGACCGAGAAGAAAATGTGGCTATGAATGGACAAGAATTGTATTATTTACAATCCATGTCGAAACCCATCGTTTCTGTTGCTTTAATGACCTTATTTGAAAAAGGGAAATTTGCATTGAATGATCCAGTTGAGAAATACCTTCCAGAATTTGCTAATATGCAAGTGGTCAATAATGTTAACCTTGGCACAGCTGGTGGTACACATCCTGCCAAAAACAAAATCACCATTGAACAATTACTTAGTCATACCAGTGGATTATCCCACGGATTAACTCCGCTAAAAATGGATCGGGAAATTTGGAATGCCGTGTTAAATCCTTCGATCAAAACGGTAGCTGATAGAGTCAAAGAGATTGCCAAGTTACCTCTGTCCTACGAACCAGGAACTAAATGGAATTATAGTTTTTCAACAGACGTACTTTCACGTTTGATTGAAGTTTTATCTGGAGAAACAACAGAACAATACCTGAAAAAAAATATTTTCACTCCACTAGGTATGAAAGATGCAGGTTATAATTTAAGTCCAGAGCAACAGAAGAGAATAATGACTGTCTATGATTTCAACAGTAGTAAAAAATTGGATCGCTCCACTCAACCAGCAAGCTCAGGAATAACCATTTTTGCAGGGATTAATGCCTTGTTCGGAACGATGCATGATTATTTGCAATTTGCTAGCATGTTATACAATGGTGGAACTTTACATGGCAAAAGAATTCTTAAAAAGGAAACGATTGATTTGATGTTAAAAGATCAAACAGCCACATTTACCAATAAACCCAATAAAAATTCACCCATGTTTAAATTAGCCAATGGCATTGTTTTTGGAGCAGATGGAAGTTCCAATTTGGAACCGGGTTATGGCTTTGGACTGGGATTTGCCATATTAAATAATCCAACTGAAGCGGGAAGAGACAATGCCCAAGCAGGAGAATATTTTTGGAGTGGCGCTAATTCAACCCATTTTTTCATCCATCCTGAGAAAAAAATCATTGGAATATTTATGACACAAATTGGATCCATTCCCAATCCAAATCCTTTGCATTATTATTTTGGAGATCAATTCAGAAAAACCATTTTTCAAGATTTGAAATAAGGGATCTCCCCATTTTTTTAATTGAAAAACAAATTACCTCCCCACATGGAAGTACATCACCCACACCATGCTCCCAAAAATTGGAAAGAATATTTTGGAGAATTTTTTATGCTATTTTTGGCCGTTTCTTTGGGATTCTTAGTCGAAAATCAACGAGAACATTATGTAGAAGGTCATCGAGCAGAAGAATTAGCACAAGCCCTTTTAAAGGATTTGGTGGCGGATTCAACCGATTTTTACAAATTCAGATCCATTCGTAAAATTGACCGAAATTCCATTGATTCAGCGATCAAAATCATCGAAACGCGTGGAATATCTACCCATGATTCCATTTTATATTATCATTTTATCAAAGGGGTATTTGTTTGGCGACATCCCGAATTTCGATACGCCAATATGGACCAAATTATAAGTTCGGGCTCTTTGAGATATTTCAAAAATGATGAACTCATTCATGCCATTTCCGACTTAAAAATGGAGTTAAAGAAAATTGAATTTCGACAAGAGCGAGAAAAAGAATATTTCTACTCGTTTATCCAACCTTTGGTCGTGGATCATGTCGAATTAGCCTACCAGGATTCACTAAGGTTAGGTCTATCCAGAGAATCAACATTGAATTTACTTAAAAACAATCCTAGTAAATTGTCAAAAAAAGACTTTTTCTTTGATGTGAATGAAAAAGGATTTGTCAACAAAACGGTAAATGCATTAAGAGGAGTAGATTTTCTCATGCAAGTAACTCAATCGAGTTATTACGTCAATTATGAACATAAACTACAACATTTGATCCAAGTGTTGAGAAAAGATTATCCAGATATTTCAACCCAGAAATAATCCAAAATAACCAATTTTGAAAAGGCTATAGTCCATTAAGTAAATAATTCAGCGTAAATTTGTTAGCATTCAAATCACCCAAATGATCCTTTCCAAAAGAGTTTCCGAATCCGAAACAACTATTACCGAATTAATGATTCCCGCTTTTGCCAATTTCAGTGGTAAAATTCATGGGGGCACTTTGTTATCCTTGATGGATAAAGTAGCCTATGTTTGCGCAGCCAAACACAGTGGTCAATATTGTGTTACGGTGGCCGTGGAAGGCGTAGAATTTTTTAATCCGGTCGAAGTTGGCGATTTAGTTTCCATCAAAGCCTCTGTTAATTATGTGGGAAGAACGACCATGATCATCGGCATGCGAATCGAGACCTTAAAACCCAAAACGGGGCTTGTGACCCACACTAATTCCTGTTATTTCACCATGGCTGCCAAAAATGAGGAAGGTCAATTGACAGAGGTTCCTGGATTGATTTTAGAGAACGAAACACAAGTCCGTCGATTTGCAGAAGGAAAATTATTACGCAAATTATCTTTAGAGAAGCGTGAATTATTAAAGTCTGATTTAAGAAATATTGCCGGCGATATTCAACAAATGTGTATTGGAGAAAAATGCGAATTGAAATATCATTAAGAGGTAAGAGGTAATAGGTAATATTGCGAATTAAGGCTTAAAATTATCAGTAAGCTAAATTCAAATAATTTGAAAACTAGCCAATTTAAATTTACTTTTTGACTCTTTATTTTACAGAAATGCTCTTTTCGGGCTAATTCTTTTTCCATGGCATTTCTTTTTTTGAAAAAAAAGAAACAAAAAAACTTTTTTTTGTTTAATCCAAGACGAATCCGTCAGCTGGTGCTGACAGACCGATTTTCACTTCGCTCACGGCTATTTTCTTTGACCCTGTCGCACATTGCCCATGCGCATTGTCAAAGCTCCGCCTTGCCGCTGCGTTCAAATCTTTCGTTAGGATTAAGCGTTGGCATAAATGAATATTTACATAGATAGATTGATTGATATGTTTTTTAACCTTTAATTCGCATTAATAGGTAATAGGGCTTCTCTCTTTTCTCTTTTCTCTTTTCTCTTTTCTCTCTTCATTTCAAAAACTCAAAAAACCTGCATAAATCAATTCTGCCCATTTACGATAGGCCAATGCAGAGGGATGCAAGCCATCTTGAGCCACCCAATCAGGATTGTTTTTGGCATTTCTTCCCAATTCCGTAATGTCTAAATAGGAACATTTATTTTGAAGTGTAATCCGCTTATTAATGGCATTGAAAACATCTATTTCTTTCCGAATTTTCAAGGTATCCAATTGTTTTCCGATAGGTGTTAAACTGTAATCAGGAATGGAAAGCACCAAAACCCTACGTTGATCTCCCCCAGCCAATTCAATGGACCGATTTAAAATAAGCGTAAAATTTTTCCGATAGGTACTCGTATCGATTCCTTGGTATTGATCATTCACCCCAACCAAAAGCGACACAAAATTATGGCCATCTAAATTTTGCTCCCCCATGGATCTAAGCAAATCAGCACTCGTCCAACCCGTTTTGGCCACGTAAGTCAAACGCTTGGGTTGAATAAATTTCATTTTCAATAATTCCAATGCTTGATAAGGAAATCGATCTGCTTGATTGACTCCTTGACCGATGGTGTAGGAATCGCCTAAAGCCAACCAAGAAATGAAAGTTGAATCTTTTTGAACGACAACAGGCTTAGGCAGCACTATTTCAGTTTCCATGGATTTCCGACAAGAAAATCCTAAAGCCATCCAAAAAATCAGGAAACAATATTTCATGCCATTTAAACCCATACAAAGGTTAATTGTTTAAACTACAAAACTTGGATTATTTCTGCTGATTATTCAGGAATTTTAACGAAATAATCTTTGTGGCCGCTTTGTTAAAAAGACCTTCAACTTTTATTTTATTTAAAAGATCATTTTCTATTAAAAATAAGATTATGTTTACAATATCAAATTAGCCATCGAAATCTCTAAATCTAAGTTATCATGTTAAAACAGCTACTATTTATCGTCTCGATTTTTTTAATCATTTCTTGTTCCAAATCATCAGAAACCGTTTCCAGTTATTTCAGTTATCCAGATACGTTAGAGTCTGCAGGAGTAAAAATGATTCCCATTACAACTCCCTCGGGACCATTCAAAGTTTGGACCAAGCGATTTGGTAATAACCCAAAAATTAAAATATTGCTGTTGCACGGTGGACCAGCCATGACACATGAATACATGGAATGTTTTGAAACGTTCTTTCAAAGAGAAGGATTTGAATTTTACGAATACGATCAATTAGGATCCTATTATAGTGATCAACCTACTGATACAACACTTTGGAAAACAGAAAGATTTGTGGAGGAAGTAGAACAAGTCCGCAAGGCCATTGGAGCGGATGCGTCTAATTTCTACATTTTAGGGAATTCATGGGGTGGTATTTTGGCCATGGAATATGCCTTGAAATACCAAAAAAACATGAAAGGTTTATTGGTTTCCAACATGGTAGCCAGTGCACCAGAATATGGGAAATATGCCGATGAAGTATTGGCAAAACAAATGAAACCAGAAATTTTGAGTGAAATCCGCGCGATAGAAGCCAAAAAAGATTTTGCGAATCCACGCTACATGGAACTCTTAATACCCAACTTTTACCACGAACATATTTGCCGCTTAAATGAATGGCCTGATGCCTTGAATCGTTCTTTAAAACATGCCAATGGGACCATTTATGTGCAAATGCAAGGCCCGAGTGAATTTGGCATCAGTGGACTTTTAGCCAAATGGGACATCAAAAATCGTTTGAAAGAAATTGCCGTTCCAACCTTAATGATTGGCGCTAAATACGACACCATGGACCCTAAAGCCATGGAAGAGCAAAGTAAAATGGTTCAAAACGGAGAATACTTGTATTGCCCTAACGGAAGTCACTTAGCCATGTGGGATGACCAAAAAATTTATATGAGTGGGGTGATTGGGTTTATTAAAAAAGTGAGTGGGGAGTAATTTAGATAGTTATTAGTTGTTAGTTATTAGTTATCAGAAAAATATTAACAACTAATAACTAATAACTAACAACTAATACTATTTCAACGTTCTCTTCACTTCTTTCATTTCGTAGCATTCCAATAAATCACCGACTTCTAAATCGTTGAAGTTTTTAACGGAAAGACCACATTCGTATCCAAATTTCACTTCACCCACATCGTCTTTGAAACGTTTCAATGCAGAGATATCTCCATCATGAATGACAACAAAATCGCGAATAACACGGATTTTATGAGCTCTTTTCACCGTACCGTCTAAGACATAACATCCTGCAACTGTACCAATTTTGGTGATTTTAAATACATCTCTAACCTCAATATTAGCAGTATTCACTTCCTCAAAAGTTGGAGCTAACATACCTTCCATAGCTGCTTTGATTTCATCAATCGCTTGATAGATAATCGAGTAGTTACGAATTTCAATTTGCTCTGTTTCTGCCAATTTACGGGCATTTTGAGAAGGTCTTACTTGGAAAGCAATAATAACAGCATCAGAAGTACTCGCTAAAGCCACATCAGATTCAGAAACTTGTCCTACTCCTTTGTGAATAATACGAACTTGAACCTCCTCTGTAGAAAGTTTCATCAATGAATCAGACAAGGCCTCTACTGAACCGTCCACGTCACCTTTTACAATAACGTTCAACTCACGGAAAGTACCAATCGCCTTTCTACGGCCAATTTCTTCTAATGTAATGTGTTTACGGGTACGTAAAGATTGTTCACGTAAAATTTGCTCACGTTTGTTGGCAATCTCTCTTGCTTCACGCTCGTTTTCCAAGCAAATCAATTTATCCCCCGCTTGTGGAGCACCATTTAATCCCAATACTTGAACTGGAGTAGATGGACCCGCTTTTTTAATTTTATTTCCATGGTGATCAAACATCGCTTTCACACGACCGTAATTATCACCCGCTAACATCATATCCCCTACATGTAAAGTTCCCGCTTGAATCAATAATGTAGTAACATAACCTCTACCTTTATCTAATTCTGCTTCAATCACTGAACCTACCGCTTTTTTGTTTGGATTAGCTGTTAATTCTAATAATTCAGCTTCTAACAAAACTTTTTCCAACAAATCGTTAACCCCAAGTCCTGATTTAGAAGAAATTTCTTGAGATTGGTATTTACCACCCCAATCTTCCACCAACATGTTCATACCAGCCAATTCTTCTCTTACTTTATCCGTATTGGCACCATCCTTATCTACTTTTGAGAAAGCAAAGATGATGGGAACACCAGCAACCATCGCATGATTAATTGCTTCTTTGGTTTGTGGCATTACGGAGTCATCCGCTGCAATAACAATGATTACAACGTCTGTCACTTTAGCGCCCCTTGCACGCATCGCAGTAAATGCTTCGTGACCAGGAGTATCTAAGAAGGTTACTTTTTTACCAGAATCCGTTTGTACGGAATATGCACCAATGTGCTGCGTGATACCACCAGCTTCACCTGCCGCTACTTTGGCACGGCGGATATAATCCAACAAAGAGGTTTTACCGTGGTCAACTTGACCCATGATGGTAACAATCGGTGCTCTTGGAACTAAATCGGCTGGATCATCTTCTACTTCTACTTCTACCGCATCAATTTCTTCTTCAGCAGAAACAAAACTTACTTCAAAACCAAATTCATCCGCAATAATGGTAATCGCTTCTGCATCCAAACGTTGGTTGATGGAAACGAACATACCTAAACTCATACAAGTGGAGATTACCTCATTGACAGACACATCCATCAAAGAAGCCAAATCACTCGCAGAAATAAATTCAGTTACTTTTAAAACTTTAGCGCCTTCATCCTCCGCCAATTGACGAGCTTCTTCCGCCTCTGCTCTTTCTCTACGTTTTAATTTACGTTTATCAGCTCCAAAACTTTGCTTATTGGTTGCACCTTGCAAACGGGCCATAGTAGCCTTGATTTGCTCTTGAATATCTTTATCAGATAATTCTTCTTTTGGTTGAACCTTTGCATTTTGTTGATTTCCACCTTGATTTCCACCAGGTTTTTTAGTGAAATCTTTCTTTTTATTCGGGTCTTGAGAACCTGAATTATTGTTGGCAGGATTATTTGGACGATTCGCCTGGTCTGTGTTAGGAGCCGGTTTCTTCTCATCCTTAATAATTCTTTTACGCTTATGCTTGTTATTATTGTTTGAACGGTCATTTGCAACAGGTAATTCAATTTTACCTAATACGGTTAAACCTTTCAATGTTTCCCCTCTAGCCTCGATCAACTGAATTTCTTCAGGAACAACGGGAGCGATTACTTCTTCCACTTTGGGTGCAACAGCAACGGGTTCTGGTGCTTTTTCCTCAATAGGAGTTTCTATTTTAGGAGCTTCCGACTTTGGCTCTACTTTCTCAACCACAGGCTCTGGTTTCGGACGAACGGGATTACCCTTTTTATCCAAATCAATTTTGCCTAAAATCTTTAAACCTACTTGTTTAGGTTCTTCCTTTTCAATAACCTTTTCTTCCAACTTGGGAGTTTCTATCACTTCCGGTTTTTCCTCAACGATGTTTTCAACCACCTTGACAGGTTCTTGAACAGGTAAAGGTTCAGGTAAAGGTTCTGGAATTGGCTCAGGTTTAGGAGCAATTACCTCAGCTACGGGTTCTGGAATTGACACAGGAGTTGGAGCAATAACCTCAGCTACTTCCTCTACTTTTTTAGGTGCTTCACCTGCCTCAAGAATATGCTCTGCATGATATTCTTTAGCCAATAAAGTCAACTGCTCAAAGTTTAATTTGGCGTTGGGGTTATTGTCAATTTTGTGACCTTTAGCAGAAAGAAATTGTAGAATCGTAGACGTTCCTACATTAATTTGCTTTGCTACAAGGCTCAATCGCATTGTCTTTTCTTCTGCCATAAATTTTACTAAATACTATATGTTTTAACTAATAAACTCTTAATTCACTCAATAACATTACTCGAACTCTGAACGTAAGATAGCCATGATTTCATCAATGGTACCTTCTTCTAATTCCGTTCTGCGCTCCAATTCTTCTTTAGAAAGAGCTAAAACTTGCTTAGCTGTATCTAAACCAATTTTATGTAATTCCTCTAAAATCCATGCATCGATGTCATCAGAAAATTCTACTAATTCTACATCTTCATCGTCTAATTCCTCTTTCGGAACATCTCTGAATACATCAATTTCATAACCAACTAATTTACCTGCCAATTTGATGTTTTGACCTCCACGACCAATCGCCATAGAAACTTGATCAGAATTCAAGTAAACTGAAATTCGCTTGCGCTCTTTGTCAATTTTCATGGAATTCAATTTCGCTGGACTCAAAGTACGATTCACCAAAAGCTCCAAATTATCCGTGTAATTAATCACGTCAATGTTCTCATTTTGCAATTCACGAACAATGCCATGAATACGTGATCCTTTCATACCTACACAAGCACCTACCGGATCAATTCTGTCATCATAAGATTCCACCGCAATTTTAGCACGCTCACCTGGTTCACGAACAATTTTACGAATGGTAATGGTACCATCATAAATTTCCGGAATCTCTTGCTCAAACAAACGCTCTAAAAATACAGGAGAAATACGTGACATAATAATACGCGGAGTACCATTCGACATCTCTACCTTATGAATAATTGATTTAATGGTATCACCTTTCTTGAAACGATCTTTGGGAATCATTTCAGGTTTTGGCAAAATCAATTCATTATCATCATTATCAATCAAAATCAACTCACGACCCAAAATTTGGTATACTTCAGCAGACACTAATTCCCCAACCAAATCCTTGTATTTCTCATACAAACTCTCTTTTTCTAAATCCTTGATCTTTTGAATCAATGTTTGACGAGCCGTTTGAACCACGCGACGACCGAAATCTTCTAATTTAATTAATTCAGCAACCTCTTCACCTATTTCAAAATCTGGCTCAATCAATTTCGCTTCAGCCAAAGGTATTTTATCAAAATCCCAAATATCTTCTGAATTGTCATCAACGATTTCACGTGTACGCCACATTTCTAAGTCGCCACTTTCTGGATTTACAATCACATTAAAGTTTTCATCGGAACCGAATTTCTTACGAATCATGGTACGAAAAACCTCTTCCAATACCGAAATCATCGTCGGTTTGTCGATATTTTTATCCCGAGCAAACTCTGCAAATGACGAAATTAATTCAACACTGTTCATTGCTAATTTTTTATTATTTTTTATTAAAATGACACTTGTACTTTTATTTTATCAACATCCGTTAAAGTAAAATGAGAACTTTCCTTGGCTATCACCTTGCGATGTTTCACCGTTTTCTCCGTTAATACTTCAATGGAATCAGCCGTATAAGACAACAACGTACCTTCTACTGCGTCTGATTTCTTCATCCAAACTTTTACTAATCTGCCAATGTTCTTTTGAAATTGCCAACCCTGAGTCAATGGAAAATCAAGCCCGGGCGATGATACTTCTAAATTAAAGGCATCTGGAATTAATTCGTTCTCTTCAATAAAATGAGCCAATTTCCTGCTTAACAAGGCACATTCATCGATGGAAACACCTTCCAATGTATCCACCAAAATGGTTAATAAGGTCCTTTTTGTACCAGGAACAAATTGAAAATCAACTAAAAATATTGGGCCTGCTCCAATGTACTCCAACACCCAATTCTTAATTTTTTCAGCTATATCACTCATGTAATTTCTTTTGAAAACAAAAAGAGGGATTAAAAACCCCTCTTCTTTTCTATTTTTTCCGATGCAAATATAATTATTTTTTTGGATAAAACAAGCATATATGCTTTACAAGAGAGGAGAGAAAAAAGCGATATAAGAAAATTAGGGAATAGGGAATGGCATTTTTTTGTGTGGAATGGATGGAAATTCGTCATTTTCCTCTTTCCTCTTTTCTCTTTCCTCTTTTCTATTTTCTATTTTCTATCTTCCGCTAAGGTTTAAACTTCTCATAAACATCTTTACCTGACACAGGATCCTTTCCAAAGAGTTCGATATAATAAACAGAGGGCATAAATTTCTCCTCATTCACACTAACAAAGACTTTTTTCAATATTTGCAATTTCCCATTTATAGGAAATAAGGCAATTGGATTTCCTTTGGAATCTAATTTTACTACAAATTTACGTTTACGATATGCCAAAAAATAGCCTTCATAAGCCTCAGGTTCATTCAAGATCGGATTCGTATAAAGTCCATAGGCAAGTGTTCGTTGAATGGCTGTCAATTCCTCTTTTTGACCTTTTTCTCCATATCTCAACCAATACGTATGAACTGGATTTTTGGGATTTAATTTTTTATCTGGAAGTAAATTGGCATCATAAATGACGGCATTGGCATTGGTACTTCGTTGAATGTAAAACAAAGAAATTTTACTTTCAGGTGGCGTCGGAAATCGGTCAATTGGGTCAATAAAACTGAATAAAGCTATACTTAAGAAAATAATAATAAAAGACCGATACATTAAATAAGTTTAAGAGCGTTGAATATGATGGTTATTTACTTTCAAAAGTAAATATTTTTTATGAAACTAAAAACGGATGCTTAAATTAACCTGCGTATTTCTCATCTGACCATTATACCCATACAATTCCGCTATTTTTTGATTCCAAACATTTTTCAAAACCACCCCTATTTGTACATTTTTACTTGCTTGATAAAATGCTTGTAAATCCATCCAATAATAAGCCTCCAATTGTTTAGCTACCACCGTATACACTTGCTCATCATAGACATAGTCTGTTCGAGAGTCCAACCATTGATTCATCATCGACAATTTCCATTTTTCATGGAAAGCATAAGTAACATTCCAAGTAATGGTATTTTTAGGCCGTCTAATTAATGAAGAATACGTACTATCCTTGCCTCCAATGTTAGACGATACCGTACCTGTCAAATAAGTATAATTCATTTGACTCGACCACTTTGTCGATTGAAAGGAAATTTCAGCTTCTAGGCCTTGGGTATTTTGTTTGGAGACATTCACATATTTCCCAAATGGATCAGTATCCATCGATTGAAATACAATTCCATCTTTGACTTGATTGTCGAAAAGGACTATTCGATACTTCCAAAAAGAAAATCGATTCTCCCAACCCATTTCATACGTAGCTCCCTTTTCAGGAACCAATGCTACATTTCCATAAGGTGAGAATAATTGGTAGAGCGAAGGAACCTTAAATCCAGTACTTACATTAGCAAAAATCTTTAGCTTTTTATGAGGCATCCAATAAGGATTTATATTGAGAGTCGTGAAATTCCCGAATGTAGATTGGTGATTCCATCGCGAACCCAATTCCAAACCTATTCGCTCGGTCCAATTTTGTTGAAAAGTAGCGTAAAAAGCCAAAATCGACTGATTAGCCAATGATTCATTGATCTCCGGTGAATCGTACCGACCATAAGAGCTGATGGAAAAATCCGTCTGTTGAGTGGATTGATTTCTCCATTCACCACCCAAAATCATCAAAGAATGAGCTCCAAAAGAAATCTTAGAATATAACTCCACACCTTTACTAAACCCTTGATAATGAGATTCATAATAGCTTGAAAAGGCATCTTTTGAAACATAAGTCGAATCATTCTTAAATATCCGATGAATCACATCCGTAAATCCACGTAAGTAGATGTCGGCATGACCTAATTTATGCTGAAATTGAAATCTAAAGGATGATGAATTCACCTTAGAAGTATAATCCAATTCATCCGTAAATGGACCCGCATCTAAATTGCCGCGATAATTTTGTACTTGATAAGCCAAATCCAACCAAGATTTTTTTCCGACAGGACTTGATAATTGCAGATCAACATTTTGTTGTCGAAATCCATCGTTTTCTCCACCCTTTACTTCTGCAGCAGAAAAACCATTGCTGATATAATCTTTGGCTAATACTTTCCATTGGATTTTCTTAAATTTCCCTAACAACTGAACTTGCGGCGAATAAGTACCAAAACCACCAGCCTGTAAATTAAGATGAGTTTGTAAATGTTCTACATCCATTTTTTTACTAACCAAATTGATCACTGCTGCCATGGCATCTGATCCATAAAGAGTCGATTGCCCTCCTTTCAAAATCTCAATTCGTTCCAAAGACGACAAACTCACCAAATTCCAATCCCAAACTTGAGAAATGTGGGAAGGATCATTCAAAGGAAACCCATCCATCAATACCAATACGTGGCCCGTATTGGCACCCCGCACATATACTTCTTGATTGGTCCCGGCAGCACTTCGGGAACCAACAATTGAAATACCCGCTTGTTCTTGCAATAATTCGCCCAAATTCTTCCCTAATGCCATCTGAATTTGTTCATTGGAAATGACCGTGACTACCTTGCCAGACCGACTCAGTTTTTGCGGATATTTGGGAGCAGATATTTCGACTTCTTGTAAGGTAGGTAGGGAAATTACTTCTTGTCCGGAAACAGAAAAGCAACTAAAAAGTGCACAAACACCAACTAGTGTTCGTGACAAAGAAAAATTCAACATAAAAATGCCTAAAAAGGCTAATAAAATGAAAAGCAATCGAACGCTCAATCTCGATTCATCCTCCGTAATTCGAAATCAAGAATAAATAAAGGCAGGTCTCCTGACTCGTTTCCATTCCTTTTCGTCTTCCCAGCCAAGGCCAGTGACAACAATGAAAAGTGTTAAAGAAACTTACAGTTGCGGGGACAGTCTCGGCTTCAACCGAATTCCCTATTAAGTAATCGCTCTATGAAAAGCGCGTACACCCTTACTTGGGTACAAAGATAAAATAATTAAACTGGGATTACAGAAATATTTAGGATTTCAGCTTCTTTACCAATTTGACAGCCAACATGATGAAAATGGCAAATAAAGCAAATCCCAATAAGCCGTACATCCAATCGATGGCGTTTTTGTTGACAACTAAGAAGACCACGGCTACCAAAAGAATGGTGGCTATTTCATTGAACAAACGCAAGCTTGGGCCAGAAAAGATGAATTTTTGATTCTTAAACTGAAGAATAATATGTCGACAATAGAAATGATAAATGGTAATGACTACAACAAAGGCTAGTTTTAGATGCAACCAAGTATGTTGACCAAATCCATTCCACCAAGTCAGGTAAATAAGTGTTAGCCCAGTTATCCATGTCAAGAACATCGCAGGAATCATGATCGCATTGAAAAGCAATTTTTCCATTTTCTCAAATTGCTTACTTAAAATAATTTTCTCGATTTCGTCCTTATCTTGTGCCTCCACATGATAAACCAAAAGGCGTGGTAGATAAAATAAGCCAGCAAACCAACTTACTACGAAAATGATGTGCAAAGATTTGATTACCTCGTAGCTCATTAATTCGATTGATATCTTTTAAACAAACTGCTTATTTTTAATTGGATAACACCAAAAATAGCTTCTTTAAAAATATTTGCCGACATTTTACTTTCTCCTTTGGTGCGATCGGTGAAAATGATCGGTACTTCCGTCAACTTAAAACCATATTTCCAAGCGGTAAATTTCATCTCAACTTGAAAAGCATAGCCAATAAACTTAATTTGATCCAAAGGAATTGTCTCCAAAACTTTTCTTCGATAACAAACAAAACCAGCAGTCGTATCTTGAATATGCATACCTGTTATAAAACGAACATAATATCCAGCAAAATAGGACATAAGAACTCGGCCAATCGGCCAATTAACGACATTCACACCATTGATATATCTTGATCCAATCGCCATGTCAGTTCCATGTTCAGAACATGATTGATAGAGTTTAATCAAATCATCTGGATTATGGGAAAAATCCGCATCCATCTCAAAGATGTAATCGTAACCTTTTTCCAAACAAAAATGAAAACCTGTGATATAGGCAGTTCCTAAACCTAATTTTCCTTGACGTTCCAGTAAATGAATTCGATCAGCAAATTGCCCCTGCAAGGTTTTAACTACCTTTGCGGTTCCATCTGGTGAGCCATCATCGACAATCAAAATATCAAATACAGGTTCCAAGCTCATCACTTTTTCAATGATTGCTTGAATATTTTCTATTTCGTTATAAGTGGGGATGATTACTACCCTCGAATTCATGGATTGATATTTTATAAACCTTCAGATTAACTCCAAAGCTAGCATTTTTTTATGAATTAAACACATAGAGGCCTTTTTTATCAAGAAGATGATAAAATCCTAAATGAAAAAGTGACACAATTAAAAAAATAATGTAAAATAAATTTTACATTTAGAAATACATACTTTACATTTGGTCAAACAAAACATACAATCACTATGAAAACACACTTTTTATTACCTCGCTATTTTATTTACATCGGAATTGTCTTAGCTGGCTTCTCCCTCATGATGCCAGAGTTACCATCTGATAGTCCTTTAAGATTTTCATTTAACCTTACAATTCCTGTCATATATGATGAAGGCAAATGGTTTACTTTAATTGAAAATGATTTGGAACAAGAAATCATAATCATATCTAGACTTATAGGATTCTATTTTATTACTTTCGCTAAAGAAAAAATAGAGGATGAAATGCTCAACAACATCCGGTTAAGATCCATGATGATTGCTATTATAAGTCAAATAGGTTTACAAATAAGCATGGAGCTATTTTTATACAATGGAACTTACTGGCAATACTTTGGACTTTCATTTTTCTCGCTTTTACCCATATACATCATCGTCTTCCAAGCTTATAAACTCAAAATTAAATTATCCAATGAAGAATAGAATCCGAATAGAAAGAGCAATCATGGATATTACTCAAGAGTATTTGGCACAAGAGGTGCAAGTAAGTCGGCAAACCATCAATGCCTTGGAGGCCAACAAATATGTTCCCTCAACAATCTTAGCATTGAAAATTGCCAAATTTTTTTCAAAAGCAGTAGAAGAGATTTTTGAATTGGAAGAAGCGGATTTTTGAGATGTGAGAATAGTTATTAGTTATTAGTGATTAGTTATATTTATTAGCCATTAGAATATTCTCTTCGAAGAAGACAAAATTCATTATAAACTAATCACTAATACCTAAACACTAATAACTAATAATGCGAATCAAGGGTTAAAATATCTATTTTTACTTCTCATACCGCTTTTGGCTTCCATCCTTCGACAGGCTCAGTAACCGATCTCAGCTAACACTATTTATTCTTTAAAGGACTTATAAATGAACTTGCGGTTAATCCGACGAAAGATTTGAACGAAGCGGTAGGCGGAGCTTTGACAATGCGCATGGGAGATGTGCGTCAGGGTCAAAGAAAAAAGCCGATAGCGAAGTGAAAATCGATCAGTCGCTAGACTGATTCGTCTTGGATTAACTTGCAGAAATTAAGTTTTTTTGTTTCTTTTTTTGCAAAAAAAGAAATGCCATGGAAAATGAAAGGACCAATAAATTGAATTTTTGTAGTGAAATAGAGAATCAAAGCTAAATTCCAGCCTTTTACATGTTTTTAACCCTTGATTCGCATTATTAACTAAACACTAATAAATAACAACTAATCACTAATAATTAATAGCAAAAACAATCTTTAACGTGATCATTCACCATTCCGGAAGCTTGCATGAAGGCATACACTATGGTAGGGCCAATGAACTTAAAACCTGCTTTCTTTAAAGATCGACTAATTTCAATCGACAATTCGGTGGCAGCGGGTAATTCACGATGATGATTAAAATGATTTTTTATAGGTTGAAAATCGACAAAAGACCAAATGTATTGATCAAAACTTCCAAATTGTCCTTGAATCTTCATAAATGCCTGCGCATTCGTTTTTACCGCATTTATCTTCAATCGATTTCGAATGATTTTGGGATTAAGCATACATGCCTCCAATTGATGATTATCCCAAGCAGCAAGTTTACGGTAATCGAATTCGTCAAAGCAGGACCTAAAATCTTCTCGTTTTCTTAAAATAGTTATCCAACTCAAACCAGCTTGAAAACCTTCCAAAATCAACAATTCAAACAATTTTTGTTCATCATGTTCTGGCCTTCCCCATTCTTCGTCATGGTATTTTTGATATAAAAGATCATTTCCTGCCCAAGCACAACGAATTTTATCCATTTTAGATATCACTTTTTTGTTTATTGAAAATTCTATCCCAAAAATTCATCTGTTTATCACCAATATCAAAACTTTCATTTCCATATTGGCATATTCCATGAGAAGGATAAACAAATTTCGGTGACTGAGTCTGTCGAAGCCTCCTATTACCTATTACCTTTTACCTATTACCTTCTATCTCACAAGCTTCTCTCCAAATCACGCTTAATATCCTTTTCTTTGATATCATCGCGTTTGTCGAAAGTCTTTTTACCCTTGGCCAAGGCAATGTTTAATTTAGCGTAGCCCTTGTCGGAAATAAATAAACGAGTAGGAATGATGGTTAAACCGACATTTTTTAGCTCTTTGATCAGCTTTTTGAGTTCCCTTTTAGAGAGCAGCAATTTACGATCTTTCAGTGGTTCATGGTTATAATGCGTCCCTTCTTCGTAGGTGGAAATATGCATATTCCTGACGTACAATTCATCTTGAAAAAAAAGGCAATAAGCATCTGTCAAATTCGCTTTTCCTTGACGAATCGATTTAATTTCAGTCCCTTGCAAAACAAGTCCTGCCGTAAAAGTTTCCAAAAACTGGTATTCAAAAGAGGCTCGCCTATTTTGAATTTCAACCTTTTTTTGAATTTTTTCTTTTGCCATTTCGTTAAATAAAAAAGCCACACAGAAATAATAACTGCGTGGCTTTCTAAAAAGGATAAAAATTATTTAGCGTCTTTCGTAGCTGCGTATTCTTTATTTAAACCTTCAATTAATTTTTGAGTCACATCTACTGATTCATCAGCGAATAAAATACCGCCACCAATTTTAGAATAACCTAAAACGAATTCGTATTTGTTGGTTTTATTAACTTTAGCAATGTAATTACGAATATTGTTGTACAACTCTTCGTTTTTCTTAGCTTGCTCTTGACCTAGCTCAGCTTGTTTTTGTTGGCTGTATTGTTGCAATTCAGCACCTTTTTTCTTCAAAGTCATATCGGCAGCTTGTAATTCTGCTTGAGTCATTGCGTTGGCTCTTTGTTGAATCGCTTGAAGCTCTCCTTGAAGTGTTCTTTCACGTTGACCTAAATCAACTTGAAGACGATATCCTTTGTTTTCAAATTCTTTTTGAGCGTCTTTGTAGAATTGATAATTATTCAATAATGAATCAGAATTAACAAAAACGATTCTTTTTCCGTCTGCTGTGGTAGTTCCTAATCCTGTTGAACTACTTCCATTTTGCTTAAATAATAAAAATCCAACCACTAAGGTTAAAACGGCACACCAAATTAAAGGTAAATTTTTCACGTATATTAATGTTTAATTGAATTGCGGCAAAGATAGTATGAATGAATGAGTTGTCCTAAAAAATTTGAAATTAGAAGCGTAATTTTGCTCCTAAAAATGACCAAATTCCTCCAGTTAAGCCTCCGAAAACTCCTGTAACGAGCATTAAAACCCACACTTTGCCTCCTAAAGGCAATATTTGAGCCATTCTGCCGGGCAAGGTACTGGGGTGTTGTAAATCGACCCAATAAGCACCAAGAGCCCATAAAATAAAGCCTGAGAGTAAGCCAATCCAAAAAGCCGACTTCCCATTCAAGGCAAAAATATAGGACAAAATTCCGAAAGCGATTCCCATGGAATACCATGGAAAATAATTTTCCACCAAAGCTCCCACTATGACCATAATGAGAACCAAAACTAATTTATTAGCACTTGATAATTCTTTTTTCATCTTACTTCACGTCTAATGTTATTTTTTTACGGATACGATTGGTGCGTTGTGTAGGCGACTCCATGTACAACAATGGTTTCAATTCACCTTTCGCCCAAGTATCAATTAAGTCATCATAATGGTTACTTCCCGGATTTCCTGATTGTCCTCCTGGATATACACCATAACCTTTTGGTGTGCCCATTTTGGACAATTCCACCACCAATCGCCAAGAAGGACCGGTTTTCATGGTTGTTGCGTTGACAATTGTACCACCACCACCGATCGGAATATTCAAACGACTCAAAGCATCCATTCCTGGAATTAAGTGGCGTACGCCTGTTTGTTTGTGTTTGTACCATGCCCAAGTTTCTTGACTCATCGGACCATGTTGTTTTTCCAAAGAATCGATATTGGCTTGAAGGGAAAGGCTAATGATATCCGAAATAAGCTCTTTTTTGTTTTTTGTATGCACATTGTCCCACCAAACCGCATTGGGCTCTTCAATCAACATTTTCAAGGTGCGATCAACCGAAGGTTTGTTCATTGGAACATTTTCATCCTGATTAAATTCATCGTCCCAAAGTGCGGACTGCAAGGTAATGACCCAATTTTCAAAAATGGTTGGGGCAATCAAATTAGGTGCGTTTTGCAAATTCCATTGCTTCAATTCTTGAATCACTTTTTGTTGTTTAGCTGTTGGGTTTTTTACTTGTGCCAAAAGCAAAGGCAACATCCGGCGGGCGCGTATATTGAAAACATCATTTTGCAAACCTCTTAAAGAATCAATGGTAACTTTGCTCATACCTTCTAAGCGTTCGTTGATTCTTCTTCCTCGTTCAGAAGGTGCATATTGCCAACCTAAATAATAGGGATAAGATGGATCCGTGGAAAATTGATTAGCCGAGCTAACAAATTGCCGAACGGGATTCAATACGTGCGGATTATGAGCTTGAGGAATATACCCTTGCCAATCCGCCCCAGCATCTGTTCCATCCATCAAATATTTGCCTTGCAATTTCGACTTCAAAGGAAAACGGCCGTTGACCCATAAAGCAATATCCCCTTGATTACTAGCAAATACAAAGTTTTGAGCAGGAGCTGCGTAATAGGTTAAAGCCTCTTTGTAATCGTTGTAATTTTGGGCTCTATTTAAACGATAAAAAGCCGATAATTCTTGAGATTTTTCATGTGCAATCCACTTTAAAGCATGCCCAATAGGAATGTTTGATTTGAATGGTTTTTCATGACTCAAATAAACAACAGGACCATGGTGAGTGAAAAAGATGGTATCTACCATTTCTTTTTTACCTCTAATTTGAAATTTCTCTATTCGCATGGTCGTTTTTTTCCATTTTCCATCATGCCAATATTCTTTTTTGGAAGCATCTTTGAATTTAATTTGATACCAATCCAATACATCCGAACCCACATTGGTTACTCCCCAAGCAATATTTTTATTGAAACCTCCAATCACGTTCGGAGCGCCTGGCATGGTAGAACCATACACATTTACTCCTGGTGCAACCAATTGCATTTGATACCAAATAGAAGGTAGCGATAATGTCAAATGTGGGTCATTCGCTAAAATTGGCAGACCTGAAACCGTTTTGTTACCCGAAACTGCCCAGTTATTTGAACCGATGTTGGGATCTTTTTCAGGAGTTTGCATGGAACTGCCTAAACCTATGAAATCCTTCGGAGCAGCAGGAACAGGGACTGGTTTAAAATCGATGGGAGATCCTGTAGGAATGATGGGACTTTCTTCAAAAGGATAATTCGGAAATAAATTTTCTGCTACTTCCTTGCCATATTGACGAACAATATTGGTCATTTTCAAATCATCCGTTCCAGATGCTAGAACAAACGACATGTTTTTCAAGAACAAGGCACTTTTGATAGGAGCCCAAGGTTCAGGTTGATAATTCAATAATTTATATTCCAAAGGCAGGGTTCTATCTGACAATGAATTAATATAGGCATTTACCCCTTCTGTATAAGAATCCAATGCCAAATTCGACTGAGGATCTGCCATCATCCCTTCTAAAGCTTTTTCCGCTCCATAAACCGCTCCCATTCTTCTTTGGAACTGATCAGAAGCAAGGCCTTTTTCTCCAACGATTTCAGAAATTCGGCCTGCAGCGAAATGCGTTTGAAATTCCATTTGCCACAAACGATCTTTGGCCGTTAAATAACCTTGAGCTAAAAATAAATCATGGTCATCCGTTGCAAAAACATGGGGAATGGCCATTTCATCGTAGAAAACTTGAACAGGTTTGTGAAGTCCTGGAATTTGCAAGGATTCCTCGCTCTGTTCTGACGCCTCGGGGCCTTCTGCATTTTGCCAAAAACCATGAAAAGGACTTAAAAGTTTGCCGAGTGGAGGTATGGTCCCGAAGTTGGAATTTAGTGCATAAGTCCATGCTCCAACCAGAAATAGGGGGAAAATAAGCTTAATTAGTTTCATAATTGTTGAAAAAGTCGATAAAAAGTAAAATTTCAAAGATTTTTTTTTACTTTAAAAAGACAATTTTACACATTTACACTTTAATCAGCAAACAATCTGTTATAATCTAATTGAATTATTTATGAAAAGAAGAACGTTTATCCAAACTGCTGGACTTCTCGGAGCTAGTACAACTTTGAAATCAGAATCAACAAAAGCCTCGGAACCTTTCATCATTGCCACTTGGAAAAACGAAAAAGCGACCATTGCTGGTTATGAAAAATTAATGCAAACGGGTTTGGCCTTGGACGGAGTTGAAGCGGGTGCACGTATTCCAGAAGCTGATCCAAACGACACCTCTGTTGGATATGGTGGATACCCTGATCGCGATGGACATGTGACTTTGGATGCTTGTATTATGGATCACAAAGGCAATGCTGGTTCCGTGACCTTTATGGAAAACATCATGCATCCCATATCGGTGGCAAGAGCCGTGATGGAAAAAACACCCCATGTGATGCTGTCAGGAAAAGGAGCCTATCAATTTGCCATTTCTCAAGGATTTCCACATGAAAATCTATTAACGGAAAAAGCCAAAAACGCTTGGGAAGAATGGAAAAAAGAATCGAAATACGAACCCAAAATCAATATTGAGCGACACGATACCATCGGCTTATTGGGTATAGGTAAAAATGGAGAAATTGCAGGGGCTTGTACAACCAGTGGTCTTGCCTTTAAAATGCACGGAAGAGTTGGAGATTCACCCATCATCGGAGGAGCCGTATTTTGTGATGATGAAGTTGGTGGAGCGTGTGCAACAGGTTTGGGCGAATTTGTCATGAAAACCTTAGGCTCTTTTTTAATCGTTGAATTTATGCGACAAGGAAAATCTCCTCAACAAGCTTGCGAAGAAGCCGTGATACGTATTGTCAAAAGGTATAAATACCAAGATTTTCAAGTTGGATACTTAGCAATCAATAAAAAAGGAGAATATGGTGCGTATTCTATCCAAAAAGGTTTTAATTTCACTATTACGAAAAATGGAGTTACCCAAGTAATCGAAAGTAAATCCTACATGTCTTAAGTGTTTGTGCAATGATTAAAGAAAAAACGACCAAAAAATCCACGGAAAAGAGCAAATTTCTAATTGAAGTTGCTTGGGAGGCCTGTAACCAAGTGGGAGGAATTTACACCGTCATTCGAACCAAGGTTCCATCGATGGTGGAAAAATGGGGAGATGATTATTTGTTATTAGGCCCTTATGTGACTCAAACGGCAGCCGCAGAATTTGAATCCTTGAATGTTACAGATGACACTCCACTTGGAAAAGCGATTCTCTGGATGCGTGAGCAAGGTTATGAAGTCCATTATGGAAACTGGTTGATTACAGGAAAACCCAAAATTGTATTATTTGATATTAAAAGCATTTACGAACAAGTAGATGCCATTAAAGGCCGATTATGGCTTGATCATAAAATTTCTACCTTAGGTGCAGAAGATTTAGTTTCACAAACCATTGCTTTGGGAGAATTAATCCGGTTGTTTTTAACCCAGTTTGCGATTGAGGTAAATAACAAGAAAGATGTGATTGTCCATTTTCATGAATGGATGGCCTCCACATGTTTACCTGATTTAAAGAAAAGCAAAGTTAAAATTTCAACGGTTTTTACCACGCATGCCACCATGCTGGGTCGCTATTTGGCAGGTAATATTCCCAATTTTTATGATGTCATTGACACTTTCGATTGGGCCAAAGAAGCCAAACATTATGGAATCGAAGCGCAAGCTACTTTTGAAAGATTAGCTGCCCAAAAAGCAGATGTCTTAACAACTGTCTCCGATATCACAGCCAAGGAATGTCAATATTTCCTGGGTAGAATTCCAGAGATTATTTTGCCCAATGGTTTGAATATTCAACGATTTGCGGCCTTGCATGAGCATCAAAATTTACATTCGAAATACAAAGAAAGCATTTCCGATTTCGTTATGGGGCATTTTTTCCCTAATCAACCTTTCGATTTGGAACAAACCTTGTATCTATTTACATCGGGCAGATTTGAATATTCCAACAAAGGGTATGACATGACTTTGGATGCCCTGGAAATTCTGAATCGGAAAATGAAAGAGGCTGGTAGTAAGAAAACCATCATTATGTTTTTCATTACCAAACAGCCTTACCATTCCATTGACCCAGAAGTGCTTCATTCTAGAGCAGTGCTGGACGAAATTAGAGAAAATTGCCATTCCATTGAAAAGACAGTAGGAGATAAATTATTTCAAGCCTCCGCTGCTTCCAACGATATGCAATTGCCTGATTTGAACCAATTTGTGGATGAATATTGGAGATTACGTTTACGTAGGACCGTTCAAACATGGAAGTCGCAAAACAGGCCAAAAGTGGTCACTCATTTATTAAAACAAGAAGATGACATCATCCGTAATTTGCATCGTACAAATCTATTGAACAATGCAGACGACAAGGTAAAAATCGTGTATCACCCTGATTTCATTGTTTCAACCAATCCATTGTTTGGCTTAGATTACGGACAATTTGTGAGAGGCTGTCATTTAGGAGTATTTCCAAGTTATTATGAACCTTGGGGCTACACACCATTAGAATGTATGGCGCGTGGTGTACCGACGGTTACATCTGACCTTTCCGGCTTTGGTGATTACATGATGCAAATCATGCACGATTATGAACAATGGGGCGTGGGAGTTGTCAACCGAAAATCGCAAACTTATCAAGAAGCCGCAGAACAATTGGCTAATTTCTTATTCAAATTTGTGCAACAATCTCAAAGAGATCGAATCATGCAAAGAAATCGTGTGGAAAGCATTGCTGATACGTTCGATTGGTCCAATTTAAGAAGTTATTACGATACCGCGCATGAATTAGCGGTGCTAAAAAAAAGGAAATAGCGATTTAGGTAAAAGGTAATAGGTAAAAGGTAATAATGCGAATTAAGGGTTAAAAACTAAAATTCAGGATCTTTTCTAATAATTGTGGCTAAATCAAATTTAATTACAATTTTCCTGGCCAACAATGCAATTTTCTGGTTAATTCATTTTCTATGGCATTTCTTTTTTTGAAAAAAAAAGAAACAAAAAAACTTATTAGTCGCAAGTTAATCCAAGACGAATCAGCAAGCTGACCGATTTTCACTACGCTTTCGGCTATTTTCTTTGACCCTGACGCACATCGCCCATGCGCATTGTCAAAGCTCCGCCTACCGCTTCGCTCAAATCTTTCGTCGGATTAACCGCAAATTCATTTATAAGACCTGAAAAGAATAAATAGCGTCCGCCGATCTCGGTTACTGGACTTGGCGAAGTATTGAAGCTAAAAGCGGTAATTAAGAGATTAATAATTGGAAATTTCAACCCTTAATACGCATTAATAGGTAATAGGTAATAGGTATTAGTGTTTAGTTATTAGTGTTTAGTTATTAGTGTTTAGTTAAAGTTTCCTATTAGTGCGAATTAAGGGTTGAATTTATTATTAGGTTCTGTTCTAAACGTATGTTTAAAAGCGAACTTGTATTTGCTAATCCCTTATTCGTTTGACAAAAATGCAATTTGCTGGCTAATTCTTTTTCTATGGTATTTCTTTTTTTTGAAAAAAAAGAAACAAAAAAACTTTTTTCTTTTTTCTCTTGGTGTTAACACAAGGGACACAAAGATTATTTCATCCGTCTAACCTGAATGGATTATTTGTTCAAAACGAATATCAACTTTGAATTCGCACTATTTCCTATTACCTTTTACCTATTACCTATTACCTTTTACCTTTTACCTATTACCTATTACCTATTACCTCAATTCGGGTCTACGTCCAACACCACACTGACGCCTTTGAAAATTTTAGAGGTTTTGATTTCGTCCAATTCATCTCGTAATAAAGTTTTGAATTTGGCCAAAGCAAGGCCTTTTTCCATTTTGATCAAAATTTCCATGACGAATTGATTGCGTACTCGCTCAATCAAGGGCCTTTCAGGTCCGAGTACTCGGCCATGGCCAAAGGTAGCTTTTAACCTATGCCCCATTTCTTTAGCAGCCTGTTCCACCACAGAAGCTTCTATGTGTTTAATGATTATTTTGATGAGTCGACTATAGGGTGGATAATGATATCCTTCCCTTTCTTTGATTTCTTCATCGTACAAGGATTCAAAATCATTGTTCAAGATAAATTCGAAAATTCGATGACCTGGTTGATTGGTCTGAATGAAAACCTGTCCTTGTTCTTCTCGTCTTCCTGCCCTACCCGCCACTTGAGTCATTAACTGGAATGCTCGTTCATGAGCTCGAAAGTCCGGAAAATTGACCGACTTATCCGCATCAAAAATGGCAACTGTTGATAGTCCCTCAAAATCCAGCCCTTTGGCCACCATTTGAGTTCCCACGATGACATCGATATTACCGGATTGAATTTCTGAAAGCAAAGAATTAAAGGCGGTTTTGGAACGTGTAGTATCCAAATCCATTCGGCCAATACGGGCATCCGGAAGATGCAATTGCAATTCTTCTTCGATTTTTTCCGTGCCATAACCCATGGTTTTCAATTGGGTACTTCCACAAGCGGCGCATCTTCTCAACAAACCCTCTTTGTAGCCACAATAATGGCAACGTAATTCTTGATCTTTGGAATGATAGGTTAAACTAACATCGCAATTGGTACAAGTGGCAATCCAATCACAATCTTGGCATTGCAAATAAGGCGAATAGCCCCTCCTATTTTGAAACAATAAACTCTGTTGACCTTTAGCAAAATTCCCTTTCAAAACTTCTAATAAATCAAGTGAAAATCCACCCGTCATTTGTTTCATTTTCGCTGCCGACTTTGTATCAATGAGTTCAATATTTGGCAATTGAGCAGTTCCAAATCGTTCTTTCAATTTGACTAATCCAAATTTTCCTTCTTTAGCTTGATAATAGGTTTCGATGGATGGTGTAGCAGAACCCAATAGAACTTTGGCTCCATGATTTTTGGCCAACACCATTGCTACATCCCTCGCATGATAACGAGGTGCAGGATCTTGCTGTTTAAAAGAAGATTCATGTTCTTCATCCACAATGATTAAACCAAGGCTTGAAAAAGGTAAAAAAACGGATGAGCGAACGCCCACCACGAAAGGATACTTACCTTCTACAATCGATTTCCAAACTTCCACACGTTCATTATCGGAGAATTTCGAATGGTAGATACCCACTTGCTCGCCAAAAATACGCTTGAGTCGGATGACAATTTGGGTAGTTAAAGCAATTTCGGGCAAAAGATATAAGACTTGATCCCCATTGGCTAAAGCTTCTTGGATCAATTTGATGTAAATTTCTGTTTTTCCACTTCCGGTAATGCCATGCAACAGAACGACGTCTTTTTGTTGGAATTCCTGCAAGATGGAATGATAGGCCTTTTGTTGAGGAGTATTGAGTTCAACTGTCTTGGCTTCAAAATCGTCTGAATCCGACCCAAAACGGGAAATAATCACTTCAAAAGATTCAAAAATTTGATTTTTTATCAGGGTTTTCAAGGAACTTTCCGATAACTCTCCTTCTGAAAAGCTGGATTTCTCTAATCCTTTCTGATTCAATTCAGGTTGACGAAGAACCGGAATAAAACGCAAATAATGCAACAAAATGGCGATTTGCTTGGGTTTATCTTCCAGAAGCTTAATGAGCTCCAATAATTTTTCATTGCTTTGCCATTCCTGACAAAGTCGAATTTTCCGAATTACTTTTGGGGTGTATCGATCTTTTAATTCATCAAAAATCAAAATTGCACCTTTCCCCACCATGGATTTAATGATGTGATAAGGGCTTTTCACATCGGCAATTTTGGCAATTTCATCATAAACCAAAGCTCCTTTTTCTTCCAACATTTGTTGGACAAGTATTTCCTTTTCATTGAGCAAATCTTGGTCATCAAAAGAAGGATTTAATTGAACTTTGGATTGGCTTGATATTTTCAATCCAGCAGGCAAAGCGATTTGGAATACTTCACCTGGATAACACAAATAATACTCTGCAACCCAATGAAACAATTTAATTTGCGCCATGGTCACCAAAGGACTATCATCCAAAACTTCCAATAGGTATTTCGCTTGATAGTTTTTTGGTGGATGGGTATGAATATCCAGAATTAAACCAGTCAAGACTTTCGAAGTTCCAAAAGGCACAACAACACGGATACCAGTCTGCATATTTTCATTCCAAACCCTCGGAACGCGATAGGTAAAATGCCTTGGAATGGGCAGCGGCAAAAGCACATCGACAAATAAGGTTGACTCTTCTGAATCCAACAATGACATCTTGAAAAATTGAGTTTACAAAGAAAAGTAAAAAAAATTGATTCAAAGATTAAAATAATTGGTAAGTGATGAATAGTTTATAGAGTTAATTTTTCTATTTTCAAACTTCCAAAGAAAACCTATTTGACTTACGTACAGAATGGCAAAATTAAATATCAATGTAAATACCAGTAATCGCTATGATGCCATTGTGATTGGCTCGGGTATGAGTGGCGGCTGGGCAGCCAAAGAACTTTGTGAAAAAGGACTAAAAACACTCGTTTTAGAAAAAGGCCGAATGGTTAATCACATTGATGATTATCCGACCATGATGCAAGATGCTTGGGATATGGAGCATCGAGGAGCCCTAAGCACTGAAGATCGGGCAAAGCATCACATTCAGATTAGAAGCGGTTTTGTAGGAGAATCTACCAAGCATTTTTTTACCAACGATTTAGAAAATCCTTATGAAGAAAAACAGCGTTTCGATTGGATTCGCGGGAATCATGTGGGGGGGCGGTCTTTGACTTGGGGTAAACATGTATATCGTTGGTCCAACTACGATTTTGAAGCAAATGTCAGAGAAGGAATCGCTGTGGATTGGCCCATTCGGTACAAAGATATCGCCCCTTGGTATTCCTATGTTGAAAAATTTGTGGGTGTCAGCGGTGAAAAATTGGGATTAGACCATTTGCCAGATGGCGAATTCTTACCTCCAATGGAATTGAATTGTTTGGAAAAACATTTCAAAGAAAAGATTCAATCCAATTACCAAAACAACAGATATGTCACTATAGGTCGTGTCGCACATTTAACAGAAGCCAAACCATGGCATTTGGATTTAGGGAGAAGTCAATGTCAAAACCGAAATAGATGTAGCCGTGGTTGTCCATATGGTGCGTATTTTAGTTCCAATTCGGCGACCTTACCTGCAGCTAACCGAACAGGTAACTTTACCATTCGCCCAAATTCCGTGGTGCATTCGATCATTTTGGACCCAAAATCCAATAAAGCCATTGGAGTAAAAATCTTGGACGCCACCACCCATGAAGAAATCGATTTTTTTGCCAAAATCATTTTCTCATGTGCTTCAACCTTGGCAAGTACCCAAATTTTATTGAACTCAAAATCAAGTAGATTCCCCAATGGTTTAGGAAATGATAGTGGGGAATTGGGCCATAATTTAATGGATCATCATTATCATGTAGGAGCCTTAGGTACTTTCGATGGCATGGAAGATCAATTTTACAAAGGACGTAGGCCTACGGGAATTTTTATTCCCAAATATGTGAACATCAATGATCAAAGTAAAAATGCAGATTTTTTAAGGGGCTACGATTACCAAGGAGCTAATTCCAGTAGAGCGGATTGGGGAAGAGGAAATTCAGAAGTGGGCGTTGGGGAGCAATTTAAAGATTCTTTAATGAAACCTGGAGGTTGGAGCATGGGACTTATGGGATTTGGGGAGGTTTTACCTTACCATGAAAACCAAGTAAGTTTAAGCAAAGACAAAGTTGACAAATGGGGTATTCCACAATTGGTTTTTGACGCAGGTTTGAAAAAAAATGAATGGGAAATGCGTAAGAAAATGAAAACGGATGCCGCAGAAATGTTGGAAAATGCTGGATTTAAAAACATTGAAATGTTTGATAATGTAGGCGGATTGGGAAATGGGATTCATGAAATGGGGACAGCAAGAATGGGTAAAGACCCTAAAACATCTGTTTTAAATGGATTCAATCAAGTCCATTCAGTACCCAATGTTTTTGTCACGGATGGCGCTTGCATGACTTCTGCAAACTGCGTTAATCCATCCATTACTTATATGGCTTTAACAGCAAGAGCCGTCGATCATGCTGTCAATGAACTAAACCGTAAAAATTTATAAGATGGATCGCAGAGAATATATTCGTCAGACCAGTTTATTTTTAGGCTACGGCCTTTCTGTTGGAACGATTTCGAGTTTATTAAGTTCTTGTCAAGAAGAGGCCCAATTCTCTTGGAAACCCGTATTTTTCGACAATCACCAAGCCAATACCATCGCAGAAATAGCGGAAACGATTTGTCCTAAAACCAAAACACCCGGAGCGAAAGAAGTCGGTGTTCCACAATTTATCGATAAGATGGTCAAAGAGGTGATGAATGAAAATGAGCAAAAAGAATTCGCAGAAGGGATTGAAGAATTAGATGAGTTGTGTGAAAAACAATTTGGAAAAAAATTCATGAATTGCGACAAAAATGATAAAGAAAAAATATTGGTTCAATTGGACAAAGAATCGCCACACTTCGCACCCAATTTATGGGGTATCGAATTGGTCGAAAAACCTGAACCCATCACCTTTTTCAGAAAAGTAAAAAGCCTTGTATTGATGGGTTATTTTACCTCTGAAAAAATTGGCAAGGAAGTGTTAGTTTATGACCCCGTTCCTGGAAGATATTTACCTTGTATGCCATATAAGGGAGAAAACAATTGGACAGAGTAGGGATTTTCTCCCTACTTTTTAAAGATTTTCTTTTCACCCAAAATCCAAATAGGAGTTTGAGCTGAATTGGTTAGAGAACGCTTCTTACTCGAGTAAAACTGAATATGCTTTAAAGCTTCTTCAATGTCATCTGTGAATAAAATATGGTCGTAATCAGAAGGGCCTACTGTTTTTTCATCCACCAATTTGCCCAAAAAATCCATCATTTTTTCGTAATGATCAAGGCCCATGACTACCACAGGAAAATGTTGGATTTTACCCGTTTGAATCAAGGTAATTACTTCAAAAAACTCATCCAAAGTCCCTAAGCCACCTGGCATGACTACAAAGCCCGTTGAATATTTGCGTAGTAATTCTTTCCGCACGAAAAAGTATTTGATATTCACCATTTTATCTAAAAACGGATTAGGCTTTTGTTCAAAGGGTAATTCGATATTGCATCCTAATGACAATCCTCCGCCGTTTTTAGCACCTTTATTGGCTGCTTCCATGATACCAGGCCCTCCACCAGTCATGATGGCAAAACCTAGTTTTGATAATCTACTCGCCATTTCCTTTGTCAATTCATAATATTCATGTCCAGCTGGATAGCGTGCAGAACCAAAAATGGTGATACATGGGCCGATAAAATGTAAATTTCGGAATCCTTTGATAAACTGAAATAATACTTCCAAAGAGAAGGTAAATTCTTTCCATCTAGATCGTGGCCCTTTTAAAAATTCAACATCACTATTTACTTCCATAAAAATTATTTTACATCAAATTAGAAAATTATTTCCTACTTTCAATCGAAAATTTGTTTAAACAGATGAAACCTATTTACCTAATTTTACTTTGCATTGGCTGCATAAATATCTTGCATGCCCAATATTCCGATCCAAAAAAGGATTATCTCGTTTATCCCAATTCGGAAAATTCGAAAATTATCGAAAATGAAAAGTACATCATTTTAGATAACGGATTAGTCCGAAGAACATTTTACAAAGGTCCCAATTTAGTTTGTACGGATTACTTAAATTTGACGAACCAGCAACAATTACTTCGTGCGATTCAAGCAGAGGCGAAAATAACCATCAACGGTAAATCCTATGAGATTGGTGGCTTGCATGGACAAAAAGAACGGGCTTATTTATTACCACAATGGTTAGGAAATTTCACCTCGCATGAAGAAGATTTTCAATTTATTGGTTGGGATAAGCAAGATAAAACACCTTTTATTCAATGGAAAAATACCACTTGGGCGAGTAATCTAAAGCAAGCAACAGGTAAACATGTCATTTTTCATTTTGCTTCCAAATTACCTGAATTAAAGGATTTAATTGTTCACATCCATTATGAAATCATCGATCATTTACCATTGATCGTGAAATGGGTCAGTATTGAAAATAAATCCAATCAAGTTTTTGAGATTGACCGAGTGGTAAATGAGGTGCTGAGTTTGGTTGAAGAGGAAAGTGCGGTAGTCGGTAAACCGGAAGAAATGAAAAAACAACATGGCATTTACGTCGAAACCAATTATGCTTTTAATAATGCCATGCGGTATGACATCAGTGACCAAACTACCCATTGGAATGTTGAACCCAATTATACCTCACAAGTCAATTATAATTTTGAAACTCCTTGCCTGCTAGAAGTCTATCCCGAAAAAGCGCCTGGTATTGATTTAAAACCGGGAGAAATTGTTCATTCGCCTAGGACACATGAATTATTAATGGACACGTATGATCGTCAGCGACGTGGTTTGGCCATTCGGAAAATGTATCAAACCATTGCGCCTTGGACCACTCAAAATCCCATATTTATGCATTTGGTTAGTAAAAATGACCAAGAGGTTATCAATGCCATTGACCAATGCGAAGAAACGGGTTATGAAGCAGTCATTTTAAGTTTTGGTAGTCATTTAAACATGGAAAATAACTCCAAAGAAAATATATCCAAATGGAAAAAATTAGCTGATTATGCGCATCAAAAAAAGATTCTTTTAGGAGGTTATTCACTATTTAGTAGTCGGAAAATCAGCGAAGAAGATGATGTCATTGACCCCAAAACCGGAAAAACAGGTGGTGCATTTTTTGGAAATGCTCCTTGTTTTGGAAGTAAATGGGGATTGGATTATCGAGATAAAATCAAACAATTCTTCACCGAAACGGGATTTGATATTTGGGAAAATGATGGCCCATACCCTGGTGATGTATGTGCTTCAACTACTCATCCAGGACACCGCAACTTAAAGGATTCCCAGTGGAGGCAAATGGAAATTCAAAAAGAATTATACCATTGGTTAAATGAAAAAGGGGTTTACATCAATGCACCGGATTGGTATTTTTTGGATGGCACTCATAAAATAGCGATTGGTTATCGGGAAGTCAATTTTTCACTTTCTCGTGAACAACAAAAAATATTGAATCGACAAAATATACATGACGGGACCATAGAAAAAAATGCCAGTATGAGTTGGGGATTTGTGCCCTTAACCAAATACCAAGGCGGCGGACCAGAAGCTGTTTTAGAACCATTAAGTGAACATTTGAAAGATTATGAGCAATTGATGATCCAATATTATGGTGCTGGAGTGCAAGCTTGTTACCGAGGACCCAGATTATATGATACGGAGGAAACCAAGAAGTTAGTCGTAAAAACGATTAATTGGTATAAGAAATATCGAGCTATTTTAAATTCGGAAATGATTCAACTTCGCAGAGCGGATGGAAGAGATTGGGACGGATTTATTCATGTGAATCCCAAATTGAAAGATAAGGGCTTTATCATGTTGTATAATCCCAAAGATGAGAAAATAGAAAGAACGATTAAAGTCCCTCTTTACTACACCGGAATTGAAAAAGTCGCACATGTAACCAACAAAAACGGAGAAAAAACAACAGTAAAATTGAATGCCCAAAAAGATATTGAGCTAAAAGTTCAGTTAGATGCCAATTCATTTACTTACTTTGTAGTAAATTAAATAATCAAATTGAAAATAATCGTCATAGGAGGAGGAGCTGCAGGATATTTTGCTGCTATCAACGCAAAAGAAAATAATCCCAAAGCAGAGGTTCAAATTTTTGAAAAAACCAGCAAAGTTTTGGCAAAAGTAAAGGTATCTGGAGGGGGAAGGTGCAATGTGACCAATGCCACTTTCAATAATCGAATATTGTCAGAAAAATACCCTAGAGGTGAAAAATTTCTTAGAAAAGCCTTTGAACAATTCAATGCTAAATCAACCATAGAATGGTTTGAGTCAAGAAAAGTACCCTTAAAAACCTACCCTGATTTATGTATTTTCCCGGAGTCGAATGACTCTCAAACGATTGTAAGTTTATTTCAAACGGAAGCTTATCGATTAGGCATTGATGTATTTTTATATCATGGAGTAGAAGAAATAGAGAAGGTAGAAAATGGTTTTGAATTGACCTTAAAAGACTCGAAAGTTTTTGCCAATAAGGTAATTATCACAGCCGGAGGGCAGTCTAAATTATCTCAGTTCCAATGGATGGAAAAATTAGGGCATCCAATTATATCTCCTGTACCTTCCTTATTTACCTTCAACATGCCGAATGAAAACATCAAAGATTTGATGGGTATTGTGGTTGAAAAAACCAAAGTTCGAATTGAGGGGAAAAAATTATTGGGTTCCGGACCTTTATTAGTGACACATTGGGGTATGAGTGGTCCTGCCATTTTACAACTATCCGCATGGGGAGCTCGAATTTTGGAAGAATTGACTTATGATTTTTCAATTTTAGTCAATTGGTTAGATGAATTGAAAGAACAAGATGTAAGGACTTTGATCGAACAAAACATCAAAGAGCATGGTGGAAAAATGTTAAGTAATTGGAATCCATTCCCCTTCCCTAGCCGACTTTGGTTATATCTTTTAGGGAAAAACGAGATCATTCCTGCCACTCGCTGGGTCGATTTAAATGGAAAAAATATCAATAAACTGGTCAATACATTAATCAATGACCGGTATCAAGTCAAGGGCAAAACCACCTTCAAGGAAGAATTCGTTACCGCAGGCGGAGTCGATTTGCAAGAAATTGAAGTCAACACCATGGAAAGTAAAATTTGTCCGGGATTGTATTTCGCCGGGGAAATTATGGATATCGATGGAATTACGGGAGGTTTTAATTTTCAGGCTGCTTGGACTACCGCGTGGATTGCAGGGAAAAATGCGGCAGGTTAGGTGATGTAGTTAGGAGAGAAAACGGGAAAAGAGAAAAGAGAAAACGGGAAAAGAGAAAACGGGAAAAGAGAAAAGAGAAGACGGGAAAAGAGAAAACGGGAAAACGAGAAAACGAGAAAAGAGAAAACGAGAAAAGAGAAAACGGGAAAAGAGAAGACGGGAAAAGAGAAAACGGAAAAGAGAACGTTGGATGAGCGGAGTCGAAGTCCAGTGCGTTGAGCGTAACTATGAAAACAATTTTATCAAACAATTGAACTTTTTAACCATTAAATTGCAGGGGGTAAGGGGCCCCATTACCCCATAAAAAATGGTAAGGAAAATACCTAAATGAACACTTATATTTTTCCTCAAATAACTGATTTTTTCCCTATCCTTTTAACTATTTTAATTTTCAAGGACACAAGGCGCCATGGGGGTTGAGGTAAGCTGTGTGTTAAATAGCCATTCTTTAAGCAGAGCCGAAGTCAAAAGCGGTGCGAATAGTTTTGAAAACAATTTTATCAAACAATTGAACTTTTTAACCATTAAATTGCAGGGGGTAAGGGGCCCCATTACCCCATAAAAAATGGCAAGGATAATAACTATATGAAAACTTATATTTTTCATCATTAACCAATTTTTTCTCGATCATTTCTTCCATTTGATATTTAAAGGTAGCCACCTCGGCTGAGGTAAAAGGTAAAAATTGGATATCAGGATAAATATTTTCATTTTTGGAATTAAATTTAACAAATCTAAAACCTGTCTATGAAAAATACTTACCAAAAAATACTTGGACTTTCGTTATTGGTATCCATGGCAACGAACTTGTTCGCTATGAAAAATGATACACCCAAATTAGATGAATCTATCAAATTACCTGCAAGATTCAAAGCTGAAATTTTAGCAACTGAGTTAGGTGCAACCAGACATTTAACCGTAGGAAAAAACGGTGATATTTATGTAAAACTATCCAAGTTAAAGGATGGAAAAGGGATATACCGTCTAAGAGACACGGACAAAGATGGCACCATGGATGAAAAAACCTTGTTTGGAAATTTTACCGGAACAGGGATTTTGCTAAAGGATGGATTTCTTTATGCTTCCTCCAACAAAGGTTTATACCGTTACAAATTAAATGAAAAGGAAGAGGTTATTGATGTAGAAAAACCAGAAAATATTGTAGATGGTTTGATGGATCACGGAAGAGACAATGCGAAAACCTTTTCCATCGACAATAAATCAAATGTATACATCACCATCGGCTCTGACAACGATGCGTGTCGGGTAAAAGGCACTGGAAAAGGCATGGTTCCTTGTACATTGTTGGACTCTGCAGGTGGAATTTGGAGATTCAACGTTACAAAATTGAATCAGACATTTAAAGATGGACATCGATATGTGACAGGAATTAAAAATGCTGTTGGACAAGCCTGGAATTTTAAAACAAACAGTTTATTTGCTACTGCTCATGGAAGAGGCGTTTTCCATGATTTCTATCCACAATATTACACTCCAGAGCAAAGTCAAATTATACCTGCTGAGACAATCTACCAATTCAAAGACGGTGATGATGGTGGATGGCCTCAAACTTATTACGATCAATTTCAAAAGAAGAAAATTTTGGCTCCTGAATATGGAGGTGATGGCAAAAAAACAGGCGGTGAAACTGCTGTTAATCCTTCCGTGGCTTTTCCTGCCCATTTAGGCCCCAATGATATCATGTTTTATACGGGAAACATGTTCCCTGCAAAATATAAAAATGGCGCTTTTGTGGCATTTCATGGACAATCTGCCGAATTAAAGAAAGGTTATTTTGTGGCATTTGTTCCTTTTGTGAATGGCAAGCTTTCTGACAAATGGGAGATTTTTGCAGATAATTTCTCCGGAGTTGATTTAGCTAAACCAACCGGCCCAATTCAACATAGACCTTGTGGATTAGCGCAAGGACCCGATGGCTCTCTTTATGTTTGCGACGATTTGGGTGGAACTGTTTGGAAAATTAGTTACAAATAAGAGAGAGAAAACGGGAAAAGAGAAAACGAGAAAAGAGAAAAGATGGCATTGGGCACCATCTCAAAAAAAATGCTATGTTTTTAGGTTGTCTTTCTTATTCTTTTCTCTTTTTCTCTTTTCTACTTAATTAACTCTAAAACTATACACCATTGTAGGCGTACTTGATTGACCATCGCTTGATTTAATAGCCCAATAATAAACTTTATTGGAAACCACAGAAGCAGAAGCTGTTGAAGCTGTCGTTTTGATGGCTGTTGTTTCTCTTTTTTCCACTTTGGATTGAAGAGTATCCAAATAAACCTCATAACTTAAATTGGGCGAATCAGGATCTGAACCCGACCACTGTAAATTCACTTTTCCAGCACTAGCTGAAACCGTTGCACCTGAAGCTGGAAAAATAATTGTTGCAGGAAAAGGAGCATATTGTGTAATTCCATTTCCAGATAAATAAAAATTCCAAGTTGGGCTAACAGAGGTCTGCTTTGTTTTGCTCGATTTTGAAACTACTTGCCAAGAATAAGGAACTCCTCGATATAAAGTCACCGTTGCCCGATCACTTTTTACATTTTGAGTACTTACCGAATTATTTGTCAAATTCTTTATTTCCAAATCATAGCTTTCTGCATTAGAAGATAATTGCCAAGAAAACAAAACATCACTACTAAATGAACTACTGTTTTCTCCTGCTAAACATATACTACTGTTATCTGGCTTTAATAGGCTAACGGCTGCTGGCGGATTTAAATCGACTGGCGCAGGTGCAGGAGTAATCGAATCATTTGATTTGCTACAAGAGATTAAATTGGCGACTAGCCAGCAGCTAAAGATTAATTTTCTCATAACTTAATTACTTTACAAATTTGATTAACAGTGGCTGACTTGACTTGTATTAAATATAAACCTGAAACCATGGCACTTAAATCCAGATCGAAATATCGTTCAGAATTAACCTCTTTTTCCGCCAAAAACAACTGATGACCTGAAGAGTTAAATACTTGAACACCCACTTTTTCGTCTAAACCGGTCACATAAACTTTTACGGGTCCAGGGCTTGGATTCGGGAAACATGTTACATTTTCCGAAATAAATATCTCTTTTTTATAAATACCTTGACAAGGTTGTTGGGTACTCACTTGTAAAATATTTAATCCGGAAGATAAATTCACTTTCCAATTACTTCCAGTCACTTGCGTTTCTACATCATTTAAATGTACGATGTATTCATCAGCACCAGATAAATTCAGCGACAAGGATTTTTTATCTGTATCCACACTTGAATTTACTTTGATAGGATCTGGCTCAACCACTTTCACATCGAAGGATTGGAGATAGTTCGCTACATTTTCAATTTTAATTTGAATGGAATACATTCCTGAGTTCAAACCATTCAAACTAACTTCTTTTGAACCTATCGGAATGTTGATATCCTTGCTAAACTTATTAGGACCCAATATAGAAATCAAATAGTTATAAGATTTATTGGCGACTGCTATTTTCAATGCTCCATTGTTGGAACCTACACAAGTAGAGGATAATAATTCAATGGTGTAGTTATTATTGGGCATCGTAAAAATGGCACAACCCGTCACATCAACAATCGTACCGGCAGGTGTGTCTGGACATTTGTCATAAATATCAGCTACTCCATCATTATCGGAATCAACAAATGCTGGTTTGATCAATTGAATCGGAGTGAATTCTTGATACAAAATTTGCTGATTATTGGCTTTGCTGGAACCTAACCATTGATTCAGTAGGGATGAATATGCCTGACGATAATCAAATTGCAAAGGTAAATCGTAATTCATTTTATAATCGCTCGGAATCTCAGGATTGGTACCCACAACACCCGATTTTACTGCATTACCAAATACAAACATCGGTGCAACGGTACCATGATCGGTTCCTAAGCTACCGTTGGCGTGGACGGTTCGACCAAATTCAGACATCGTTACTCCCACCACACGATCACCTATATTCTCCGCATCCAAATTTTTCATTAAGGTTATCACCGAATCATTGATTTGTTTCAACAGGGAAGCATGTTGACCTTTGGTTTTATCAGCAGAATCAATTTGTTGATTATGCGTATCAAAACCTCCAATTCGAACCATATAAACGCGAGTATTCAAACCCCCAGAAATTAATTTCTGTACAATTTTCATTTGATTACCCAATTCGTTGTTCTGAAATTCGTAAGCGGTTTTACCTTTAGCAAAGGTGTCTTTTACAATTTGCCCATACACTTGCGATTGTTTTCCTATCAATTGCAAGTAAGCCAACTTAGAACCTTGCAATGTGGCAGGGTAAGTGTTCGTAAAAGGATTCATTAATTTATAAAACTGTTCAGGATTATTATAAATTAAGCTTGTAAACGAATTTAGACCTTGAAAAAGTAAGGTGGATTGCCAACCAATTTCAATGGATAGAGGATGGGGAAACTGAGCATTTGGATAAGCCTGTGGATAAGTAGGGTGCTGAGATTCGATATATCGAGCCATCCAACCACTTGATAAATTTTGATCCGCATTCGAACCCGTCATCCATATATCAGATGAACGAAAATGCGAATAATTGGGCTTTTGATATCCGACCGATTGAATGACGGCCAATCGATCCTCATTGATCAAAGAATTAAATCCTTCCAAAGCAGGATGTAAACCTGTACTACCAAATTTAATAGGGATAATTTTTTTCTCCTCCATCAAAATTTTGGAACGCACCTTATTTAAATTTTCGTATTTATCTAAAGGAAAAACTGTATTTAAACCATCGTTTCCTCCATCTAAACGAATAATAATTAAAATTTTATCTCTTTCTGCCGTGCTAGATAAAGCAGAATTTTGATCAAATAATTGTGCTAAACCCCAGTTCGGTAAAATACTTGGCAAGGCTGCCAAATGGGCCATATTGTGCAAGAAATCGCGTCTATTTATCTGTCCCATCTTAGTACAATTGCGTTTCTCCTAATTGAAAAATATAACCAAAGGCATTTGCTAATCGGTTTTGAATGACTTGTCGATTCTCATTGCTAGAATTGCCATTAAAACTATCCCAAGCATTTGTCCAATAATTAATATTGGAATTACCTTGCATGATTTTAAATCGAATTTGCGCTTTATCTGCTGCGCTGATGGGAACTCCAACCAAACGATCAACCAATTCATTGATCAACATATCCACATCTCCAGGTTTGGAAAATCTTGAAATATAATCAGCACTATCCACACGAACCTGTAAACCTGTTTTATTGCTATTGTTGTAATACACCCAATTTCCCCAATTGAATAAGGAATCAGTATATTGACTTCTTTTAATAATGGTTTCTGAATTTATCCAAAACATGTCGTAGGCAGGAGCTTGATAAAACGCTGGCCAACCTGATACGTTAGGCGGGTCACCGACATTCATCCCCAAATTATTGGCTTGGTTATGAAAATGTGCGTACTTTCTATATTCAAGAAACAAGTCATTTTCTGCATTAGGAATTTTAATCCTATTCTCATTCAACAAAGGCAAATCAAATTCTTTACCAATTCCAATCACAAAATCTAAAGGCGATTTAATTAGTGAATTGTAAAAAATGGTATCGTAAAAATGTTCGCTGCTCAACAACACCTTCAGAACGGGTGCAATTTGAAAGTTATTTTCTTTGAAAATTTTAGCAAGCGGAGATATGATATTTTTTTCTACCGTCTCATCGATCATGGGATTAACAAAAAAACCATAGATTCTGCGACAAATGTATAATGGCAATTCATCAGTAGCAAAAATCATATCAAGCGCTTCTTGCAACTCACGGGGAGTATCAGATAAATCCTGTGCACCTTTGATTTTCTTATTTCCATAGAATTCTGAAAATTGCTTATCCCCTGTATCATGATTCCACATGCCCATTTCAGAAACAATTTCACCATCATTCTTCACTCCATAATCATAATTAAAATACCAGCCCGTTAATAAACGCGCCATTTCAGACACATCACTTTCAGTATATTTTGAATTCGGGCCCTTCCCTACCGTAAATAATTCTTGTAATTCACGAGCATAATTTTCGTCAGGATTATTTTTATTATTTTGATTACCATTCAAATACATCAACATTTCCGGATCCAAGGTAATCTGCCAAATCAATTTTTTATAATCGCCAAATGCACCATTGTATAAAGTTGCGAAATATTGATAGGCAGCTTTTGCTACTCCTCCGTTTTGAATGGAGGTTACCAATAAATTATGAAACATTATAACAAGCTTCCAATGAATCGATGTTTTTTGATGAACGAATTGTTTCATCAACCATGATTTCAATGAATTGATTCGGTACTGAGAAAGTTGATTATTATCTGGAGTCCATTCCTTTGCTGTCACCCATGGCTTTCCTTTGGGCACATCAAATTTGGTTAATTCAACGTTATCGGAAAATTCTTCGTAGTAATCATTAATGGGAAGATCAAGATCTCCTTGTGGAGTAAGAATCAAAGCGATGCTCTGATCCAAATTTAAATTTTTTATTTCTTGATAGGATTTATAGCTAAAGCCAATCAATGCTCTATTTAATAGATGATATTTTTGCGCCTTCCCAAATTCTCCTGTGTATTTATTTAGCCCTTTTGAGGAACTTAAAACACTCTGAGTGGTCATTCCAATTTGCTGAAAATTGACATTTTCCTTTCGAAATAATTCAACTAAATCAGGACTTTTTTTTGAATTTGGTAAATCTGTTTTAATGGACATGCGGTTATTTATCAATAATTTTAGTGTTAATTTGCGTGATAAGATTTTATGAAACGACGATCATTTATTCAAAAAGCATGTCCGATCCTTGTTGCTAGTCAATTGGTACTATTTACCAATTGCTCTAAAGACAACGAAGAACCCTCAAAACCCACTCCCACCACATCGGAGGAAGAAAAAGAATTTATGAGGGTGGCTAGTTTATTCAACAATGATGGCTATTTTTCTGAAAACAAATTAATTTACATCGATTTAGCTCACAAAAACTTTTCAAATTTAAATAAGTTATTAGATTTTTCCAATTTACTCGATCTAGGAATTTTGCTGATTCGGACAGATGCAAATACCATCAAAGCATTTGACAATTGTTGTCCTCATCAAGGTGTAAAAGGTTCATGGACATTTGAAAACAATCGATTTAAATGCAATAACCATTTTAATACCTTTAATATCACTGAAACGAATGTCGTATCTTGCAACTCGGGGAGTTTATCTGGGGGTTTAATGAAATACCCGACCAAAATTTTCAAAAATATCTTAAAAGTAGATGGTAAATAAATTCGCTATTCCAATCCCAAAATATGCTTTGAAGGCTCAATTATTTCTAACTCCTTTGAATACCTGAATAAAAAATTAATGAGCTCTTGATTGATTTCTAACTGAAATTCAATGACCATTTCATTTTCCGTATTGTCAATAATAGTCTGCGAATCATGAATCGGATATTTTTGAATATAATTACTCATCCAACTTGATTTCTGAACCCTTATCACTATACGTTGAACTTTTATTGCGCCATTTGTTCTGCCATTCCGATAAATACCAATCATATTTTTGAAATAATCCGCTGGATTAAAGCCATAAGGAATTCGAATAGTTTGTTGGGAGGCAATCGGCTGGATCGAAATAATTCGATCCAAAGCGTACAAAATAACATGGTCCAAATCTAGTTTAATCACTTTACTTAAATCAGATATTTGATATAACAAGACATACCAACCTGTGTACCAGCCATTGTTATACTCTTTGACCATTAAAGGTAAGCAAGTGGATTTTTTCAAGGTCGAGGTGGTAGAAATTCCTTGATGGGTAATCTCAATAATTTGCTGAGCATATATATATTCGATTATTTGATTCAAATAATCAGCACCAGAGCGCTCCCCTTCTTTGACCAATTGAATGGCGGTCCAAGGCAATAACTGATGAAATTTCGACAAATTATTCTCTAAAGTAATCGCACGTAATTTATTGACAATCCCAGAACCTTGTCCATCCGTAAATAAATGTTTATTGAAATCAATGACAGATGCAATTTTATTCAATTCCTTTTCTGAAAAACTAGGAAAAGCGCTGATATCAGAACGAATAAATTGATAATAGTTACCCGATCGGTGGTATCGCAATAATTCACCATGACTTTCTTCCAAAGTAGGATATCGCTCTTTTAATCGAATTTTAATGTCTCTTATATCCCTACTAAAACTACGTTCACTATAGTCGAACACATCAAAATTTTGCTCTAAATGTCTTTTAAATGCGTCAAAAGAAACGATAAATGTAGATCGTAAAAGCAAATCATTCAACTCTTTAACTCGTTCAAAAGCATTCATTGTTCGTTTTTTTTCACAAGATAAGAAAAATAGTAAACCGCCACAATTTGGCGAACAACTATGCTAGTTTTGGGTATTCAAAAAGAAAAAAAAGATGACACACAAAAACTTAAAAACCTGGATGAGTACTTGCATGATTGTTTTATTATACGATTTTGCGGCAGAAGGAATTAGTAATTTATGTAAAGCTGGAGAAAGTTATGAGGAAAAAGAAGCCTGGAAATACTTATTCACCCATCTACTTTCGATCATAACTTTGTTGATCTTATTAACTCCCTATGAATTCATCGGAATTGAAAATGCACATCAATTTTATATTTCCTTAGGAATTATCCATTTCAGTTTTTTAAGCTTTGGCTGTATTTACCAACTTAATAGTGGTGAATAAATGGATCTTAGGTTATTTAACCAATTGTCCAATGATCTTAACCGCTTGTGGAGAAACCGTATAATTAACAAAACGTTTATCATATTCCGAAGGAATACGTAATATGGGCTCATGCAAATTGTACATATTTTCAATGCAGGTATTTAAGGTAGAAATAAACTTAGAACGTATTTGTCGCTGATTTTCGATGGATTTATCGCTACAACGTAAAATTTTATTGAGATCTTCGGTTGTACAAATATTATTTTCTTGGTTTAAGATAAAGCTTAGAAATTCAAGGCTATATTCGGGCAAATCCAAATTTTTCGATTTAGCGTTTGATTCATCCTCCTGTTTTTTTCGCAAAATCATCACGACAAGAACAAAAATGATCAGAAATAAAAAGAGATAGGAGTAAAAAGGATAATCAATTTGATCCCAAATTGTTATGGGTTGATAAAAATTACCCAAATAGACACTGCTTTTCAGTAATGAATCCACATGAATAGAATCTAACACGCTAAATTTATAATGCTTCAAATAATTCTGTTTTTGAAAGGAATACAAATAATCACCTTTTGATATCCATTTGATTTTATTGGTAAATAAAGCACGGTCTTTACCATTATATTGATACATTTTGTTCGTTTCAGGATCGGCAAAAACAAAATTATTGGAGATAAAGAATTGACCACTCCAAGCCGCAACGATCATTTTAGCATTCGTAAATCCCGCGTCCAATTTCTCCAATCGGCCCAACAATTTCCATTTTTTGCTTGCAAAATCAAATTCAAAAAAAGAAATTGGAGTCAAAGGCAATTCTTGATAAGGATCGTTTATTTCCGCTGCATAAATTTTATCCTTGTAACTACTGTATCCGCCTAAATTAGAAAAAAATCTTTCAGGGCCTAGTTTGGCATAATTAGGAATAAAATAATATTCCCATTCATTATTGTTTTTGGAATAATAAGTAGAAACGTTATTGAGATGCCAAAAACCCATTCCACCAAAGGAATACAAGGTATCTTTGCGAAGAAACTGGATAGGCGAAAAATTATAGCCCCGGTAATACGTTCGATCAATCCGCCTTAAAACTCTAGTATTCAAATCCAAGTCATACACCAAACCTGTTCCCGTCACACTGATGTAAAATTGATGCTTATTTATTCTAAATGAACGAACATTGACGACTTCTGGCAAATCATCAAAATTGAAATTTTCAAACGTAATTGGAACTGTTTCGCTGAGACCATCCTTTCGGAAAACCAATAATGTTTGAGATTTTAAGTCGACCTCGTAAATGGACCTGGTATGTAAATCACATATAGTAAATGAATTTTTGTCAAAAATTTCTTGAGAAAAAATCGAAAAATTCAGAAAAATAAAACCAATAAAAAAAACTACAAATCTTTTTGAAAACATATTCAACATCCAATGATGTTAGAATTGCTAGATATTTTTTTTCAAAAATTCTAGCAATATGCTAACATCAATAATTCCTAAAAATTCAATTGGCAAAAAATAGAACATGTGTGTTTCAAAATTCAAAACCGTTTATAAAGTTAATGCTTTGATAGAATTTCGAATTTAATTCAACCATTAATATTGAATAAATTTATTTAGCGGTCATTTTTGTCATTATTTATAGGCTTGCTTGCCTAAAATATAAATTTTAAGTCCAAACAGAGCGAAATAAAAATTCCAAAAAAAATTCTTTACTTGCAAGCGCAACAACCTATGTTAACATGACTATCTCAGAAAATTTACAAGAAAAGAATGTATCCAAACGACTTTATTCATTAGATGCCTTAAGGGGTTTCGATATGTTTTGGATCATGGGGGCAGAAGAAATTGTCCATTTAATTGCCAAGGCAACAGGATCCACTTTTTGGGAAGCAGCTGCCTATCAATTGAGTCACCCAGAATGGCATGGCTTCCGAATGTATGATTTAATTTTCCCTATGTTTTTGTTCATGGCAGGAGTTTCAACTCCCTATGCCTTGGGCAGAGAATTAGAAAAAGGAAAAACAAGGGAACAGTTATTGCTTAAAGTGATCAAAAGAGGACTTATTTTAGTCATTTTGGGAATCATTTACAACAACGGACTAGAGTTTAAACCAATCGAGGAAATCCGATTTGGAAGCGTGTTAGCCAGAATTGGATTAGGCTATTTATTTGCCAATATCATTTTCTTGTATACCAAAAAGAATATCTTTCAAATGATTTGGTTTGGCGGAATTTTGATTTTTTACTACTTAATGTTAAAATTTAACTCGGCACCAGGCTTTCCAATGGGAGATTTGACTCAAGAAGGCAACTTCGCTTCTTATTTAGATCGTTTGTTGATGCCAGGTCGTTTATACAAAGGCAATCATGATCCAGAAGGCTTAACCTCCACCATTCCTGCCATTGCAACAGGATTATTGGGCATTATCACGGGAAACTTCTTGAAGAACAATAATAAATCTGGAAAAGAGAAAAGTGTCTATTTATTTGTTTCTGGAGTAGCCTTCATCCTGTTCGCTCAAATTTGGAATTTGGATTTCCCTATCAATAAAAATATTTGGTCTAGTTCATTTGTCTTACAAGCAGGTGGAATTAGTTTGGTCTTTTTATCAATCTTTTATTACATCATTGATGTGTTAGAGTACAGAAAATGGGCCTTCTTTTTCAAAGTAATTGGCATGAATTCCATTCTAATTTATTTATCCAATGCCTTCATTAATTGGGAATTCACCACGGATCGATTGTTCCATTGGCTTGGTCAATTATTTTCAGAACCTTATAGCATGGTCGTTCTAGCGATTTGTTACCTTGGAATTAAATGGTGCTTTTTGTATTTCTTCTACAAGAAAAATATGTTTTTGAGTGTGTAAAATTAGGTAAAAGGTAATAGGTAATAGGTAAAAGGTAATAGGTAATAGGTAACTTTCACTAAACACTAATAACTAAAGACTAATATCTAATACCTATTACCTTTTACCTAAAAAAACTCATTTCCTCAAATGATACGCCTTGGGTTTCGTAAAAGCACGAATACCCATATGAGAAAGCGTAGAACCAAATCCAGAGTGACCTCGCCCACTCCATGGTAAAGCAGCACTTACCCGATCACAACAATTCCAATAGGCGGATCCCGCATTGACTTGCTTCAAAATTGACGTTGCCCGCTCTTCTGAATTCGCATAAACTCCAGCTGTGAGACCATACATGGTATCATTCATCAAAGCAATTGCTTCTTGATCCGTTTGAACTTTCATAATCCCAATGATGGGCCCAAAACTTTCGGCTTTCATGACATCCATGCGGTGATCCACATGGGTCAAAACAGTCGGTTGGAAATAATATCCTCTTCCTGAAATGGCATAACCTCCCACCTCAATCGTAGCCCCTTTTTCCACCGCATCTTTCACTTGATTACTTAAAAAGTCAATTTGCGACTCACGACTAAGGACTGAAATATAAACTCCTTCTTCCAATGGAGAACCTATTTTCCATGATTTCACTTCTTGAATAAATGCCTCAAGAAATTCATCATAAACTTTTTCATGGACATATATCCGTTCCACCGAACAACAACTTTGCCCATTGTTATAAAACGCCCCATCAGCAATTCCTATGGCAGCCGATTTCACATCTTGTACATTGTCTGTTACATAAACAGGATCTTTGCCACCTAATTCCAATTGACAAGGCACCATTTTCTCGGCAACTTTTTCATAAATAAAATTACCTGTTTGATAAGATCCTGTGAAAAAATAACCATCAAATGGCAAATCCAGCAGAAACCGACCAACTTCCCCTTGACCAACAGCCACTTGAAAAACTCCTTCAGGTACTCCTGCTAATTTGAGGTATTTATCAATTTGTAATCCCGTTAAGGTCGTAAATTCAGATGGCTTGTACATCACACAATTACCTGCTAATAATGCAGGGATAAATACATTCACACCCACATTATAGGGATAATTCCAAGCAGAAATATTACAAACAACTCCCAATGGCTCATAGCTAATTTTTTCCTGCATTTGATCCGAAACCGACATGATTTCATCGGCCAAATACGTAGATGCATTGTCAGCCAGCCACAAAGCTTTCCCACTGGCACCATTTATTTCATTGCGACTCTGTTGCAAAGGTTTTCCCATTTCAGAGGTCAAAATCAAAGATAATTCCTCTATATTTTCCTTGAGCAACTCAATAAAACGGTGGACAATCGTAACCCGTGAGTCGATGGAGATTTTTGCCCATTCCGATTTCGCATTTTGCAAAGTTTCAAATTTCGCTATCAAATCTTGTTCAGAATCGACGCGAATTTCTTGGATGGTTTCTTCGGTGGCGGGATTGATGATTTTCATATTATTTTTTTTTCAAAGCTGCTTCCAAAAACGTTCGTCGAATATTCATGGAAAAGCTTTCAATTGATTCTGTTATTTGTAATCGTTCGGGATGCCATTGAACTCCTAATAAAAAAGGTTTTGATTCCCAATCTTGGTATTCAATTGCTTCAGCAACACCGTCCTCTGACCAAGCTGAAATTCGCAAATCCTCAGCCAATCGACCAATTCCTTGATGATGTGCTGAATTGACATGTCCATTTAATTTTTGAGAAATAGCAAATAGTAAACTTTGTTCTTCCACTTGTATGGAATGCATTCCATCTACCCCGTTCATTTTTCGATGATTGGCTTTACCTGACTCTTGTAAATCCTGAATTAAATCTCCTCCCAAAGCGACATTCACCAATTGCAAACCTCTGCAAATCGCCAATACGGGTAATTTTATTTCCTTTGAAATTCGAAAAACACTCATTTCAAATTCATCCCTTTTGAGGTTGAAATCAGTGGAATTGGGATAATCGACTCTTGTATTATCATACAAAGAAGCATGTAAATCTACCCCACCTGTTAACACAATACCATCGCATTTTAATATGTCAACTAAATTTTCCTCTACATAAGAGAGAAAAATGATTTCCATATCTTCTCCTTTTATCCATGATGGATAATTTTGAAAATTAGTATCAGATGTAGTAATTCCAATGCGAATCATACTTAAAATGCCTCTCTATATAAAGCCCTAAAATCACTTAATGAAACCGGTTTAGGATTATTGGGATGTGCAAAATCCTCCAAAGCCAATTGAGCCAAGGTATCCAAATGCTCCTCTTTCACCTGAATATCTCTTAAACGATGTGGAATACCCACTTGTGTATTCAAATCAAATAAATACTTCACGACCGCATCACCACTATGCTCCTTCAATGACAAACTTTGTGCCATCCGAGCAAAGCGATCTTCAAAACCTGCTATATTGAATTTCATTCCATATGGAATATTGACTGCATTGGCCAAGCCATGGTGAGTATCCAACAAAGAAGATAATGGATGGGCCAAGGAATGGACCACTCCTAATCCTTTTTGGAATGCAATTGCACCCATCATGGATGCCAAAAGCATTTTAGAACGAGATTCTACACTTGAGGTTTTAACCGCCTCCACCAAGGATTCAGAAACCAAACGCATTCCTTCCAAAGCAATTCCATCACACATCGGATGAAAATTTTTCGCTAAATACGCTTCCATATTATGCGTTAAAGCATCCATTCCTGTGGCTGCCGTCACAAACGCCGGCAAATCCATGGTTAACATTGGATCAGCAAATACAATTTTAGCGAGTAATTTTGGAGAAAATAAAATCTTTTTTTGATGCGTCAAATCATCTGCAATAATGGCGGAACGACCTACTTCACTCCCCGTGCCCGAGGTAGTTGGAATGGTCATAAAATGAGGCACATCATTGGTTACATAAACATCCCCACCAATCAAATCATCGTATTTAAATAAATCTTCTCGGTGATTGACCTGCAAAACAATGGCTCTCGCCACATCTAGAGCTGCACCGCCACCAATTCCAATGACACAATCGCGATCTGTATGATCCCAAACTTGCGTCCCAGCATACACATCAGATTTAACTGGATTTTTGTGGATGTTGGAAAACACTTCAACCGAGATATTATTGGCAATAAGGTCATTTTTTATCGATTGAAAAAAGCTCAATTCAGCAATCACCGGATCGGTAACAATGAGGGGCTTAGAAAAACCGTTTAGTTGTAAATAGGGCGCAAGTTCTTTTACTGCTCCAATCCCAAATCGAATGATGGTGGGAAAATTAAATTGTCTAATTTGTGTAAAATCCATCTTATATAATTTCAAAATATCTTTTCTTTTCCCAATCGCTAACTACTCGGCTATATTGTTTCCATTCCCATTCTCTAGTCGCTACAAAATGATCAACAAATTCAGCTCCAAATAGTTCTTTCGCAAGGGGGGAATCTTTCATGGCTTGCGTGGCGGATTGTAAATTTCCCGGTAAGCGACCATGCGATAAATCTTCGTATCCATTGCCTGAACTAGGTTCTTGCAATTTCAATTTATGCTTAATTCCATATAAGCCACTTGCCAAACAGGCTGCCATGGCTAAATAAGGATTTACATCAGACCCTACGACTCTCGTTTCTAGTCGAGTAGATTTTTTACCTCCTGCCAAGGCCCTTAACGCTACTGTTCGATTATCAATGGCCCAAGTTAAAGTCGTTGGTGCCCAAGCCCCTTCCACCAATCGTTTAAATGAATTCACTGTAGGTGCTAACAAAGGAAGAATATAGGGTAAGCAATGTAATTGACCAGCCATATAGTGTTCAAAAAGGGCACTCATTTCGTTATTCGCACCTGATTCGTGAAACAAATTGCGTTCATTCTTTTTATCCCAAAGGCTTTGATGAACATGTCCGCTACAACCTGGAAGATTCTCATCCCATTTAGCCATAAAAGTGGCCATGATACCATGTTTATAGGCAATTTCTTTGACAGATGATTTAAACAAAACCGCCCGATCTGCGGCTTCTAATATACCCGAATAAGTGATTGCTGCCTCGTAAACACCTGGACCAGTTTCGGTATGTAAACCTTCAATGGGAATCTTAAAAGCACTCAATTGATCAAAAAGTGCCTGAAAAAAATCATTTCGTAAGGTGCTCCTCAAAATGGAATAACCAAACATGCCTGGACTCAGGGATTTTAACTGGTGGAAATTTTTATCATTGACAGATTGAGGAGTTTCTTCAAAATTAAACCATTCAAATTCTTGTGAAAAAAAAGGAGTAAATCCCATGGAATCCGCTTCCGCAATGACCGACTTTAATACATTTCGGGGACAAACGTTAGCTGAATTTTCTTTGGAATGCATTAACTCACAAAGAAAAAAAGGCAGATCATTTTCCCACGGTATCTTCCTAAAAGTAGATAAATCAATTTTAACAGGAGCATCTGGATAGCCTGAATGCCATCCCGTATAAACCGAATTATCATAGGCAACATCTGCCATATCCCATCCAAAAACCACATTGCAAAACCCCAAATGGGAATCAAGGGCTGACAAAAATTTATCACTGCTGACATACTTACCTCTCAACACTCCATCGATATCTGTCAATGCCAATTTCACCCTTTTACTAGGATGAGAAGCAACGTAATTCAATATTTCATTTTCAGTCATATTTTCTATGATTTTTGAAAGAACAATTTAAAAAGAAGAAAACAAATAATATGAATTGATAAATAAATTATCAACAATTTAACATTGTTAAATCCGATGAATGCTAAAGAAACACTTGCGATCACCAAAGCTAAAATTGGTGCCAAAGGATACCAAGGCGTTTTAAATGGCCTATGAAGATTTGGCTCTGAACGCCTCAATTTCAATATGGATAACATAGCGAATATATACAAAGTCAGTGCCCCCATGACCGAAATAGTAATTATTTCAGCGGTTTTATTGGTAAACAAGGCAATGATACCCAACAGCATATTCAACAAAAGTGCATTGACGGGGGTTTGAAATTTAGCCTGAATCTTCCCTAAAAAAGCAGGCGCAAATCCAACTTTACCAAATTCAAAAGTTGAACGACCTGAAGCTAAAATCAAACCATGAAAGGAGGCTACTAAACCAAATAACCCGACCGTTAACAATAAATGAAACAATAAACTATTGGAACCCACAATTTGTCCCATGGCAAGTGGCAATGGTGAATCAGACGTTTCACCAGCTATTCCATTTTTAAAAACCACACTTTCCCAACCGCCTACACCTACCGATGCGATAAAAACAATTATGCAAAGAATGACAAGCGTAATTAATGCCGAAGAAAAACCTTTTTGAATGTCTTTTTGTGGATTTTGTGCTTCTTCCGCCACATTGGCCAAGCCTTCTATTCCCAAAAAAAACCAAATGGCAAAAGGTAATGCGGCAAATACACCCGACCATCCATTGGGAAAATGATTTTGAGTTAAATTGACCCATTGAAAACTTGGCAAGGTAACTCCAGCAAATATCAAAATCTCTGCTACAGCAATGATGGTTATGAGTAATTCAAACGTAGCAGCAGCTTTTACCCCATACATATTCAAAGCAGTAAATAACACATATGCGATTATGGCGATAACTAAAATAGGGATATCGGGAAAAAATAAATTGAAATATGCGCCAATACCAAATGCAATGGCTGGAGGAGCAAAAACAAATTCAATGATTTGAGCCATTCCCGCTATAAATCCCCATTGATTCCCAAAAGCTCTTTTGGTATAGTCGAATACACCGCCTGCCTTTGGAATGGCACAAGCTAATTCCGCATAGGAAAAGGTAAAACAGGCATAAAGAACAATGATAATAGCGGTTGCAATGGCTAATCCCAAAGTGCCACCTTCCTTCAAACCTAAATTCCACCCGAAATACATTCCGGAAATAACGTAACCAACGCCCAAACCCCAAAGCATGAGTGGACTTAATACTTTCTTGAGTTGTTCTGCCATGATAATTTCTATTTACCTAACATGGGAAATAATCGTTTAATATCCTCCAAGGATGCCGGTGAACCATATTCACATATTTCGAATGCCTCCGCAAATTTTATTTGATCAGCCTTTTCTTTCCCGTACCATTTTTCTAGGGATTTTCTTACTTCTGAATTGGGTTGTTGAACACGTTTTGACAATAAATATTCTTTGTGTTTTGCGGGATCAGTAGGCACTTCATTTTCATAATTCCCTATCCAAGGTAGCCATTCATAAAATTGCGATTGATGAGCATCCATTCCTGCTAATTTTTTATCAATCACGGAGGTAATATCAACTGCAATATCCGGCTGGAAGGGATTAGGCTTTTTGAAATTATCTTGAAAATAGAGGAATACAGGATTTTTACGTAAGGGTTCTACATCAGGTGCCACATTAGGCACGCCCACCATGAACGCTGCATCTTGAACCAATACTCCTGTATAACGATGATCAGGATGGTAGTCATTCGTTCTAGGTGCGAATACAACATCTGCCTTCCACTCTCTAATTTTCCGAATAATCTCCATTCGAATGGATAAAGTCGGCAACAATTCTCCATCATGATTATCCAACACATCATAGGTCACTCCTAAACGTCGAGCAACTTCTTGGGTTTCGGCTATTCTTCGTTTGGCTAGCATGCCTCCACCTTGCGACTGATGACCTGCATCTCCGTTGGTCACGGAAAGAAATTTTACATGATGTCCCATTGCAACAAATAAGGCAGCAGTACCACCCGCTTTGATATCACAATCATCTGGATGGGCACCAATCATCATAATTTGCAAAGGGCGATTTTGGGCATACATTTTCCCCGCAGCACATAGAATCGCACATAAAAGCAGAAATCTTCTCATAGGTTTATTTGTTAAATAATGGAGGATGTTTTTCATCCCAAGATGTTAATTGTTGATAATACTTAGCAAAAGCTAAAATGGATGCTTCTTCATATAAATTCCCCAAAAAACTAATACTGGTGGGAGTTTGATTCTTACCTGAAAACCCAGATGGAACGCAAACAACGGGTTGACCCGTCAAATTGGTAATGGGTAATTGCTTAGAGAAACTGGGTGCAATTACTACATCATACGATTGAAAAAATTCGTTGATTTTTTTCATGAGCAGATAACGGTGTCTTTGTGCATTGATATAATCTACTGCAGGGATAAAACGGGCTGTCCGAAATTGATTGGGCCAGTCGTATTTTCCTTGGCGAGTTAATTGATCATCTATATTGAAGCGGGTTAATTCATCAAATTGGGCAGCACATTCGGCACCGATAATCAAATCCATGATACTGAATGAATAGGCTGAAGCTGGAAATTCTACCGGAATTACATTTATGCCCGATTTTTTTAACAATGCTAAAACCTTCCAATCATTGGCGGTACTGTCTTTTATTTCATCAAAAAGATTCTTTGCATAAGCTACTTTCAATTTTTTGATAGTCAAATTGGCATCATAATTGAAAGGTGCATCGATGGCACTTTGATCCATACCATCCGTTCCGCGTATGTAGTTGAAAACAATTGCAGCATCTTCAGCAGATCGACAAATAGGTCCAACTTTATCTAAACTGTAGCTTAAAGCCATGGCGCCAGTTCGACTAATCCGACCAAAAGTAGGCCTTAATCCGGTAGCACCACAAACTGTCGAGGGTGAAACAATGCTACCATAGGTTTCTGTACCAATGGCAAAAGGAACCAATCCAGCCACCGTGGCAGAAGCCGACCCAGCAGAGGAACCTGAAGAACCTGATGTTAAATTCCAAGGATTTTTGGTTCTTCCGCCGTACCAATAATCACCCATGGCCAAAGCACCCAAGGTAAATTTAGCAATCAACACTGCACCGGCTTTTTGCAATTTTTGGTACACAAAAGCATCTTCTTGAATAACTTGATTTTGGTAAGGCGCAGCACCCCAAGTCGTTTTGGTATTTTTGACAGCAAACAAATCTTTCAATCCATAAGGGATGCCGTGGAGCAGTCCATGATAAATACCTTTGGCTAAATCCCTATCCGCTTTCTTAGCTTGCTGAAGTGCAATATCCTCTGTCAGAGAAATGACACATTGCAAAGTATCTCCGTATTTTTTGATTCGCTGAATAAAAAAGCGCGTCAGTTCTAAGGAAGAAATCTTTCTCGATTTTATCAAAAAAGCTAATTGCGGAATGGAAAAAAAGGCCAAATCATTTTTATTTTTGGGTAAAGAAATGGATGACACTTTGGACCAAATTATTTTTTTTTGAGATTTATTCAACTTCAATCCAGGAACTAAAGGATTTTGCCACATACCCAATGGTACCTGATTCGGTAATTTTTGAGTGTGCAAAGATTGAATGACCGATAAATTATCCTGCACATCAGAAAGCAAAGTGTCCAATTCGGGTTGACTCATTTGAAGATCAAATATGGCACTGGCTCCTATTAAATCTTGTTGAGTGATTTTCTTTTGTTGACCAAAAGAAAGACTTGAAACAAGTAAAAAAAAGCAAAGGGTAAAGAATTTCATCATGGATGATTTAGATTTTTATGAGTTCAAAAGCTCATTTCATTCATTTTTTCAGTTGGATTCATCATGTAAGTTAAGAAGGTGCCATCTTCCAATAATTCCCCAACACGAAAACCTCGATACTGGGTTCCCCAATTACCCCCAATGTGGGCATCAAATAAAAATGGAATTTTCTCATACATTTTTACGCCATCTTGATCATGTTCATGGCCATGAAAAACGGCTTTTATATGATTGTAATTACTTATTAAGTCGAAAAATGGTTTATTTTGAATGGCATTTTTGGTCCAATCATTTTGAGGGATATGCAAGAAAAGAAAGACGGGTTTGGATGTATTGGATACATCCAACTTTTCTTTCAACCAGACCAAATCAGGCGAGAGGTATTCTCCTTTTTCATTGGAAGTATCACCTAAAATAAGAGTGGCATTTTTCAGATCAACGACATGGTTCAAAGGAGCTTGAATAATTTCTTTCCAATATTCAGGTGTTACCATATCGTGATTCCCCCTTGTAACAAAATAAGGCATAGAAAATTGGTCCATTTCTGATTTAGCAATAGGAAGCCACTTTTTATCATTGTGAATGATGTCGCCGTTCATGACACAGAAATCCAATTTACTTTTTTGATGAAACGCGTTGATCTGTTGGACCGCCCTTTGCATATATTCTTCAAAGGCTGTTTTATCTTGCCCATAATGTGCGTCAGACGCTACGACAAATCGTAATTTGACTTTTTTCTTGTAGGCATTTACATCTGAGGAGGCTAAAGCACGCACCTCTCCGCTTAATAAAACCAAAGATGCAAACGAAATTTGTTGAAGAAAGGCTCTTCTACTGGTAGCTTGTTTATTCATAATAGGTTCAAAATTTCTGTAGAAATTAAGTAAAATAAGGCTTAAAAGCAAAAAAAAGTGGCCACATTTCTGTAGCCACTTTTTTCACCTTGATTGAACAAATTACTAGTAACCAGCATTTTGTTTCATATAACCTGTTAGGTTAGATGCCCCATCAATCGCAGTTTGAGGAATTGGGAAAACACGTTTATTCTTGTCAGTATTAGATTTTTCTGTCCATGCATCTTCGTATTTATCAAAACGAATCAAATCCGTTCTGCGTTGTAACTCCCAATAGAATTCAAAACCACGTTCACGCAATAATAAATCTAAATTGATGGTTGATAATGAACTTGCTGCAGAGTTAGAAGTACGAGATAAACGAACTTTGTTCACATCAGCCAAAGCTCCAGCTACGTCATTCGATTTTCTCAATTTAGCTTCCGCACGCATTAGGTAAACATCTGCTAAACGCACAATTACTAAATCGGCCTCACCAAAGTTTCGACCAGAGGCTGATTTCTGACTAAATTCATATTTTTCTACACGGTATCCTGTGCTGTAATCACTTCCTGCGATGGAGAAATCTACTTTTTCGGTATGAACAACTGGAGGAAAAGGAGCTTTACCACGTGTGTTATAGATTTTACCAACTTTGTTTTTCCCATCTGGACATTTCACAAATGCACCCCCAGAATAAACCAAGCCATATTGTTGACCTCTTAAAATACCACGGTCAATTCTATAAGATGCAGCATCAACGCATTCAATATCTGGATTGATATTTTGTTTGTAAAAACGAGGATCTGCAACAGCTGGATCTACTGAACCATAAGCTGAAACCCATGATTGATAAAAATCAGAAGTAATAGCAGGACCATCGGTACCATTCGCTGCTGGATATGCAGGCAAAGGCCGTTGATCATTCGCCAATGAGAAATATGACATACGGTTATGTCCGTTCAAATCAAAACGTTGATCGACAGCAAATACCAATTCTTTGTTGCCATGGTTATTGCTAGAGAAAATATCCCAATAATCAGAGGATAAGTTGTAAGAACCCGAATTGATGATTTTATCTGTATACTCGATAACTTTATCCATGTCTTCCGACTTGAATGTATGTTTAGCAGCATAAATATCTCTCCAAACGCTGGCGTTCAAATGTAATTTTGCCAATAAACCCCAAGCTCCAGCTTTGGTTAAACGACCAGGTCCTGTAGCTGTTTCTAAAACAGGTTCGATATCCAATAATTCTTTTTTGATGTATTCAATGGCTTGATCGCCTCTAAGAATAGAGGAAACATCTCCTAAATCTTCTTTAGACAATGACAATCCAAACAAATCCAGCATCAACATATTGTAGTAAGCACGCATTCCACGAGCTTCCGCTAAATACAATTTTGAAGACGCATCCTTGTTTAATTTCAAGGAATTGATTGCAGTTACACTACGAGAAATACCTGCTACAATTGCATTCCATGTATTTCTCACATTTGGATCTGTACTTGTTGTTTCATGCTTATGCAAGGAAAGATAAATACCATTATCGCCCCAATCTGTACCACCACGATAAGGTAAGATTGCTTCATCCGTTGAAATTTCCTGTAAAGCAAATAAAGTGGTATGTTGGAAAATGGTGGGTAGAACTGCATAAACTGGGGCAATCATACCATCTGCAGCTTGCTTATCTGTAAGTCCAGCTGCGTTGTATTCGTCTAGGATAGTTTCATTTAAATTAGTACATCCCGCCAAAGCGAAAACGGCTAATGTTAAAGTTGCTATTTTTTTCAAGTTTTTCATTTTTATTAAAAAATTAGAATGTTAGATTCAAACCAATAATGAAAGATTTCGCTTTTGGATAACTTAAATAGTCAATTCCATAAGATAAAACTCCGTTGATGGAGTTGTCTTTGTTCACTTCCGGATCAAAGCCATCATAATTCGTCATCACCCATAAATTTTGTCCAGTAACGGATAAACGAGCTTTAGAAATAAATTTACTAATGCCCAATTTTTCTGTATTAAATTGGTAGCCTAAAGACAAGTTGTTCAAACGTAAGAAAGAGCCATCTTTCAAATAACGAGTCGATACCGGTGCAGCGTTATTGATGGATTCCTTAGCATCTGCAAATGAAACTGGCGTTACATTGGTATTTTTAGCAATCTTCAATTTATAGAAAGAAGAGTTGGCTGTGTTATCATAAATTTTGTTTCCTGATACACCATTAAATTGAAGTGATAAATCAAATCCTTTGTAAGCAGTATTCAAAAAGAAGTTGTATTGGGTAGTCGGCAATGCCGTTCCCGCTGCGATACGATCTTTATCTGTTACAATACCATCTTTATCTGTATCCGCATAAACGCTAACTCCATTGGCATCAAATCCAATAAATTCTTTTAAGAAATACGTTCCGATCGGTTGTCCGTTAATGTAACCATTAATAGTCGCTGAAGTTAAACCTGAACCTGAAGCTGATCCAGAAGGAATAACAGTATAAGGAGAACCTGTTACTTCATTTTTAATTAACGTTAAGTTACCTCCTACATTAAACTTCATGCCAGATTGAGTTTGGAACTTATAATCTAAATCCAATTCTAAACCACTGTTCACAATTTCCATGTTGTTTACGTTCGTCCAAACAGAAGTTGCTGGTTGAACTGGATCAGCAGGAATAACCTCTAACAAGATATTGTTCGAAACCTTACGGAAATAATCAACTGATCCGTTCAATGCTCCGTTTAAGAAACCAAAATCTAAACCGATGTTCGATTGAACTGAAACTTCCCATTGAATATCTGGATTCGCCAAACGAGAATAGGTAATACCAGCAGGGTAAGAAGAAGTTAAATCCAATGGATAAGAGGTTGAACCACTAACTGATGCGGTAAACAAAGGTTGTGTAATTTTTGGTGGAATTTCTTGGTTACCTGTTTTACCCCAACCTCCACGTAATTTTAAATTGCTGATGGCCGTCGAATTTTTCAAGAAATCTTCTTCTGAAATTCTCCATCCCAATGAGAAGGAAGGGAAAATACCGTACTTATTATTTGCACCAAATTTAGATGAACCATCGGCACGAACGGTACCTGTTACCAAATATTTGTCTTTGTAATTATAATTCAAACGTCCGTAAAAAGATTGCAATTCATTGATGAATGCGCTTCCTCCTGGTTTGTTGGTGGCTAAAGTTAACTCTTGACCAATACCTGGATTATAAATTGGCTCTGTCGGAACAATCGGGAATTTATTGATGCTCCAAGTTCTCCATGTATATTGAATTTTTTGAAACGAATGTCCAATCAAAGCAGTAAATGAATGATCACCGATGGTCTTGTCATAAGTCAAATAGTTTTCCACCAATTCATTTTTATTACTTGTATTGTAAGTATCCAAACGACCATCTTGTTTAGGCTCCATGTTGGCTAAAGACTGAACATCTCTAACTGACGTAGAATTATCATAACCATAGTTCAAACGATAAACCAAACCTTTCGCTAGCTTTAATGAAGGAGAAATATTAGCGATGAATCTATTCGTTGTATTAACATCCTTAAACAATTTCAAAGTCAATAATGGATTACTAGCGTTTAAAAATTTAGCTGGTGTAGTTCCATTTGCCTCAAAAGCAGGTAAAGTTGGGTTATTCGACAATGCAGTTCCTAATAAACCTTCAATCGCTGGTCTTTCATTCACTGTATTGGAGTAATTCAAATTAGCATCAATGACTAAACGATCATCCCAAAATTTTTGATTCAAGTTCATACGACCAGTTAAACGATCCAATTGATTATTTTTCAAAATACCTTGTTGCATTTGTGCACCAAAAGCAGCGAAATAAGTCAATTTATTAGCACCACCGCTCAATGACAAATTGTGGTTTTTGGTTAAAGCTGTCCGAGTAATTTGGCTTTGCCAATCGGTACTAGCACCAAAATCTTCTAATGTACCGCCATTGGCTGGAACTTGCTTACGAAACTCTGAAGCGGATAAAACAGGAAGCGGATTAGCGATCGTAGAAAAACCGTAACTAGTAGAAAAGTCCATTGTAGAAACGCCCGCTTTACCTTTTTTCGTGGTAATCAAAACCACACCGTTTGCACCTCTTGCCCCATAAATGGCAGTTGCAGAGGCATCTTTTAAAACGTCAATGGTTTCAATATCTTGGGAATTCAAGAAATTCAATGGATTTCCACCACCTGTACTTGAATTATCCAAGGCTAATCCATCAATCACAAATAATGGGGTACTTCCTGTACGCAAACCACCTGGACCACGAATGGTGATACCTTGAGTTCCGCCTGGCTCTCCAGTGGCAGAGGTAACATTCACACCCGCCACTTTTCCTTGTAATAATTGCTCAGGTGAGTTGATGATACCTTTATTAAAGGCTTCACTTTTCACTGATTTTACCGAGCCTGTAACGTCTCTTTGTTTTTGGGTACCATAACCCATTACGACAACTTGAGCTAAATCAGAGGATGCGGAAACCAACGCAACATCAATAACATTTTTGGATCCAACTTCTACTTCCGTAGCATTGTAACCAACATATCTAAAAACCAAAACGGTTTTGCTGCTTGGAACTGAAATGGAATATTTACCATTGGCATCCGTACTCGCTCCTTTGGTAGTTCCTTTAATAACAATGCTACCACCGATCAAAGGTTCGTTTGTCTTAGAATCGTACAATCGACCTGTTATAGGCAGGACAGAATTTTGTGCAAAAGCAGTTTGAGCAAAAATTCCTAAAACCACGAATAAGTATATTCGTAATTGCTTCAGGAATTGGGTATTTTTTTCAGAATACCCAAGCTGATAGTGTAACTTTTTTTTCATAATAAAAGTTTTGGGGTTAATAAATTGACTAGAAATAATTTATAATGGTGTAATGTAGCTTGAAATCCAAGTTACGATCCTCGAAATTTAAACAACATTTAACCAGAAACAAAAGTAATGTTCTTAAAACAATTCAATATGAAGAAATTGTTAACTATTGGAAATAAAATTAATTATTGAAAAAATACTATTTTAAACTAATACAAATCATTCCAAAATTCCAAGATTTGATCCGCTGCCTTTTCCCAATCAGTTTCCATCATCAAAGAATGTGAACCTTGGTTTAAGATAAACGATTTAGCTTGGTAGGTTTTCGCCAAAGAAAGACTTTGCGAGACAGGGAATAAATAATCTTCATCACCTGCTACGACCAAGATGGGAATGTGATTTTGAGGCACTTTGGGCCGATTAAAAAGCATTTGTAAAAATGCCCAAAAGGATTCATCTTGTAATTTGGCTTGTACCGATTTAATTTCAGATTCTGGAAAATCCTTGCGTAACATTAGTTGCTTGAGACGTTTAGGATGTTGCAAAATGGGTAACCAAGATGCTTTTAAGGTAGATTCCAAAAATTTCAAAGGATGTTCTAGCAATAATTTACCTATTAAACTCCAAACACCCTGACGGGGAACCGCACAAAGCATAACGGCCGCTTTTACTTTTGAATCCGTATTTTTCAGATAGTGTTGAATCGTCATGCCACCCATGGAATGACCGATCAGGATAATTGGACCTTCTAATGAAGCAATAATTTGTTCCAAATCCTCAACATAATCTTGAATGCTATTCCAGCGCAATGAACCAATCCCATCACTTTTTCCATGATTTCTGAAATTGAAGGCATGAACATTAAAACCATTTTCGAAAAAATAAGGCATAAAATGTTTCTCCCAAATCCAGGTACCTAAACATGCCCCATGCAAAAAAATGATTTGGGCTTTTGGCTTTTCTTGAACCTTCGAAATCAATTCCAATTTCATTTTGACCTAGTTTAGTTGTTTCAAAAGTCGATTTTTAAATTGATGGAAATCGACGGTAATGGTATGTCTAGGCGTATTGATTTGTTGATAATCAGGATTCATTAATTCCTTTTGAATAGCAGCTTGCATATCTACTGGCCTTTTCCATTTTCCTGCCAATTCTCTAGCCATTATTTTACTCTGCAATTCAGAACCCGGCCAAATACATCCCAAAGGTTGAAATAAGCCTATAAAATACAAACTTGAAATTTTAGGGTGGATCATTCGCAAGTAAAGTGGCACCTCTCCTTCTGAATAATCAATTAGATTTTGGTCAAAAAACGGATGACTAATGATATAACCCGTGCATGCGACAATCACATCAAACTCCTTTTGTTGTCCGTTTTTAAATACGACAGAGGAGCCATCCAAATAATCAATATCGTTTTGTGGTTGTATCTTTCCATGACGGATGGTAAAAAACAAATCTTCGTTAATGGTGACATGATGAGAACCAAGAGGACCATCTGGTTCTTGCAATCCATACAAAGAATTTTTCCCATTTCGAATAAATAAACTCAACGCTGATAGTTTGGCCCATAGCCAACGAGGCAAGAAATTAATTTGAGTATTGTACACATCAGCTGGCTTCCCCATCAAAAATTTGGGTGCAATCCAATAGCCTCTTCTCCACGAAAGATCAACGCTCTTTGCAACCCGACTAGCCTCTACCGCTACATCACAAGCAGAATTTCCACCACCAATGACCAGCACCCGTTTTCCTTGAAAATAAGAAAACTTTTTAACATCATGTGAATGCATCCATTCTCCCGTAAACTTTCCTGAATATTCAGGCATTCGGGGAAGCCAATGATGTCCGTTGCAAACAGCTAAAGCATCAAAATTTTCTGTCGTCTGAACACCATTTACTTGAGTCGTCACTTTCCAAGTTTCATCCTCTTGAAGTTCACAATTTTCCACGAGCGTATGAAACTGAATATGTGGGTATAAATGAAAATGCTTGGCATAAGATTGGAAATAACTAGCCAATTGCCAATGAGAAGGGTAATCTGGGTAATCATCAGGCATAGGGAAATCCATATACTGACTTAAGGTTTTAGAAGAAATAATATGTGTCGTTTCAAAAACGGAGCTATGACCGACTTTTTCACTAAAAACCCAATTGCCTCCTACTTCAGATCCCAAGTCGAAAATTTTCACTTGATGACCTTCATCGATTAGATTTTTAGCAGCGGTAATACCCGAAGGTCCAGCACCGATGACACACACTTTTTTCATATCCAGGTGATTTAAGGGTTGAAAACAAATTAAGCACTAACAATAGGAAAATAAATCCCCGATTTTAATCCAACTATTCTACAGCCATTTTATCAAACAACTGAACTTTTTTACGTATAAATTGCAGGGGGTAAGGGGACCTGCTTCCCCTAAAAAAATCTATTCGTATTCCCAAACACTAAACTTATCTTATAAATCATTTAACTGATTTTTTTCATCAATAACAGCCGAATTAGCTCTTTGTCATACCAATTTTGTTCGCTTTAAACATGAGCTATACCTTATACCTTACTACAGATTGCCAAAAAAAATAATGATACATATCCAAGTAAGTGATTAAAATGATAATGCTACGAAACATGCTCAATTCAATAAAAACTGATTGATTTCTTTTGAAACTTGGTGCGGTATTTCTTCCATAGGAACATGACCAACATTCGGAAAAATAACAGCCTTGCTATTTTTTATATCTTTTTGAAACGATTGTACATTTGCTACATCGATTAAATTATCCTTATCTCCCCACAAAATCAAAGTAGGTGCCGTAACGGATTTTATTTTTTTGTAATCGGCTTTAAATCCACTTTTAAAAATACTTAAAGCCGCTGCACGGTTTCCTTCCCGAATTGCAACATCATGAAAACGTTCTACCTGGGCGTCTGTTACGACTTTTGGGTCAAAATAAACACTCATTAAACTTGCTCTGACCAAGGATTTAGGCGTCACATACAACATCAAATTATTGATTATAGGAGTTGAAGCTATTTTAAATCCCAATGATCCTTTTTCATTTAATTTAGGATAACCCGCGGCATCAATTAAAATCAATCGATGAACATTCTTAGGGAAATTAATTGCGTAATTCCACGATATGGCACCACCCAATGAATTACCTGCCAAAGACCACTGATTGATTTTTAGTTTTTTTCTAAACTCTTCCAAAAATTGTGCGTAATAATCTAAGGAATAAGTATTATCAGGATTCGGTCCAGTTAAACCAAATGCGGGTAAATCCAATGAAATAACTCGATGAGTTTTCTTCAAATCAAGGGCAACAGAATCAAATGTATGCAACGAAGAAGACATACCATGAATCAATAATACAGGAATGCTGTCGGTTGGATTCCCCTCATCTCTATAATGTACATTCATACCCATTATAGGCATGAATTCCGATTCGGCGTTAACGTATTTAGGTTTTAACTCTTCTAAACTTAAGTCCCTTTCCCCAGCAATGAATAAAAAAACAAGGATTAAACTAAGTAAAACTCCTAAAATCCAAGCGATAATTTTCAAGAATTTGATCATAATAGGTTTATTTTAAAAAAAGAATTTCAAAGCTAAAGATTTTAAAATAAAATAAACTAACTAAACCAATGGCACTTCATATTGTTTAACTATTTTTGATACTATAAATGCACTAATTTTATGAAAACCTTATTTCACTCATTTATTTTTTCCATTCTCCTTATATCATGTTCTGCTAAAGAGTCTATTTCTATCAAAGAAAGCCCGGAATTAATCGAAATGCGTAAGCAAAAAGCCGTTTGGGAATCACAAAATATTCAATCATATTCCGTAGATCATGTCAAATATTGTTACTGCATCGATTCAGGAAAATACAAATTAACCGTCAAAAATAAGGTTATCGAGTCCGTCTATCATATCGATTTAAAGCAATACGTCGATTCGAAAGATTGGAAAAACTTGAAAACCATTGATCAACTCTATACTTTTTTAGAAAGCACCTTAAAAGCAAAACCATTTCTAGCAAAGATCGAGTATGATAAACGGGGTATTCCAACAATTGTATCGATTGACATTAATCAAAATATAGCTGACGAAGAAATTGCATATCAATACCAAGGTTTCGTCGAATTAAAGTAAGGTCATCAAGTCTGATCAAAATTGATTTGAATTTATTTTGAAAAGGATAACATTTCTAAATAAAAGTACTTTCTTGCATGTAAAAATTAGTATTCTATTCCTTATGAAAAAATGGACCATCAGCATACTCCTATTAGGTATGTTTTTCTTCGCATTCTCTTTAGTAGCTCAGAATCCTGCCATCATTCGTGGACCTTATGTTCAAAAAATCACCCAAACGTCGGGAGTCATTCGATGGAGAACGGATCAACCTAGTTCAAGTCAAATTACAGTAGGCGAAAAACTACATAAACAAAATAGGATCGTCAAAAATGAAGCAAAAGTAATCGACCATGAACTAGAAATTCATCATTTAAGTCCCAACCAAAAATACTATTATTCCATCGGGAGTACTGAAAAACTAGAAGCAGCCTCCTCGGAACAATTCATCAAAACCATTCCAAAAACAGGATCAACACAAGCCATCCGCATTTGGGCATTAGGCGATTTTGGAGCAGGAACCGAAAATCAAAAGTTGGTCAAAGATGCCTTAATAAACTATGTTGGCGACAAGAAACCTGATGCTTGGATTTGGTTAGGCGACAATGCCTACAACAACGGAAAAGATGATGAGTATCAACAAAATGTGTTTAATATATATCAAAAAGATTTCTTGCAAAACACAGCACTTTATCCATCACCAGGTAATCATGATTATGCGGGCAAACATGATTCTTCGCTCCCTCCTTACTTTCAAATTTTCACCCTTCCTACCAAAGGAGAAACAGGTGGGGTACCCTCCGGCACCGAATCCTACTATTCTGTTGACTATGGAAATGTGCATTTGATTTCCCTGAATACAGAAGAAATGAATACAGATGGAACGTATTTATTCGACGGCAAGGGTGCTCAAGCAGAATGGTTAATCAAAGATCTAGAGGCCAATAAATTGCCATGGGTGATTGCCTATTTCCATAAACCACCCTACACCAAAGGTTCGCATGATTCCGACTTCGAAAAGGATCTTATTTTAATGCGAAAAAATGTGACCCCCATTTTTGAAAAATACAAAGTGGACGTTGTCATTGCTGGACATAGTCATGTATACGAACGAACGTATGCGCTGCAAGGGCATACCGAATTAAATAAATCCTTTGACCCAAATAAACATATCGTCGAAAGCAAAAAAGGAGAAAATAAATATGTAGTAGATAATAATGGACAGGGTGTCATATATGTTGTTTGTGGATCAGGAGGAAAAGTAGGAGGAAAACAAAAAGAATATCCCTTAAATGCTGCTATCTATTCCAACAATCAAGAAGGTGGATCCATGATATTTGATATCAAAAATCGAACCTTGATGGCTAAATGGATTGCATCGAATGGGAAAGTATTGGACCAATTTTCCATCCAAAAAAAATAAAAGCTAAACCTGAATTGAATTATGAAAAGAATTTTAACCCTCGCAATCTTGTTTGCGGGCTACTCCCTATTGGGCCAAGTAAAAAAAATGCCCGCTTATCCTTTGATCACGCATGACCCCTATTTCAGTATTTGGTCATTTAGCGACCAGTTAAATTCAAGTTCCACCAAACATTGGACGGGCAATGAACAATCGCTTTTGGGCTTTATCAAAGTAGACAACAAAACATATCAATTTTTAGGCCAATTGCCTGTACCCACAGAAAGCGTCCTAGCCGTAGCGGAATTCAGTTCGCCCATTGAATGTCAATTTATCGAATCCGATCCTGGGCAAAATTGGATGATGGAAAATTTTGATGCTAAAAATTGGTTCTCAGGAAAAATGCCTTTTGGTAAAGGTTGGGGAAATGATTTTTCAACTGCATGGAATTCAAAAAGCATTTGGGTGAGAAGAACATTTGAGATATATGATCAATCCATTGAACAATTGTTATTGCAATTGCGTCATGACGATGATGTCGAGGTATATTTAAATGGAACAAAAATCTATGATTGCAAAGATTGTCATACCTCAAAAGTGAAAAATTATCCTTTGTCGGATGAATTCAAAAAACTTCTCAAAAAAGGCAAAAATCTGTTGGCCTTACATTGCATTAATCCGAGAGGAAATGCCTGGTTGGATGTTGGTTTGGCACAACAAAAAAAAGGTAAATCAATCCAATTAGCGAATCAAAAATCAGTGAATATCACGGCCACACAAAGCAAATATGTTTTTGATTGTGGACCTGTTCAATTAAGTGTTCAATTCCTTTCTCCTTTAGTTGCATCAGATTTAGACCTTTTGTCGAGACCTGTTTCCTATGTAAGCTTCGAAGTAATTTCCAAAGACAAAAAAACACATACCACGGAAGTTAATTTTGCCATGGCTGCCGATGTGGCAAGAATGGATATGAAACAAGAATTGGTTATTACACAAGGTCAATTTGGTTATGTCAATTACCTAAAATCGGGTACCAAAACACAAAAAATCTTAGGTAAACAAGGAGATGATGTGAGAATCGATTGGGGATATGCGTATTTGGCGAGTGCTCAAAAAAATCAAATTTTGACTACCCAATCGAGCAAAAGTATGTTACAAATTGCGGAAGGGAAATCGAGCAATAAGACCAATGAATCTGAGGAAAAAAATTATTTAAATAGTCAATGGAAGGGGATTTCAAGTAAAAAAGCCAGCAAGAGTATGATTATGTTGGCCTATGACGACATCAATTCCATTCAATATTTCAAAAAAGATTTAAAAGCTTGGTGGGTTAAGAACCATGGAAAAATTGAGAATTTATTGAGTGTGGCCAATAATGAATATGAAAAAATCAAAGTAACATGCGATAAATTTGATCAGCAAATCTACCAAGATGCGCTACAGGCAGGTGGAAAGAAATATGCCGAAATTTGTGTGGCGGCTTATCGACAATCTTTGGCGGCACATAAATTGGTACGTGGCGCCAATGATGAAGTCCTATTCCCGCAAAAGGAAAATTTCTCCAATGGATCTATTTGGACGGTGGATGTCACCTACCCATCCGCACCTTTGAGCTTGGTGTATAATCCTGCCTTACTAAAAGGAATGGTGGCACCATTGATGTATTACAGTGAAAGTGGCCAATGGAAAAAACCTTTCCCGGCACATGATATTGGCACTTACCCATTGGCCAATGGACAAACCTATCCGGAAGATATGCCTGTGGAGGAGGCTGGAAACATGATTATTTTAACTGCAGCCATTTGTAAGGCTGAAAGTAATCCCTCCTTTGCAAAACTTCATTGGAAAACCTTAACTCAATGGGTTTCCTTTTTGGTAAAAGATGGTCTAGATCCAGCCAATCAATTATGTACAGATGATTTTGCCGGACATTTAGAAAGAAATGCAAACTTATCCATTAAAGCCATCAATGGAATCGGATCTTATGCTCAAATGGCTAGAAATTTAGGCGATAGTAAGACAGCAGATTCTTTGCATAGCATAGCTCAAAACTATGTAAAAAAATGGATGATGATGGCAGATGAAGGGGATCATTATGCATTGACTTTCAACAAAAACAACACGTGGAGTCAGAAATACAATTTAATTTGGGACAAATTATTGGGCCTTCAATTATTTCCAAAAGAGGTGTATGAAAAAGAAATCGCTTATTATTTAAGAAAACAAAATGCTTTTGGTTTGCCTTTGGATAGCCGAAAAACCTATACTAAAAATGATTGGATTATTTGGACAGCAACACTAACCGATAACAATAAAGAGTTCGAAGCATTCATTGATCCCATTTATAAATTTATGAATGAAACACCTACCCGAGTTCCATTTAGTGATTGGTATGAAACAAAGGATGGAAAACAAGTTGGATTTCAAGCGAGAAGTGTGGTAGGTGGATTTTTCATCAAAGTTTTGGGAAACAAATGGAAACCGTAAACGTTATGAAAATTCAAGTAAATAATTGAACAAAAGTCCTTTTGGTACAAACAAGTCTTAAAATATGAAACCTACACAAAATTCGAGAAGGGAATTCCTTAAAAATTCAGCCATTTTTACGGCAGCATCTGCGATGCCATCATTTTTTATCGGAAAACAACCCGGTGAAAAAGTTAATTTAGCCTGTATTGGAATTGGAAATCAAGGAGGATCGGATGTCATGTCTTTATTCAACACAGGTTTAGCCAATATAGTTGCGCTGTGTGATGTGGATATGGGAGCCCCTCAAACTTTGAAAGTGCTCGAAAAATTCCCGAATGTACCTCATTTTCAGGATTTCAGACAAATGTTTGATAAAATGGGAAGTCAGATTGAAGCGGTGGCAGTTGGCGTACCTGATCATTCTCATTTTCCTATTACCATGATGGCCTTGGCCTTAGGTAAACACGTTTTTGTAGAAAAACCGATGGCTAGAACTTTCAATGAAATTGAATTGATGATGAAAGCGGCCAAGAAAAATCCAAAATTAGTTACTCAAATGGGTAACCAAGGACATTCAGAAGCCAACTATTTTCAATTCAAAGCTTGGAAAGAGGCTGGAATCATAAAGGATGTCACGGCCATGACTGCCCACATGAATTCGGCTAGAAGATGGCATGGTTGGGATACGAATATCAAAAGTTTCCCACCAAAAGAAAGTATACCAAGTACAATGGATTGGGATATTTGGCATGGCGTGGTTCAAAACCATGATTATAACAAAGATTTAGTCAATGGACAATGGCGTTGTTGGTTTGACTTTGGTTTAGGTGCCTTAGGCGATTGGGGTGCTCATATCATGGATACAGCCCATGAGTTTTTGGATTTAGGATTACCTACAGAAATCAATATGTTGAAAGCAGAAGGACATAACGGATTTTTCTATCCACAATCTTCTACCATCAATTTTAAATTCCCTGCAAGAAAAGATATGCCAGCCATGGATATAACCTGGTATGATGGAATCAATAATATTCCACCAGTGCCAGAAAATTACGGGGTAAATGAATTAGATCCGAATATACCTCCAGCAAGCAATGGAAAAATTCAACCTGCTAAATTAAACCCAGGAAAAATCATTTATGGAAAAGACTTTACCTTCAAAGGTGGTTCACATGGTTCAACACTATCCATTTTAGGAGATAAAGGAAAAGACATACTATTGCCTGAAGTACAGAAAAGTCCATCTAACCATTATGCCAATTTCCTATTAGGCTGCATGGGCAAGGAACAAACTCGTTCTAGATTTGAAATTGCTGGACCTTTAAGTCAAGTCTTTTCATTAGGTGTAATGGCTCAAAAATTAAACACCAAATTGTTATTTGACCGTAACACCAAACAAATCACCAATAATAAATTAGCGAATCAATTACTCGTTGGCGCTGAACCGCGAAAAGGTTGGGAGCAGTATTATAAGGTTTAAGGGGTTAGGTAATAGGTAATAGGTAAAAGGTAATAGGTAAAAGGTATTAGGTAATAGGTAAAAGGTAAAAGGTAATAGGTAATAGGTAATTTCAGTTAGTTAGAACATTTTTTCTCTTTTCTCTTTTACCTATTACCTTTTACCTATTACCTATAAATGCCATTTATTGGCTAATTCATTTTCTAAGGCATTTCTCTTTTTTAGAAAAAAAGGAAACAAAAAAACTTATTTTCTGCCAGTTAATCCAAGACGAATCAGTTTAATTATGAGGTATGAATTATGAATTATGAGCATTTTTTAAAATTCATAATTTATTTCGTTTCTTTCGTCGGATTAACCGCAAGTTCATTTATAAGTTCAAAAAAAGAATAAATAGCGTCCACCGATCTGAGTCGAAACCCAAAGTCATAAAGTAAGAGAAATAATAATTAGAAAGTTCAACCCTTAATTCGCATTAATACCTATTACCTTTTACCTATTACCTTTTACCTATTACCAATTACCTTTTACCTTTTTCTTTTTTCCTAATTAAGTTTAAATTCCGAGGTAAAGTGAAACTGAACATCTGGATTATTCTGTTGATTCATTCTAAGAATCCAATCTGATTCGGCCAGAAAGACATAATTTCCGTCCTTATCTTGTGCAATTTGCTGACCCTTTAAGCGCACAAATTCTTGTAGTTTCTTAGGATCCTCTGCCGTAATCCAACAAGCTTTGGTAACAGACATTCCCTCAAATCGACATTTTGCACCATATTCATGTTCTAGACGATATTGAATAACTTCATATTGCAAATCACCAACCGTACCCACAATTTTACGATTACCCAATTGAGGTTGAGTAAATAATTGGGCTACACCTTCATCGGTCAATTGATCAATTCCTTTTTCCAATTGTTTGGATTTCATAGGATCTAGGTTAATCAATTCTTTGAATATCTCCGGTGAAAAACTAGGTATACCTTGGTAATTCATTACTTCACCTTCAGTCAAGGTATCTCCAATTTTGAAAGAACCCGTGTCGTAAAGACCAATTACATCACCAGGGAAACCTTCATCTACCACCTCTTTATCTTGAGCCATGAAGTTATATGGATTCGAGAAACGAACATTTTTCTTCAAACGAATGTGTTGATAAAACGTATTTCGATGAAAAGTTCCTGAACAAATTCTCAAAAACGCAATACGATCCCTGTGTTTAGGATCTAAATTAGCATGTATTTTAAAAACAAATCCAGTAAATTTCTTTTCATTGGGTTCTACAATTCGAACGTCTGTTCCTCTGCGTTGAGTGGGTGGAGCGATTCGAGTAAAGGTGTCCAATAGTTCTTGAACCCCAAAATTATTCACGGCAGAACCAAAAAACACAGGTGCAATATCTCCTGCCAAATACGTTTCCCGATTAAACGGTTCATAAACACCATCGATCAATTCAACATCTTCTCGCAATTGATTGGCATCCCTTTCTCCTACCCTTGTGTCCAATTCGGATGAATCAATATCCACAGAATAAACTTCTTTTTCTATTTTCGTTTTATTGGCAGAAAAGAGGTTTAACGACTTATCCAATAAATGATAAACGCCTTTGAAATTAGAACCCATATTGATTGGCCATGTCAAAGGTCTAACTTGAATCGATAATTTTTGCTCCAATTCATCCAATAAATCAAAAGGATTTTGACCTTCTCGGTCCATTTTATTAATGAAAATAATCACAGGAGTTTTTCTCATCCGACAAACTTCCATTAACCGTTCTGTTTGCTCTTCTACCCCTTTGACACAGTCAATCACCAAAATAACCGAATCAACTGCTGTCAAGGTACGATAGGTATCCTCAGCGAAATCCTTGTGACCAGGAGTATCCAAAATATTGATTTTTAAATTATTGTACTCGAAAGTCATCACAGAGGTGGCCACCGAAATACCTCTTTGTCTTTCAATTTCCATAAAATCGGAAGTTGCCCCCTTTTTAATCTTATTGGATTTAACGGCCCCTGCCGTTTGAATGGCACCTCCGAAAAGCAATAATTTTTCGGTTAGTGTCGTTTTTCCGGCATCGGGGTGAGAGATAATTCCAAAGGTTCTTCTTTTGGCAATTTCAAGATCGATTTTACTCATTGCTTGTATTTTAAAAAATCAAAAGGCAAAAATAAGCCAAAAAAGGGGTAATTAAAAGATAAAAAAAGAGCCGATGCTTTCGCATCGGCTCCCAACCAAAAGTAATTTGAATTACTCTCTTGTATTTAAATGAGATTTTGGTCTGCCATATAAGAAATAAACCACCAATCCAAACACCAACCATGCCAAAGCAAAAATTTGTGCGGTGCGGCCTAAATTAAGAATTAGAAATGTGTTGACTACAATTCCCAACGGGGCAACAATATTTAAACCCGAAACCTTGAAAGGGCGATCACGGTTAGGATCTCTAAAACGAAGAATCCAAACGGCTAAACAAACCATTGTAAAGGCAAATAATGTACCAAAGCTTGTCATATCACCCAATAAAGAAATTGGAGTGAATCCAGCTACAATAGAAACAACTGCGCCTACTAAAATAGTCGATTTCCAAGGCGTTTTGAATGTTGGATGAACTTCAGCGAAGAATTTTGGCAATAAACCATCTTTCGCCATTCCTAAGAATACACGTGTTTGGCCTAACATCATTACTAACATTACAGACAATAAACCCGCTGTTGCTGCTGCAGTAATAACAAAAACTGCCCAAGGTTGGCCAGCTACATCAAAGGCAAAGGCAACGGGAGCTTTTAAAGCATCCCCCGTGATATCTTTGTAATTCATCATCCCCGTTAAAACCAAGGAAACCGCAATGTATAAAACGGTACAAATCAACAAAGAAGCAATGATTGCAAAAGGCATATCTTTCTTTGGATTAATCGCTTCTCCCGCTTGGGTTGAAACTGCATCAAATCCGATATAAGCAAAAAATATAGCAGATGCACCTGAAATAATACCTCCCCAACCATAAGCTGGTAACATTTCTCCATTTTCATGTTCAACCAATGTTTGCTCAGGAATAAATGGAGTCCAGTTAGCGACATCAATGTAAAAGGCACCCATGATGATGACAAACAAAATCACTGCAACTTTCAAAATTACAATCATGTTATTAGCACTTGCTGCTTCTTTGATACCCTTAACCAAAATCCAAGTTACAAACCAAACAATGAGCAAAGCAGGTAAATTAACCGCAGCTCCTCCAAAGGATACAGGATCATTTGTAAGATTCTCAGGTAGATGAACCCCAAAGAGATGAAGTAGTTTATTAAAATAACCCGACCAACTTACAGCTACCGTCATGGCACCCATGGCATATTCTAAAATCAATCCCCATCCAATAATCCAAGCGAATAATTCTCCAACCGTACCATATGCATAGGCATAAGCACTACCTTCCACAGGAAGCATGGCTGCAAATTCTGCATAACACAGCGCGGCAAAAATACAGCCTACACCTGCAATGATAAAAGATATCGCCAAAGCTGGACCCGCATGAAAATGTGCTGCTGTACCTGTTAATACAAATACTCCACCACCGATAATTGCTCCAATACCGATTGCGGTTAAACTCCATTTACCTAATACACGCTTGAGCTCACTTTTTTGAATGTCTTGCTCAAACATATGCATCGGTTTTTTTCTCCAAATACTGTTGTTCATAGTTTTTATTAGTTATAAGTTATTAATTATCAGTTATTAGTTATTAATTATTAGTTATGATTAAAAATACAATTAAGAAAATGTATCACTAATAACTCATAACTAACAACTAATACCTAAATAATTATTTTTTCTTCTGCTCTTTAGTAGAAGTACCAAAATCGATAACGATAGGTGCAGCTACGAAAATAGAAGAATAAGCTCCAAATACCACACCAATAAACATGGCAAAAGAGAATCCTCTTAATACATCACCTCCAAAAACCAATAATACCGTAACTACCAAGAATACCGTAGTTGCCGTCATGACCGTACGAGACATCGTATGGTTAATGGATTCATTGATGGTTTTGATCATTAATTCTTTATTTCCTAAGTCTGGATTCACCCCGATTTCCTCACGAATACGGTCGAATACTACCACCGTATCATTGATGGAATAACCAATAACTGTTAATACAGCTGCAATAAATACTTGGTCAACTTCCAATTCAAATCCAAATAAACGAGCAATTCCAACCGTACCTAATACGACCAAAGTATCATGTAACAAGGCTACAATACCACCTAAGGAATATTGCCACTTACGGAAACGAATCAAAATATAAATGAAGATCGCGATTAACGCATAGAAAATAGACAAGAATGATTGCGTCAAAATATCATCCGCAATGGTAGCTCCCACTTTCGATTCAGAAACAATTTTAGGAGATGAAGAAGAGAATTCTTTCAATCCAGTTTCTAAGGCAGTACGTACTGTATTATTGGCCGTTATTGATTCGTCTTCTACTAAATAAGAAGTCGTAATTTTCAATTTACTTAAACCATTATACGTCTTAACCTCTGAACCTACTCCTTTGAAATCATCTTTCAATGCGTCTTTCACTTTGCCTGCTTCAACTGGTTGTGCAAATTCCACAACATAAGAACGACCACCTTTGAAATCAACACCTAAATTAAATCCACCTTGAATGAATAAAACAATAGCACCAACTGCGATCAAAATCCAAGAGAACCAATACGAATATTTACGTTTTCCGATGAAATCAAAATTCATTCCTTTGAATAAATCTCTAGAAATAAATGTTTCAAAAGTCATTTCTTTCTCTTTACCCGCTTTGATTGCACGTTTTGCCATCCAATCAATTAATATATGAGAAATATAAACGGCTGTAAATACCGATGTAACCAAACCGATACAAAGCGTAACACCAAATCCTTTAACCGATCCTGAACCGAAAATGATCAAAATCACCCCAACCAAAACCGTTGTAATGTTACCATCTAAAATCGCACTTAAAGCCTTTTCATAACCTACATTGATGGCATCTAATAGCCCCTTGCCGGCATGTAATTCTTCTCGAATACGTTCGTTAATCAATACGTTGGCATCAACCGCCATACCCAATGTTAAAACGATACCTGCGATACCTGGCAATGTCAAGGCTGCTTGAATTTGCACCAACACACCCGCAATGAAGAATACGTTGAATAATAACGATAAATTTGCCATCCAACCTGGTGAACCATAGTAACCAATCATGAAAATAATGACTAGCAATAAACCTAAGCCCATCGACATATATCCTTGATTGATGGATTCATTTCCCAATGATGGACCAATGAAGGCATCTTCCACAATACGCGTTGGAGCTGGTAATTTACCTGCTTTCAATACATTCGCTAAATCTTTCGCCTCCTCAACCGTAAAACTACCTGAGATAGAAGAACGTCCACCTGGAATTTCACCATTGATTACTGGAGCAGAATACACATAACCATCTAATACGATTGCGATACGACGACCTACGTTTGCACCTGTCAAATTTTTCCAAATACGTGCGCCAGTTCCATTCATTGACATGGTTACTTCTGCACGACCTGCTTGATCATAATCTTGAGCAGCATCTGTAATTACATCACCTTCCAAAGGAGCATTTTGACCTTCTCCTTTTTTCAAAGCTTCTAAAGTTAAAATTTCATCTCCATTGGTAGCAGGAATACCTTTCGCAGCCCAAGCAAATGATAAATTAGATGGAAATAATGCTTTCACATCAGCACGGCGGAACAATGAATTGACACGCGCCGTATCTTTTCTGTATACACCTAAACCATTTCCAATTGGTAAAAACAATTTAGTTAAAGCAGAACCTGCGGCAGTATCTGTTTTCGCTTTGCCCGAATCTTTCTTCGCAGCTCCAGCCAATTGATTTCCTAATGAATTAGCTGTAGTATCTTTAGCAGCCGTCGTGGCAGCACTTGCCTGAACAGCTGGCTGCTTTTCTTCACGCTCTAAAATAGAACCTAATACGTTCAAACCTGCACCATATTCATTCAATTCGTAGCATTCGATGAACTCCAATTTCGCAGCACCTGACAATAATTTACGTGCACGCTCTGGATTATCTACACCTGGCAATTCCACTTGAATACGGTTAGAACCTGGTAAACGTTGGATATTCGGATTCGCTACACCAAATTTATCAATACGAGCTTGAATGATTTTGTATACACGATCAACCGCTCCATCAATTTCAGCATCAATCACACGTTGAACTTCTGAATCAGATGAAGAAGAACTGATTTTTCCTCTATTCACTGAATTAGCGAAGACAGATGCTAATTTTTGAGTAGGTGCCACTTTCGCAAATTCCTCATAAAACAATTCATTGAAAGGTTTTGTCGAAGTAGCTTGAGCTAAACTTGCTTGTGCCAATGCCTTTTCAAAATTTGGATCATTCGATTTTCCTGAAAGTGCTCTCAAAATCTCAACTGGAGAAACCTCTAAAACAGCATGTAAACCACCTTCTAAATCTAGACCTTTATGTAAGGCATAATTTGTTACTTCTTGAAAGGTAAATCCAAGGTAAACAGGTTGCTTCCACAAAGAATCAATAAAATGTAATCTTTTGGCAGGATCATATTTGCCATCTTTTGCCGTTGCATATTGAACTGCTTGATCTCTTAAATCACTCGCTTTCCAAGTAAAAGAAAGGAAGAAAATACATAGTGCTGAAATAATTGTACTCAGCCATACAATAAAACTTTTGTAACGCATTTTGAAAAAATTAATGAAATTTAAAATAAGAAATAATGATTGATCAGAATATCAATCAAAATCAAGGTGCCAGAGTGGCGATAAATTGGGTAAATAAAATGCTCAATAATTGAGTTCTGTGAATCGGAACGGGCAATTTAATCTGATGTAACTTTTCTGAAAAGAAAGAAATAACAACTTGATTAAAAGTCCAATCGGATGGAAAATCGACACTTAATTGAGCGCAGGCTTGATAAACTTGTTGCTCGGCATAAAAAGTAGCTTGAGGAGCCGATTTTTGCTTTGTCGATTTGGAATGACTTTCCGTTTTAACTACTTTCCCATGCATGGAAGATACCGTAATCGGCTTTGCGACCAACCAAAATAGGACGGGCAAAAACATGATTAGGCGAAAAATATTGATCTTCTTTTGCATATTGGATAGCAAAAATAGGATATTTTAATTAAATAACAAATGTTTGTTTTTGAGCGATTCGATTAATTAAAAGATTTGACTATTTGATTGTTTTATTTAATTTAAGTGCCTCTAAACGTAACGTTTACTTGACAACCTATTTGAAAATGAAAAATCTGATCTACTGTTTCAGCATTCTGCTTTCGTCGTTCCTAGTATCTGCCCAAAAACCTCAACCTAAAAAACCCAACATCGTCTTAATAGTTATGGATGATTTAGGCTATGGCGACTTAAGTTCATTCGGAGCATTGAATTATTTAACTCCTGAAATTGATCAATTAGCCAATAAAGGCATCAAATTAACGAATTTCCTATCTGCACAGGCGGTATGCAGTGCATCTAGGGCAGGAATTCTTACAGGATGTTATCCAAACCGAATCGGCATTTCAGGTGCTTTATTTCCCAATTCTCCGGTAGGATTAAATCCCCATGAAGAAACCATCGCTGAAATAGTTAAAAAACAAGGTTATGCGACCGGGATATTTGGTAAATGGCATTTAGGCGATAAAAAAGAATTTCTCCCCTTGCAACATGGCTTTGATGAATATGTCGGTATTCCGTATTCCAATGATATGTGGCCAGTGGATTTAGAAGGCAAACCCATCACTAAATTAGGTGCCTATAAACAAGATTTGCCGACTTTGTCCATCTATGAAGGCAATGAACCTTCTATTTTCTTACGCACGCTAGAAGACCAATCCAAAATCACACAAACACTAACAGAACGATCCATTCAATTCATTGAAAAAAATAAAAACCAACCCTTCTTTCTTTACCTACCTCATTCGATGCCCCACGTTCCCATCAATGCCTCTTCCAAATTCAAAGGAAAAAGCGAACAAGGTTTGTACGGTGATGTACTAATGGAAATCGATTGGTCGGTTGGTGAAATAATGAAATCGCTCAAAAAACATCATTTAGAGGAAAATACCCTAGTTATTTTTACGAGTGATAACGGCCCTTGGCTAAATTATGGAAACCATGCGGGCTCTAGTGGTGGCTTACGAGAAGGAAAAGGAACTACCTACGAAGGAGGGCAACGAGTTCCCTTTATTGCCTATTGGAAAGGAAAGATTAAAGCAGGACAACTATCCAATAAATTGGCCGCAAACATAGATATTTTACCCACAATAGCGTATTTAACAAATTCCTATCTACCCCAAAAGAAAATTGATGGTGTGAATTTATGGCCCATCCTATCAGGAAATAATCAAGCCGAACCTCGAAAAAAATTCTTATACTATTATCGAAAAAATAATTTAGAAGCCGTACGACTAGGAAATTGGAAATTAGTACTTCCCCATCCTGGACGAACCTACGAAGGTTTTTTACCTGCCAATGACGGACTTGCCGGAGAGGTCAATGAGAATTTCTCTGTCCCCCAAGGTTTATATGATCTAAGAAGAGATCCCGGAGAACGCTATGACGTGCAAAAAAAGTACCCTGAAAAATTACAGGAATTATTGCAAATAGCCGACGAAGCCAGAAAAGAATTAGGGGATGAATTAAAACAAATCAAAGGAAAAGAAAATAGAGAAATTGGCCGAATGGCAAGACCCAATGTGGTGTACATTTACGCGGATGATCTTGGATACGGCGAATTAGGCGCATATGGGCAAAAGCTAATAAAAACACCATTTTTGGATGCTATGGCTAAACAGGGCATTAAATTTACTCAGCACTATACCTCAGCTCCGGTTTGTGCTCCTGCGAGATGTATGCTATTAACTGGCAAGCACGCAGGACATTCTCAAATTAGAGGAAATTTCGAATTGGGAGGATTTTCTGACGAAATGGAAAAAGGACAAATGCCCTTGGAAGAAAACACGTTCACCATTGGCCACCTCATGAAAAATGCAGGCTACCAAACTGCCGCCATCGGAAAATGGGGTTTGGGTATGGCGAATGGGACAGGAAATCCCAATAAACAAGGATTTGACTATTTCTATGGATTATTAGACCAAAAACAAGCACATAATTATTACCCAACCCACCTTTGGGAAAATGGAAAATGGGATACCTTAAAAAATGATTATGTCTATGTTCATGAATACCAAGGCAAAAAAAATATGGTCTCAGTGAATTTTGACCAATTCAAAGGTAAAGAATATGTCGTCGATAAAATGACAGAAAAAGCCATCCAATTCATCCATCAAAATAGACATCAACCATTCTTTTTATATCTTCCACTCCCCTTGCCTCATCTCTCTTTGCAAGTTCCTGAAGAAGCCTTAACACCCTACTTATCGGCCTTCCCAGACAGTGTATATTTAGGTCAAAAAGGTTATGTACCAACCAAACACCCCAAAGCGACCTACGCAGGAATGATATCCTACCTGGATTTACAAGTGGGTAAAATTCTAGAAACATTAAAAAAAGAAAAAATAGATAATCAAACAATCGTCTTTTTTTCAAGCGATAATGGCGCCACATTTGATGTAGGCGGTGTAGACACCGAATTTTTTCAAAGCACGGGTGGTCTAAGAGGTAGAAAACAAGATTTATATGAAGGCGGAATTAGAGAGCCTATGATTGTCAGATGGCCAGGAGTAATTCCTGGAGGACAAATAAATCACCAGCCATCTACTCAATATGATGTACTTGCCACATTGGCAGAATTAACAAATCAAGTCATCCCTCCAACAGATGGACTATCTTTTTTACCCAGTTTACTTAACCAAGAAAATCAAAAATTACATGATTACTTGTACTTTGAATTTCCGGAAAAATCTGGCCAAATCGCCATCCGCTTGAACCAATTCAAAGCAGTCAAATCCAACCTCAAAAAAGACAAAAATGCACCTTGGGAAATTTACAATTTAGAAACTGACCCGAAAGAGCGTATGAATATTGCATCCAAACATGCTGAATTAATTCCCCAACTGGATGCAATCGTCACAAAAGAACATCAAACTGCAAAAATCAAGGAATGGGAGGTGCTGCAAAACCACTCTTCGCTAAATCATTAAATAGTTTTTGAACTTTAGAAATTCCGCTGGCATCATTCATATCAAAATAGCGATAAATTTCTAAATCCGTTTTGTGAATTCCGCCCTCTTGAATCGCCCCTTGCGATTTGTATTCTGCTATGACCCAATCCGCAACTATTTTATAACTGACTTTGTCATTTTCCTTAAATTTAAATGCCCGATTCAACACAAATTGTGGGGCATCCTTCTTGATTTTTGTTTCTGGAAATCCTTCCAACATGGTAAACTCCATTGGTTTTGACTGTAATGTCGTTGGACTACCCGCAATAATAATAGGCTTTTTAGCACCGTTGAAACGTTTCACTGCTCTCAAAGCCATCAAAACCGCTGTTTTATGATGTCCATGTTGCCCAACGTGTGGAAGCATCGTAATGACAAAATCATAATCTCCATCATCCAAAATTTTATCCATACGCCTTTCTACATAGGGTATATCCCAATTTTTGCCAGAAATATAGGGAGTTGGATCAGTCGAATACCAATCGTCAGGCTGTTCCATATAAAACATATTTCGGACACCCATAATCCTACCTGCGTTTAGAATTTCTTGTTTTCTCAATAAAGGAAGATGATTTCGGGCAGTCACTGAATCTGTCAAATTTAATCCATAATACATGGCTCCCAATTGTGAATCCGCAAATCCACCTCCCCCATCTGTCATGACTGCCATGTCCACAATTCCTTTCATTTCATGCGTAATCTTAAACATCGTAACCGAAAAACCCGTTTCGTCGTCTGGATGGGCGGTCACGACAAGTACCTTCGGGCCTTGTGCGAACAATATATGTGTGAAAAATAAGCAAATTCCTACAATTGCAATTTTCGTTTTCATCATTTTTGAATTTAAAATTCTTTTAATAAAGCTTTGGTAATTACTCGGTATCCTTCATCTGAAGGATGTAAACCATCGTATGTCATTTGAATGGATTCGATTGGATAAGGATATTCGTCTTTGCTTGGATCAAACGGAATATTGACAAATTCTGGATAAGGATAATTTTGGTACTCTCCTGTTTGTGGATTTTTTAATCTTTTAAATTTGACCAATTTCTTATGGCTCAATTTCTTATTGTGATACAAGTCTACCACAGCTATCTGCTCTGATTTTCCAATGGAAACAATCGAATTGGCAAAATCTTCCAAAAATTGTCCATTTTTGTCTTTGTAGGACCCATAAGCATTGTTTTTGAAATTATTGATGTACACAAAATCAACACGTTGCATGGGTGTCATTAAAATAATCTTCGCATTCGGATTTAAACTTTTCAATTTATCAATAATCACTCGAAAAGCTCCATTAACGGTCGTTATTCCAGTGTTATTTTGATAATCAGCTAAAGTCCCTAAAGGTTTGCCTCCCCACCAATCATTGGTCCCAAGAAATACGGTGTACACATCAGCTTTTTGTATCCCCAATTTTTCAATTTCCGTAGCAATTTTAATGGCTGTCCAGCCATTATGGCCTTGATTCAAAAAATGTACATTGGGCATTTTCTCAGTTAGAAGAGTCAGATATCCTTTACTAATTCGATTACCTGTTTCATTTGGATGATCATTTAAATAAGTAATTGAATCACCGATGGCCACCCAAGTAATATCTTTAGGCTCGACAAAAGAAAATTGAATACCCCAAAATAGGGTAAATAGAATCCATTTTTTCATAGGTTTATAGGTTTAAAAACAAATCTAACAAAAATTGTGAATCTTTCAAGTAGATGGTAATATTGGCGAAATCCCGTATGACCTATCGTGAGTTAACACATGTATTGATTTCGATGATTAAATCAGATGCCACATTTTCCAACAAATATTTTTGTTGAAATAATTCATATCCATTTTTAGTCAATTTGGATTTAATTTCTGGATGCTGAACGTATTCCAAAAAGGCCTCCGTAAGTGAACATTCATTGGGCTGACAAAGTAAAGCAGCATCATATTCCAAAATTCCTTCTCGAAAACCCACTTTATTACTAAAAATACAAGGATTTTTATGTGCCAAGGCCTCCAAAGCCGCAATGGAAAATCCTTCTGAATAAGAAGGTAGAACAAAGCAAAATTGTTGGGTGAGCAAATATTTCTTCTCTTCCCCACGTACCGTATCTAATTTTAAAATATTATTAAATGGATACGATTCTAGAAATAAGGATAATTCATGGGAATAATCATCATCCGGACCAGCAATGATCAATTTCACCTGGTTTTGATAAACTTCAGATAAATTCTGGAACGATTTTAGTAAAATATTCAATCCTTTTTTGAAACTAATTCGACCTATAAATACGAAAGTCCAAGGCGAATCAGCCCTAAATGATTCAATGGATTCCTGAAAAGTAATTGCGGGTTTTGCTTCTTCCAAATTAGGTTCATCCAAGGCATTCGGGATATAAATCACATTTTTTCTTGGAAACAATTTTTTTAATATTCGTTCCTCATCTCTATTGATGGCATGAATGATATCGCATGAATCAATGAATCTTTTTTGAAATAATTTCCAAAATAGTCCTTTTTTCCATTTGGAATCCTTTCGAGTATAACTATCCAAAAATCCATGGATCGTAATAATTTTTTTTGCTCGATTCGGAATGATGAAAGGTAAAACTGCACCAAAATACCACAATCCATGAATATGGATAAGATCAAATTTATTCCTATTTCGGTAAAACCAGAAAATCAATGGAAAAGAAAATTCAGATAAAAATCTGGCGAAGAAACTTTGTGGAAAAACAAAAAGCTTCATTCCGGGCTCTAAGGTATACAAATGATGATGACTTTTGGTAGAACTGGCCACTGAAACATCAAAATTTTGCTTTAACTGAAATCGGGCATGATTAAAAATCACACTCGATGGACCACCCGTTTCCCAAGTATAGTTACATAAATTTAAAATTTTGAGCTTCTTTCCCATGAATTACTAATCCTCGAAACGAATGTTCCACTCATTTAATATGATATTTCGTATTTGCTCAACATCTCCTTGGGTCCGTTTTTCCACCTCATTGATCGTTATATCCACTAAAAGACGATACCAAAGTCCTTGCATAAAATGGAAAATCCAAACTTTGGGATGATCCAAAAATCCCAATCGAAAAATAAAACGGTACAAAAAGTATAGAACGGGCCGAATCCCCAAAGGCAATTTTTGATATACCTGGTTTTTTAGAAACCGATGAAATTTCGCTTGTTTAACTCCTGCTTTTTCAGATAAATCTGTCGTCTCCATCAAATGATAAGCCAAATTTAATGCATCAGCCGCCTCGCGTCTTGCATAATTATTATGCTTTTGTACCCACCAATGCATGGAATTCAAATTTTCATCCACTAAATAATGTTGAAATGAAACGACCTCACCACCATCTAAAATAATGTGTTCATCCATCAAACGCTGTTCACAAACGCCATGACCTGTCCTCCATATACGAAGCAATTGGAACTCCTTAAAACCACCAAAACGAATGAGATGATTTTTGAAAATCACCCTTCTGTTTAATTGAACTCCAAACACACTTGGTTTCAAATTGTCCATTTTTGAAGAAATTTCCTTCTGTAATTCAATCGGGAAATATTCATCGGCATCAATTCTCAAAGTCCAATCTGTCGATATTTGACAATTCTGAATTCCCCAATTCAGCTGCTTGGCATAATTATTCTCCCATGTATGTTGAAAAACCTCCGCACCTAAACTTCTTACCATTTCTACGGTTCTATCAGTCGAATAAGAATCAATGACACAAATCCGCGTACAAAAGCTTTGCAAACTTTTGATGCACCTTTCAATGTGCATTTCTTCATTATAAGTCAGAATGATAGCCGTTATGGTCGACATAAAAGGTTAATTACACGTTAATATCAGAGATTCCTTTTAAAAACAGATTTTAATTTATGCAAATTAAATCATTTAATTGTAAATCATTTCCATTCTAAGGTTTTGACTAAATGCAAAGCATCCCTTTTAATGAAATCAATGATGGGTGCAAGGGAATCATTTTGTGTGGCAGTCTTTACATAGACGGCTCCCCGTAAAAAATGCTTGGTACTGTCAGTAGTGAAAAATTGCATGGAGGTGGCAACCTCTCCACTTAACTCAATCAGAGTAACTATTTTCCCACTTGGCAAACGCATTTGTAATTCCTTATTTCCACTGGACTTCATGTTATGTTTAGCCACTAAAGTATATGCATCATTAATGTGTTCGAATAATTTTTTCTTATCTCCGTTCAAGGGTTTATAGGTCAACTGAATAAAAGCTTGCCACTTGGGGTAATAAACATATAACCAATGGGGTTCTGCCCAAGAAACGGTATCAGGTAAGACAGTCGCGTAGCGGGAAACCTCAAAACTAAAAGGATGTCCTTTTTCTAAAGGCATATAGGAAGGCTTAGGCAGTACAATTTTATTGTATCCTTTAGGACGAGGCAAATCCGAGCTTTGTTCATTGGATTCCCCACAGGAAGTCATTAGAGCAATTAAACAAGCATAAATTATCGTCTTTACATTCATCAATTGAAATTGGATTAATTGGGTAAATCCAAGGAATAATGAGCTAAAATAGGCTTTTGTATAGCCTGATATATTTTTTCTCTAACAATAGGTAAATCTTCCATGGTTAAACCTGTGGTAACCAAAGGCTCATGCACGTGTACCTTAATCACACCCGGACGAAGTAAAAAATTATCATCATTTAGCAACAAATGATTATTGAATAAACTAATGGGTACAATCGGTACTTTTTGCTGAATAGCCATTTGAAATGCCCCATCTTTCAGTGGAGTAGACATGAAGGGGAATTTTTTTGAAGTAATCCCACCTTCTGGAAAAATAGCTAAACTTCTATTTTGAAGTGCTCTAACCGATAAAATCAATGAACTAGCCCGACTCGATTTACTTCCCCGATCAACCAACACATGTAATTTGGCATACATATAACCAAACAATGGTACCTTTTTAATCGAACTTTTACCAATGAAAGAAAAATGATTTTTGATTAATACGACTAAGACAGGAATATCTAAATAAGAAAAATGATTGGCGCAAAAGACATAAATCTGATCTTTTTTGGGCTTAAAATGATACGTAATATCAAATCGGATAAATGAAAATAAGAAAAACAATTGACCCCAAATATGAATCAATTGCAAAGCATATCGCTTCCAACTTTTACGATGAATGAGAACAAAAATAACCGGATAAAGAAGGAGGAAAAATGAAATAAACCAAAAAGCAGCCCAAATAGTGTATAAAAAGGTAAATGACTTAGTTAACCAAGAAACTTGCTTTTTCATACGCTAGAAAAGGACTGCCTTTAGGAAATATTATTCTACAATACCTAATTGTACTGTATTGGTTTTTTTATCAGTATGGGCAGGGATGGACAAAGTTGTTACAAAAACATCTCCCACTTTCAATAATTCAGCTTTTTTCAACTGATCAACCATTGCCGCAACGGTTTTTTCAGCACTTTCAGCAGATGGGTCATAGAAAAACACTTTCACTCCCCACAATAAACCCATGGTCGACATTAATTCTTTATTTGAGGTAAACACAAATAAGTCGGCTTTTGGACGGTGAGCAGATAAACGGAAAGCAGTATACCCAGAATTGGTGATACACAAAATAGCTTTAGCTTTTGCATCACGAGCTAGACGACATGCTCCAGCAATCAATCGATCATTTAGGGTAATTTCGGCGCTACCATGATTGGATAAAGCGTGATTTTTAAAATAAATCGCAGCTTCATCACCTTTTACAATTTCAATTTGATTTTGTTGTTGTTCAACGACTTCATGAATATGAGCCATTGTTTCAACCGCTTTAATTGGATAGGCTCCAGAAGCAGACTCGCCACTTAACATCGTCGCAGAAGCACCTTGTAACACGGCATTCGCCACGTCTGAAGTTTCCGCACGCGTTGGCACAGGATTGGAGATCATTGATTCCAACATTTGAGTAGCCACAATAACAGGTTTACCTGCAGCTGTACACTTCTCAACCATTACTTTTTGTAAATAAGGAACAACAGCCCCATCCATTTCAACACCTAAATCACCACGAGCCACCATGATAGCATCTGTAGCAGCGATAATTTCATCTAAATTATCAATCGCTTCCGGCTTTTCAATTTTAGCAATAACACGTGTGTTCTTACCGTAAGCCTTGATTTTTTCTTTAATATCCCAGATATCTGACGCCTTACGAACAAACGATAAAGCAATCCAATCCACGCCATTATCTAAACCAAAATACAAATCCTTTTCATCTTTTGGTGTCAAACAAGGCAAAGAAACCTTGGTTCCTGGTAAATTGATACCTTTTTTAGATTTCAATATACCACCATAAACTACTTCAGTAATAACTTCTTTTTTTACCTTATCTATGGAAATAACTTTAACCTCTAAGTTTCCGTCATCCATCAAAATACGTTCTCCTACATTAACATCCAAATACATAGATGTGTAAGTTGTTCCAACTTTTTCAGCAGTTCCCAATAAATTTTCATCCATGGCGAAAATCAATTGCTTACCTGATTCTAATAAAACTCCACTACCTTCTACTAATTGAGTACGAATTTTTGGGCCTTGTAAATCTTGAAGAATACTTAAATTTAAATTGTATTCCTGACTAATGGAACGAATGGTCTTTAGTCTTTCTAAATGATCCTCATGAGTACCATGAGAAAAATTTAAACGGAACACATTCACTCCAGCCTTAGCTAATTGAATTAAAGATTCTCTGGACTCAGACGTTGGTCCTACGGTTGCAACAATTTTTGTCTTGCGTTGATACGACATATTTAATTTTTATTCAAATTACCCTGCAATTTACATCTAAGTCTTCAAAAAAAGGAATAATTAAAGCATTAAGTCCTTTAAAATGATGTAAATTTTAGATTTTCCTTATTAAAAGATGTATAATACTTAAATATTACAATTTGGATTGCTCCAATAACGGCAATAAAAAAGGGAGATAAATCTCCCTCTTAATAAAATGCCAAAAAACTAATTTTCCCACATATCGTGTTCCATTTCTAATAATTCATATTCCAATAATTGCGATCGATTCAAACCATCTACCTCACTATTGTTAATATCTGTCAAATACTGATTTCTCGAATTACCTTTCTTCACAATACGAGCTTGGAACATCCGTAAATCAAAGGCATCTGCCATATTTTTATGTTGAATTTCGTTTTGAGAATTATACCAAATACAGTTTGGTGTATTTCTAAATAATTTATACACATCCTTGTATCTAAAAGAGGCAATTGGTTTATCAAATCCTGCCTTAGTCTTAGCCGCAGGAATAATTAAAGTAAAGGATTGTATATCAAAATACATTCTTGATCTCTGACGATCAATGATAGCATCTTCTTTTATTTCAATAATGGTTAATTCTTTTGGGAAGTAATAAGCAGCTGTTGTAGAGCTAGGCTTTTCAGCAAAAGAATTATCAGCCGTTTTAGTTTTATCTGTCGCCGCAGTAGTTTTTCCACCCCAACCATCATCTGTTCCTGCAGTGGCAGTCGTTTTTGATTCGCCTCCAAATCCAGCTGATTTTTCTGCCTCAGATAGCTCGCCATCAACGACACCTTCTTCTATTTTTAAATTTTCTTTAAATTGAGCGGTAGTCAATTTTGTCGTCAATGAATCATTTGTATAAGCCGTCAAAATACCTGCTTCTACCCATTCAACTAAAAATTTAGAAATTTCATTGTTGTAAGAAAATAGGGGTTGATTAATTTTTTCATTTAAGTCTAATCGACGCCAAAGTCTAACTTTGAAATGCACATTAGCATCATCAATGGGTCTAACTGAATTTTGTGCAGCGGTATTCAATGGCTTTTCTTGGGCCATCGATTGAAAGCTCAAAAAAGAAAGCAATACGACACTAATACTTAAGAATAATTTCATAACACAATGTTTTTCTCTAATTAATATAAAGGAATATTTTTAGACAAAGAATAAGGAATGGACTCAACAGTACCTTTGAAATTTTTACGTTGCACTCCTTTTACCTCAATGTAATATCTATCCCCTGCTTGAGCCTGTGCTGCCAATTTAGCCAATGAACCGCTTCCAGGTAAAGTGATGTCGTCAATTTTTCGTTGACCTCTAGCTAAAGCCACATACAATTCTGACACTCTAAAATTAGCATCGTCAGGATTGGTTGACTTAAAGGATTCATCTGCCAAAGCACGAGCATCAATTGTACGTAAAGATGATGCACTGATACCTCTCTTCTCATCCAATTCGCCACCGTTTCCAAAGAACTTCACTTCTGGTCTTGGTACACGACGAACTCTAAACGTTTCTTTTCCCAATAAAGTACCCGAATTAGCAACGTTCAAAGTTACATTAGCAGATGTTGGCACAATAGTAACTTTTCCACGAGTTTGGCCAGCAATGGTTTCGCCACCATCTGCTGAAAATTGTGGGTTCCATAAAGCACCCAAACCCGGACTAGCCACACTTAATCGATTGGCACAGCCTAAATACAAAGCAGGTAAAGTAGCAGTTTCAATGTTATAAGTAGGTTTCAATACAAAATATTCTTTGGTAACGGATTCTGTTTTAGGTCCCGCTGGACTCATATACGAAACCGTTGCTGTATAGCTTTTTCTAGATAATCCATTGGCGTCATAATTTCCACCAGCCGTTTTAAATTTAATTTGTCCTCGGCCATCTGAAACAGGAATGGCAGAACCATTAAAACTCATTCTTGGTGTAAATCCACTGGAAGTTGCTGCAATAAATACTTCAGCTTGATACTCCATTCCAGCAACAACCGTATTGGCATTAGCAGAAACCTGTGCGAAAACTTTATCAAATTTGATCTCTTTGGCACCGACTTTGGAAGCCAATTGATTCAAAACTTCACTTTCATAACGTCTAATTTCTGCTTGTTTCTGGCTTAAAGTCGCCAAGGCAGCGGGAATTGGCGTTTGTTCAAAATTCAATTCGGCAAAATCTTTATTGGATTGATTCCAATCTCTACTAACAATAGGATCATCTTTGGCATCTAAAGCCAAAGGTGAAAATTTGGTACCCTTATCCGCCAGTTTCTCTAAATTTTTCAAATATTGATCAAAAAGTGGTATCAACTTATAGGCTTCTCCACCTTTGTTAGAGCCAACCATTAATTCATATACTTTTTCTTCTTCTTTCGGATTGGCAATATTTCCTGTCTCTGGATCTATCCCTCCTCCTACTTCTATAACTTTCGTCTTTATTCCGTCCAAATGATTAATTAATTCATCAGAAATACGACGAACTTCTGTGGCTCTTTTTAAAATATCTGCATAAGCTGCTGGATTAGGTAAATCCTGAATCCTTTGCTCTATACCTTGAACCATGCCTTTATTTTTCGTGGTAGAAGATTGATTCGCCACTTCTAAACTGTTATTTAAAAGGGTGAATTTTTGGAGTAACGCATCACTTACTTGCAATGCAAGCAAAGCAGTTAATACCAAATACATCATCCCGATCATTTTCTGCCGAGGGGTTTCCTTTAACGCTGCCATATCTTATTGTAAAGCTATTGTGGATAAATTAGCCTTTCATAGCTGTTAACATACTTCCGTAAACCTGATTCAATGACTGAATATTCGCATTCAATTTTGCTAATTCAGATTTGAAAAGCTCTGCATCCTTCTGTGAAGAAGCAATTTGCTCCACGGATGCATTCACGTTTCCGTAAAAACCGTTGATCGCTTTTAAATGCTTAGACGCCTCTTGAATTTCATTTTCATAAATCGAGTTCAATGTAGTTAATTGATCCCCAGCCTTCGCATATTGATTAGCATATTTGGCCGCTTCTAAAGAAGAAGTTGAAATAGAAGATAAAGAATTGGATGCATCAGAAACTGACTTGTTCAAAGCACCTAACGATTGTGATGAAGAATTCAACGATTGAACAAATTCTTGAGTTGCTCCTGTTGCTTTCGTAATTTCTTGTAAACTATTGGCAGTGGCAGCTAAACCTTTCAATGAGTTTGTTAAGTTCTCTACTACCTCTGGACTAATTCCATTTTGACTTAAACCAGATAAATCAGCCGAACGCTTAATGGCAGGGGCACCATCAACAAGTTCAGGATAAACCTTTTCCCATTCGTAAGACTTTTCCGGCTTTTGTTGTAAATACAACACACCAAACAAAATGAAAATAGCTGCCTCTGTGAACATACCTACGATTAACATTTCGTTGGCTCCTGTCCAATGGACAATTTTAAATAATGCTCCTACGATGACAACTGCTGCACCAAAACTAGCAACAACATTAATGATTTTTTCTAATCCGTTCATTTTATTTCAATTGTTAATATGTTCAATTATTTACTAGGTTTACCTAAGTACCTCATGGCACAACGGAAACCAATATAGGATCGTTTATTGTTCTCTAATTCATACGCTCGGGTACCTGTTTCCAAATAATAAGCGATATCTTTCCATGAACCACCTCGAGTTACTTTTCGTGGCTCATCAGCATTTTTATTAACGGTATTTAAATCCCACGTTAAAGCGACAGAATTATCCGCATAAGCATCTTCACACCACTCAGCAACATTACCTGACATATTGTACAAACCATATTCGTTTGGATTATAAGCATTGGCCGGTGCTGTATAAGAATAACCATCTGAATCAAAGTTTCCTCTATGAGGTTTGAAATTGGCTAATAAACAACCTTTCGCATTCGAAATATATGGATTGCCCCACGGGTATTTAGCAGATGCCTTTCCTCCTCTTGCTGCCCATTCCCACTCTGCCTCAGAAGGCAATTCGAAACGAGGCAAGATGTACATACCTTCTTTTCTACGATAATTATTCATCATCTTGCTTCTCCACTCGCAAAAATATTTACTAGCAGTCCAACTAACTCCAACAACCGGATATAAATCGAAAGCTGGACTAGAAAAATAGTATTCTACCATGGGATCACCGTTGTGATAAGTAAAATCACGTTTCCAAACTGTCGTATCTGGAAAATATTCGTTCATTATTTTATCTTCCCCTAAAACGGAAAGTGAATCTTTTAATAATGAATTGGTGAATTGACGATACTCGTGATTGGTTATTTCCGTATCATCCATGAAAAATGGAGATACTGATACACGTTTATTGAAGTTGACACCCGTATGAGAAATATCTTCATCAGCTTGACCCATCATGAAGCTACCAGAAGGAACTAAAACCATTCCATAAGGGGTAGGTTGACTCCAGCCGCGACGCGCCGAGGCAACAATTTCTCCATTTTCAATACCAACGGTTTCCTTGATACCTTTTTTTAATCCTAAAAGTCCACCTTTGGATTTGGAGCTTCCTTTTTTACTGCTTAATGTTTTACCGCCACCTTCTTTTGATTTAAATAAACCACAACTAAATAGCGTTGAGGCTACCAAAATAATAGAAAGGACTTTTATAAAACTCTTACCAACATGTTGAAAATTCATATTCAAGTATAATAAATTCTAGTCTCTAACGTAACTGAACACAATAAATTGCATTTTAAAAACCAAACTTAAACAAGATTGATTCAAATTCCTCAAAATTAAGGGTTTTATATCAATAATTATTCAAAAAAATAGATTTTTTAAACTTTGAATAATTATAAAATCTTAAATCTTGGTGTTTTTATCGGTATTCCTTTGCTTGAGCCTTTGAAGCTAGGTAAATTAAATTTAATAAATATTTCATGTGAAAGCGGCGCCTTCACGGTCGCATTCACCAAAGTATTATCCAAAGAATAGCCAATATCTAATTTTTGCTTGAACACTGAAACGCCCAACATTCCAATCACGGCATCATTCAAACGATAACTTCCTCCCACCCAAAATGCATCAAACAACTTTACTCTAGCTCCCATTTCAGGTAAAAAACTGGAAGAATAATACCTCACTTGGGCAAATGGTTCAAGTTCAACAAAGGATGAAAAATAGACATTCATACTCGTGTGCAAAGTAAATACGGGCCTCAAAACGTTACTCGCTGAGCTTTGAAAAGTAAAATTGGGACTATTTAAATGGTCTGCATTGATCCCAACTCGAAAATTATCCAAAGAATAAAGTAAGCCAATTCCTACATTAGGCAAGGACTGGCTTATAGCCTTTCCCAATAAAGGATCAATAATAGGATCATTGGAATCTCTCGGTTTATAAACTCTTCCATCAAAGGATTTTGAATGCAATCCCAAGCGTATGCCACCAGAAATTGTACCAGATCCCATTTGAAAATGCTTAGCAAATTGTAGCTGTATAAATTGTTGACCTACACCGGAAGGTGTGTTGTCCGACATATATGCTAATGAAACTCCACCATTGATTTTGGAAAGTGGCAAACTAACCCCTGCCATTTGAGTACCTAAATTTCCGGAACCATCATAGGTGGATTGATACTGAGTCCATTGATTTCGATAATGCACTTGAGCAAATGATTCGCCTTGTAAACCCGCAAATGCTGGATTTAAATGTAATGTATTAAAAGAATACATACTTAAACCGGGATCCTGTTGCCCATAGCTAACCAAGGAATACATCAAAATGAATAAGCCCGATAAAAGGCTCAAAATAGACTTCTTGAATAGATTTCGCTCGTTAGGCATTCTAATTATATTTCTAATGAATTTGACGGCTAAAAATAAACAATATTTCGTTTGGAAAAGATATTCCAAGAAAATAAATAAAAAAGCCCCAAAAGATTGGGGCTATCAATTATTTATTGGCAAGCTTGATGTAATATTCCAAAGCCCCCGTCATGGAAGGAGCATTGGGCATAGGCGCTTGTATATCGATAATCAAATCAGCATTGGTTACAGCTTGAGCAGTAGTTGGCCCAAAGGCAGCAATACGAGTATTATTTTGTTTGAAATCTGGAAAGTTTTCGAATAATGAAGTTATACCTGATGGACTATAAAAAGCAATGATATCATAAAATACATCTTCCAAATCCGATAAATCAGCTGAAACTGTTTCATACATAATCGCCTCGGTCAATTGATAATCGTTGGTCCCCATGTAATCAGGTAAATCCTTTTGACGCTTATTTGAACAAGGGAAAAGGAATTTTTCAGATTTGTGTTTTTTGATTACTTCCAATAAGTCCAAAGCAGTTTTTGTACCTGTAAATACTTTTCGTTTACGGATAACAATATACTTTTGAAGATAATTAGCTGTTTGTTCAGTAATACAAAAATATTTCATATCGGCAGGAACCTCTATTTTGGCTTCTTTACAGATACGAAAAAAGTGATCTATGGCATTACGACTTGTGAAAATAATAGCCGTATGATCTAAAATAGTAATTTTTTGCTTGCGAAATTCTTTAAAAGCAATACCTTGAACCTCAATGAATGGTCGAAAATCAACCTTTACATCGTATTTTTTTTCAATTTCAAAATAAGGTGATTTCGCGTCCGTTGGTGCTGCTTGTGTAACTAAAATACTTTTAACTGTTTTTAGCCTTGCAGTATCAGTTTGGGCAACATTTGTAATTTCACTCATAAACAATTGGAAAGAAAACTCTATAGTTTAGGATGTACTATCCCATATTCGGTGCAAATATAAGAATTTTTCAAGATATTTTTAAATCCTTTTAACTCATTTCCGGAAAAAGAATTTGATTGATCCCAAATAAGATTACCTGGCCTTCAATAATGATTAAATAAGCCGCTAAAGTAAATACGTTAATCGTAAAGCGTCCTCTGAATAACTGAAAGAAATAAATGATACGAATAAAGAAGTAGCCAAACACTAATGCCTTAAACAATGGCAAATTGGGTTGGAAAGAAGGGCCATAGTACAAGCTTAATAAAACCAAAACCAAAAAAAACAAGGAGAAAAATTGCATATTGGTTTGAATGGATTTATAAAAATGAGGCTTGGACAAAAACTCAATTTTAAATAAACTCGTAAAAATCTCGTACACAAAAAATCGACCTGAAAATAAAACAAAGGCGAAAAACGTACGCGACAGAACCCAAATAGCTGGCGAGCCATCTTCTATAGCATCAAGTTGGGACAATAAATAATTCGGATTCGAGCTTAAATTTAAAAATCCAATGAATGCCGTTAAAAAACTAAGCGTCAATAAAACCAATAGATTAGGAAAAGAAAATGGAGAGTTTTGAATCACATTATCTTTAAATCGCCAATGAATCCAATCGGTATATTGAAAATAAGAATAGAAATACTTGGGGAAATAATAATGAATAATGGCCAATAAAATTAAAATAGCAAACAGACTAATACCTATGAAATCGGATTTCAATTTGCTCAATCTTTCTAAACTGGCATATTCCTTGGTATTAGCTTGATTAACCAGAGATATTTTCCGAACTAAGGAAATTTTACCAGGTAAACCTGACAAATTTTCTTTGAAAAATGTCAACAAAAGGCTTGATTGCCCAGGATAATTCTTGGAAAGACTATCTAAAGAATATACGTAGACGGAATCTTTCTCTAATGCAGTTCGATAGGCTCCGTTGATAAATAAATAATAATCATCAATGGGTTGAATCCGGATATAGGTAGCTTTTTGAGATTTAAAATCCAATAATAAAGATTTCGAGTGGTAGGAAAAATGCTTATTTGATATATAAGGTAAAAACGCTTTCCAATTGGATTGATAGATCAACCATTCTTTTTCAAAGGAATGAACTTCTTTTAATTGGGAAAAACTTGCAAAAAAAGAAAAAATCAGAAAAGCTAGGATACAAAAAAATCTGCTTCTAATTGGCCAAAAAGACTTAAAAGAAGCAGATTTAAACATAAAAGGAGTCATCCTTTGTGAATTATTACTTAGAAGATAATGCCTTCAACATAGTTTCACCAATGTCTGCAGGTGAGTAAACTACGTGAATTCCGCATTCTTGCATAATTTTCATTTTAGCTTCTGCTGTATCATCAGCTCCACCAATAATCGCACCCGCATGTCCCATACGACGACCCTTTGGTGCAGTTTGTCCAGCAATAAATCCAACCACTGGTTTTCTATTACCATCAGCCTTGATCCATCTTGCCGCCTCAGCTTCCATTCCACCACCAATCTCTCCAATCATGACAATACCTTCCGTTTCAGGATCGTTCATCAATAATTCAACCGCTTCTTTGGTTGTTGTACCAATGATTGGGTCACCACCAATACCAATGGCAGTTGTTTGACCTAAACCTGCTTTTGTCAATTGATCTACCGCTTCATAAGTTAAGGTTCCAGATTTTGAAACAATACCTACTTTACCTTTAGAGAAAATAAATCCTGGCATGATACCTACTTTACATTCTTCTGCAGTCATTACTCCAGGACAATTAGGTCCAATCAAACGACATTCTTTGTTGCTGATATATTCTTTAGCAATAATCATGTCTTTGGTAGGAATACCTTCCGTAATACAGATGATTACCTTGATTCCAGCATCAGCTGCTTCCATAATAGCATCTGCAGCGAAAGCGGGTGGTACAAATATAATGGATGTGTCAGCTCCTGTAGTTGAAACAGCTTCTTGAACTGTATTAAAAATAGGGCGATCCAAATGAGACGCTCCTCCTTTTCCAGGTGTTACCCCTCCTACTACTTGAGTGCCATAAGCAATCATTTGCTCCGCATGAAAAGTACCCTCAGTTCCGGTAAAACCTTGAACTATTATTTTTGAATTTTTATTGACTAAAACGCTCATTTCGTTGGTGTTAATTTAACTAGGCGAAAATTTTTCCCAAAGGTACAAATTATTGATAAATTTTATCAAAAAGCTTTTCTTCTTTCTCGAAATAAAAATTCAAACAAAGAAATTGTGTAATTTCAGGGTTTGAAGACAATTTGATCCATGCTCAAACATCTACATATTCAAAATTATGCACTGATTGAAACCCTCGACTTAGATCTAGACAAGGGTTTAGTAGTCATTACAGGTGAAACGGGAGCTGGAAAATCAATTCTTTTAGGAGCCATTTCTTTGTTATTGGGCCAAAGAGCCGATTCAAAAACGCTGTTTGATCCAAATAAAAAATGCATCATTGAAGGCGTTTTTGACATTGAAAACTATCCTAGTCTACAAGAAATATTCGTAGATGAAGACATCGATTTAGAAGAAAACTGCATCATTCGTAGAGAAATAAACCCGCAAGGAAAATCAAGAAGTTTTATCAATGACAGTCCAGTTAATTTGGATGCCTTGAAAAAAATCGGACAAGAATTGGTCGATATTCATTCGCAGCAAGATAATAGTTGGATGTATCATCCCGATTTTTCTTTGGATTTAGTAGATAGTTTTGCCCAAAATCAGGAAATTAAACAAGCCTATTCGGTTGATTATAAAGCATATGTACAGGCATTGACCGATTACAAAAATTTAAAATCCAAAGCAGAGACAGGTCAACAAAATCTAGCATTTTTACAATTCCAAAGAGACGAATTGGATAAAGCCCAATTAAAAAAGGATGAATACGAGAGCTTGAAAAGTCAAGTGGAACGTTTACAAAACACCGAACAAATTCGGGAAAAATTAGCTAACCTTAGTAATCTTTTGAGCATTTCTGATTATTCCGCTCTTCAACAAACACGCCTTGCCTTGCAGCAAAGTCAAGCCTTGAGCAAATGGGGGACTGATTTTGAGAATTGGAAAAACAGATTGGAATCCATCTGGATTGAACTAAAGGATTTAAGTTTAGAAATAGAATCAGAGGCTGAATCAAGCCTATCAGAACCCATCGATTTAGAAAATCTGCAAAAAAGGCTCGATTTACTCAATCGTTTGTTACAAAAATACCAAGCGTCCTCATTGGAAGAATTAATTGAAACGCATGAAAAAATAGATAATGAATTAATTCTTGTCGAAAATGTAGAGGAAAACTTATTAAAAGCGGAAAAAAACGTCCTTATAATTCTTGAAATGGTCAAGGAAAAAGGTAAAAAGCTTCAAGCAAGTCGATTAAATGTACTTGATTCAATAATTAAACAACTATTGAATTCATTGCAACAATTAGGAATTCCAAACGCTACTTTGGATTGGGAAATCCAAGAAAAAGAGCTTGGACATTCTGGTTTGGATAAAATCCAATTATTATTTTCAGCCAATAAGGGACTTGCCCCGAAAGCTTTTAAATTAATTGCATCTGGAGGCGAAATGAGTCGATTAATGTTATCGATCAAACATTTATTGGCAGAAAAAAGGTCTTTACCCACCTTAATTTTGGATGAAATCGACACGGGTGTATCTGGGGAAATTGCCATCAAAATTGGTCAAATGCTAGGTCAAATGAGTCGAAATCACCAATTAATAGCCATTACCCATTTACCACAAATTGCCTCCGCTGGACAAAAACATTTATTCGTTTACAAAAACCATTCGGGTGAAAAAACAGTTTCAGCTATTAAACACTTATCCGAAGAAGAAAGGATCGATGAAATTGCCAAAATGATTGGAGGTCAAAATGGATATTTGGATTTAAGAGAAAATGTTAAAAAACTAATTGCTGACAATCGAGTTAATTAAAATGAAGAAAAATATCCTATTCATACTGTTGTCTATTATTTTAGTCGGCAGTAATGCATGTCAAGAAGCCGAGCAAAAAGCCAAAGAGGCTCTAAACGAGCAAGTAATGAGTTTGCATGATAAATTGATGCCTCAAACAGAAGAAATTATTCAATTAAAAAGTCAATTGGATAGTTTATCAACCGGCAAAGATTCGACCCACGTTAAAAATTTAATTACATCTTTAAGCAAAGCAGAAAATGAAATGATGAATTGGATGCATCATTTTTCGATCGATAGCCTAGATAAAATGGAGGTAAAAAACCAAGTTCTATATCTAAAATCTCAATTTAACCAATTAAAAAACGTTGAAAACATTACTGATTCTACCCTAAATGCCGCCAAAAAATATATTTCTAAGTAGTTTTATCTTCTTTTTCATTCTTTTTTCTTGCACAGAAAAGAAAATTTTACCCTATTTGGGCCCCAAAACGACCCAAACTGTTAATGGGAAGATAGATACCATTTACCATAAAATTCCTGCTTTTGAATACTTGAATCAAGATTCCGTTTGGGTCAACCAACAAAGTTTGGATCAAAAAATTTATGTAGCCGATTTTTTCTTCACTTCATGCCCTACCATTTGTCCTAAAATGAAAACTCAAATGTTACGATTATATGAACGTTACGAGAAGAACAATGATGTGGCTCTTGTTTCCTATAGCATTGACCCAGAATTTGATCGGCCAAATGTACTAAAAGCCTATGCAAAAAGATTGCAAATCAAGGCTCCAAAGTGGAATTTATTAACGGGTGACAAAAAATCAATCTATACATTAGGTGAAAAATCTTACATGGTCACCACCCAAGAAGACCCCAATGAAGCAGGAGGATTTGTTCACAGCGGGGCGTTTATTTTGGTAGATAAAAATAAACATGTTCGGGGTATTTATGATGGAACAAAAGCAGAGGAAGTGGATCATCTGATTCAAGATATGGAAATCTTATTAAATGAAAAATAGGTGAAAAATAAAAGATTTATACTCGTATTTCTAGTAATTGGCACTATTTTGTCTTGTCAAAGTGAGGAAGAAATCTTGCGTCAACAATATTCCTTCGAGGGCATGAATGCCTATCAAACGAATTGTGAAAATTGCCACCAAAAAGACGGAAAAGGATTAAAAGATCTTTACCCTCCTGTATTCCAAACGGATTTGTTCAAAAGAATGAACGAAAAAGAAATCATCCATATTTTAAAATATGGCCAAAAGGGTTCCATCCAAGTGAATGGAAAAACCTATGACGGATTTATGCCCGGCAATAATAAATTAGAAGCATTGGATTTCGCCGAAATAATCACCTACCTCCGTGAAAAAAATGGCATACAAACGATTTACCCATTGGACAGCGCTAGGAAAGCATTGGGAAATAACTAATTGATTCTTATTTTTTCATCGCTCTTACAAATCTTGGATTTCCTTTAAAATCATCGATTAAACTGATTTCCGAGAAATCCTTCTGCCTGAGCATATCAATCGTGGCTTGTCCAAATGCCCGGTTAATTTCAAAAAAGAGCCAACCATTTGTATGCAAACTATTGGCAGCAAAATCTGCTATTACTCGGTAAAATTTCAAAGGATCCTCATTGGGAACAAATAAAGCCAAATGCGGTTCAAAATCAAGAACATGTTTTTCCATTTCTTTTGCTTCATTCTCTAACACATAAGGCGGATTGGAAACAATGATATCCCAAAATTCCGTTGTTTCAGCCCATTTGAAGACATCTTTTTGATGAAATTGAACTTCAGCTTCTAGATGATTGGCATTTCGTTTAGCAACTTCTAATGCTTCGGAGGAGATGTCCCATGCAGAAATTTGCACATTCGGACATTCTAATTTAATCGAAATAGGAATACAACCTGAGCCAGTTCCCACGTCCAAAATCGTTGGATTGGTCTTCCAAGTAGGTATTTTATCCAAAACCAAATCGACCAATTCAGCCGTTTCAGGTCGAGGTATTAAGGTGGAAGAATTAACTTCAAATCTTTCAGAACGAAAAAATGCTTTCCCAAAAACATATTGAAAAGGTTCTCCTGATTGTAACCTAGAAAGTATCGATTCCCAATTCTCAGGAAGGGAAATTTCTCTTCCCATATAAATATCCAATTTAGAACAATCAAATTCCAAATCTAAAATTCGATAAGCGATCGCATGAGATTCTAATTCATCAAAATTCTCTTGAAGCGTTGAAAAAAGTTCGGAAATCAGAGTTGATGCAGGTACTAAGGACATAAATTGTAAAACTTTCTGTAAAAATAGAAGAAATATTCTCTAGAAAGCACCCAATATGGATTAGTTTTTTTGCAATAATTGCATATATTTGAAATTCTTTGAGATGAAATAGTCTTATTCCATCAAAAGAGGACCTCGAATCGAAAAAACCGATATTAATATGAAAAAAATCGACAGAAGAGATGCTATTCAGCGAGTAGCATTTTTAATGGGTGGCGTAATTTCAGCACCAGCAATGGCAGGAATTATGGGCAAAAAAACCAACAACGGTTCATTTGTCACATTTACTGCTGAACAAGAATCATTGATTGCCGAAGTGGCAGATGTAATCATCCCTACAACCAGTACTCCAGGTGCTAAAGCTGCCAAAGTAGAACAATTCATCGTTCGTGTTGTAAGAGATTGTTATACCAAAGCTGATCAGGAAATCTTCTATGCAGGATTATCCAAATTAGATTCCGACTGTAAAACAAAATTTGGAACAGGTTTTGCATCAGCTTCTACAACTCAGAAAAAAGATGCCTTAACGACCAGTATGTTGGAAGCCGATTTAGCTCGCAAAAAAGTGAAAGGACAAGCAACTTTCTTTTTTATGATCAAAGAATTAACTACTACAGGTTATTTCACTTCTGAAATTGGAGCTACAAAAGCATTGGAATATTTATCAATTCCAGGAAAATTTGATGGTTGTATGCCTTTGACTGCTGGTCAAAAAACTTGGGCAATTTAATCTTAAAACCGAAAAACAATGAATTTAAACATAGACGCAATAAAAGGACAAACGTATGATGCGATTGTCGTAGGCTCAGGAGTATCAGGTGGATTCGCGGCCAAAGAGTTAACTGAAAAAGGCCTTAGAACTTTGGTATTGGATAGAGGAAAACAAATGGAACATATCACGGGATATGCTCCTACCTATAAAGATCCTTGGGATTTTAAGTACAATGGTTTATTAACCCAAGAGCAAAAAGCGAGTCATCCAAAATTGGCAAGGGATTATCCCTACAATGAAATGACCCAAGATTATTGGTTCAACGATTCGGATTCTATGTACAAAGAAGTACAACGATTCGATTGGTTTCGTCCAAACATCGTTGGAGGGAAATCCATCATGTGGGGCCGTCAAACTTACCGTTTATCGGATATCGACTTTGAAGCTAATCTAAAAGATGGCGTTGCGGTTGATTGGCCTATCCGTTACAAAGATATTGCTCCTTGGTATTCGTACGTGGAAAAACATGTAGGTATTTCTGGAGAAGCATTGGGACTTCCACAATTACCGGATTCCGAGTTTTTGAAACCGATGGACATGTATTGTGTAGAAAAAGAGGTTCGTAAAAGAATTGAAAAGAATTTTCCGGGAAGAAATATGACTATTGGTCGTGTGGCGAACTTATCGGAAGCAAAACAAGCACAGTTGGGCATCGGTCGTTCTGCTTGTCAGTATCGCAATAAATGTCGCTTGGGTTGTCCTTATGGTGCATATTTTAGTTCACAATCTTGTACACTTCCACCTGCAGCAAAAACTGGTTTATTAACATTAAGACCAGATTCTTTGGTTTCTGAGATCATTTATGATGAGAAAAAGAACAAAGCGAAAGGTGTTCGTGTCATCGATACGGTTACACACGAAGTGAAAGAATACTATGCCAAAGTTATTTTTGTGTGTGGATCAACTGTGAGCTCAACCGCTTTATTGTTGAATTCAAAATCAGGACGTTTCCCGAATGGATTTGGAAATGATTCAGGTGAATTAGGGCATAATTTAATGGATCATCACTTTAGAACAGGTGCAAGTGGAGTTTGGGAAGGTGATGAAGATAAATATTACATTGGTAGAAGAGCGAATGGTATTTACATTCCAAGATACCGAAACATTGGTAACGATAAGCGTGATTACTTACGCGGCTTTGGTTACCAAGGTGGTGGATCTAGACAAAGTTGGAACCGTGGCATTGGCGATTTAAGTTTCGGAGGTGATTACAAGGAGTCCTTAACTAAGCCAGGTCCATGGACAATGAATTTAGGTGGTTTTGGGGAGACCTTGCCGTACCATGAAAATAAAATGTATTTGGATCCTACTACCAAAGACAAATGGGGATTACCAGTAGTGGTGTTTGATGCAGGTTTGAAAGAAAACGAAATGAAAATGCGCAAGGATATGATGGAGGATGCAAGAGAAATGTTGGAAAGCGCAGGTTTGAAAAATGTTAAAACTCATGACAATGGTTCTTATTTAGGTATGGCTATTCACGAAATGGGAACAGCTAGAATGGGTAGAGATCCGAAAACATCGGTATTGAATGCTCATAATCAAACTCATGCCTGCAAAAACGTATTCGTAACAGATGGTTCTGCCATGACTTCCACCTCATGCGTGAATCCATCCTTAACTTATATGGCTTTAACCGCACGTGCGGCAGATTTCGCAGTGAAGGAATTGAAAAAATTAAATTTATAATCTACGCATTGAGGCGTGTATGAAAATGCACGCCTTTTTTTTCGCATGAAAACATACCTTAAGATTTTTGCTTCTACGACACTGCTTTTCGCAAGTACCATAATTTCTATGAATGCCCAAACTACTTATCCTACCATTGGTCGAATTGAACGAATAGATCCTGAATTAGATCATTTATTGGATGTTAATTCAAAAATTGAAATCATCGCCAAAGGTTTTACTTGGTCCGAAGGACCTGTATGGGTAAAAAAAGAAAATTTCTTGTTATTCACAGATGTTCCTGAAAACATTATTCATAAGTGGACCGAATCTAAAGGCTTAGAAACATTTTTAAAACCTGCTGGGTACACTGGAAAAGAACACTACTCAGAGGAGCCAGGTGCCAACGGCTTAATTATCAATCAAAAAGGAAATTTAGTAAGTTGTGAACATGGCGATAGACGTATTGCTGAAATGCCCATTCATCACCCCGATCAAAAAAAGACATTAGCGCATATCTTTGAAGGGAAAAAATTAAACAGCCCGAATGATTTGGTTCAACATAGTTCTGGAGCCTATTATTTTACAGATCCTCCATATGGACTACCCGGACGTGGTAAAGCTGAACCAGCCAAAGAATTAGATTACCAAGGTGTTTATAAAATTGATACAAAAGGAAATTTAAGTCTACAATCCAAAGTGATGACTCGTCCAAATGGGCTTGCATTTAACTTAGATGAAAGTATTTTATATGTGGCTCAATCGGACCCGAACGCCTTAATTTGGAATGCTTACCCAGTGGACAAAAAAGGCAATTTAGGAGAACCAACCATCTTTTTTGATGGAAATCAGATGCATAAGAGTGGTTTGAACGGCTCAGCAGATGGAATGAAAATTGACCAAGAAGGAAATATTTGGACAACTGGACCAGGGGGCGTATTAATTATTAATTCCAAAGGAAAATTATTAGGTAGAATTATTACCGATAATGCCAATTCAAATGTTGCCTTTGGAGAGGATGGTAAAACGCTTTTTATTACCTCAGACATGAATTTATTACGTGTTAAAACAAAAACGGTAGGACACGGATTTGAAAAAAAATAATGTGTAAATATTTTTTTTTCAAAATGAATCCACGACATTTGTATCAGCAAAGTCGAATGATTAGTGTAACTAGTTGTTAAGTCTTTCACTACCTAACCGCAAATATGTATTTCTAAATACTAAATTCGAATGCGGTATTTTACATACATTTTTGCAAATCCTTAAAACATTCTGTTGAAATCATCAATCTGTTTGGTTTAGGAATTCGTTTTTAAATCAAATCCCTTTAAATAACGAAAGGCTTGCAATTGCAAGCCTTTTTATTTTTTCTAAAAAGGAAATATCACTGCCTAAACAAGGATATCCAAAAAATGAGATTTACAATTTCTTAATCTTAATATTTCTGTACCATACTGGATTACCATGGTCTTGAAGAGCGATATGACCTTTCATATTAACACCAAATCCTGGCATCACTTTGAATTTTGAATTGGCAATCATTGTTTTCCAATTCTCATCATCATAACGTGTTTCTACAACTTTAACGCCATTTAAATACAACTGTAACAAACCGCGATTATTAACAATTCGAGCAGTATTCCACTCTCCTACTGGTTTAACGGTTCTTTGAGAAGATTTAATCAAGTCGTATAAATCACCAGAATTGTGTTTATTAATTTTACCATCCGGATGGCCTGCATCATCCAATACCTGCATTTCAGGTCCTGTATTGTAAGTACTGTGGTATTTTGCAGCATCTTCGGTAACGTTAAAAATTATACCTGAATTACCGTTGGGTGAAATTTTCCAATCAACCGAAAAATCATAATTGTCAAATTCCCCATCTGTTACCAAATCACCACCCTCTTTTTTCATGACATCAAAGGCGAAAGCTCCATCTTCTACCGACCACGAGGCACCAATTTTACCTGGTTTTCCATAGGTGTGCCAGCCAGCAAACGTTTTTCCATCAAATAATAATTGATAGCCGTCTTTCTTTTCTTGTTTTGTTAAGCTATTGATTGCTTGAGAAAATGATGTAAAAGCCATCGCGACAATGGCACTTGTTAGAATAATTTTTTTCATAGATTTAGTTTACATTTTTGATTTTACAATACTACTAAAAGTATTCATTTTATTTATCACGAACAAAAAAAAACTTTACCCTCCCATTTCGTTCTTTGTATGAACCTGGAATAAAAGGGCAAATTGAATTAAAAATCGTAAATTGCAATTCATTTAATTTTTCGCATGAAAACCAAAGTCGCACCAAAGCCTTCTATCAATATTATCACCTTAGGTTGTTCCAAAAATCTAGTGGATTCTGAAGTTCTTTTTACTCAATTAAAAGGAAATGGATTAGAAGTTACCCACGAAGCAAAAAAAGACAAGGCGAATATTGTGGTCATTAACACCTGCGGTTTTATTGATAATGCGAAGCAAGAATCGATAGACACCATTTTACGATATGCGGATGCCAAAGAAGCAGGTAAAATTGACAAATTATATGTTACAGGTTGCTTATCCCATCGTTACAAAGACGATTTGGAAAGAGAAATCCCTTTGGTAGATTCCTTTTTTGGCACGAATGAATTACCTCGATTATTGAAAGCCTTAAAAGCTGATTATAAACAAGAATTGGTGGGAGAACGTTTATTAACCACGCCTGCCCATTATGCCTATTTAAAAATTGCCGAAGGATGTGATCGCCCATGTAGTTTTTGTGCGATACCCATCATGAGAGGAAAGCACGTTTCTAGACCCATGGAAGAATTGGTCAAAGAAGCAGGATCTTTAGCCAAAAAAGGAACGAAAGAATTGATTTTGATTGCCCAAGATTTAACTTTCTATGGACTAGATTTTAAACAAAGCGGAGGAAGTAGTGGTCGTCAGTTGAAAGAATTATTAGAGCGTTTGTCAGATGTGAATGGAATCGAATGGATTAGGTTACAGTATGCCTATCCGGCAGGTTTTCCTACGGAAATTCTTTCTACCATGGCAGAAAGAGACAATATTTGCAAATACTTAGATATGCCACTTCAAAGTGGATCTGATGGTGTTTTAAAAAGAATGCGAAGAGGAATTACTCGTCAAAAAACCGAGGAATTAATCCATACCATCCGTGAAACCGTTCCCGGAATTGCCTTGAGAACAACCTTGATTTCTGGATACCCCGGAGAAACAGAGCAGGATTTTGAAGAAACGTATTCATTTGTTGAGCGCATGCGATTTGACCGATTAGGTATTTTCAATTACTCCCATGAAGAGAATACGCATGCCTATTTAGTGGAAGATGATGTACCTGAGGAAACCAAACAAGAAAGATCGGATGAAATCATGGCCTTGCAGCAAGGGATTTCCGAAGAATTGAATCAAGAAAAAGTAGGTAAGACTTTCAAAGTCATGGTCGACCGAAAAGAAAGTGGATACTTCGTGGGAAGAACCGAATTTGACTCGCCAGAAGTGGACAATGAGGTCTTGATTTCAGCGGAACAATATGCACGTTTAGGCGATTTTGTTCAGGTTAAAATTGATAAAGCAGAGGAGTTTGATTTGTATGGAAAGATTGTTTAAATAGGTAAAAGGTAATAGGTAAAAGGTAATAGGTAATAGGTAATAGGTAATAGGAAACTTTCACTAAACACTAATAACTAAAGACTAATATCTCCCAACTGCCTCATCCACATCCCTTGACCAGGCATCTATGCCACCAGCGACATTGTAGAGGTTTTTAAATTGATATTCTTCTTGGAGGTAGCGAATTACGCTGGCAGAGCGCATGCCATGGTGACACATCACTGCGATGGCCTGAGTTTTACTTAAATGAGAAATGTATTGAGGAATCTTTCCCATTGGAATATGAAGCGCACCTGTAAGATGAGCACTCTCCCATTCGTAATCCTCCCGAACATCCAACACAATTGTTATTTCTTGTCTTTCCCATTTTTCTTGCAAATCAACTACCGAAATTTCTCGAATTTCATGGGCTAGAAATTTCTTTGGGAAAATAGTCATTTCCGCATTTTGAGTCCTTTGCACTTTAAAAAAATGAAAGGTCATGTCTCTGGAATCCCAACGCATCAAGGATCCGTTGACACGTGAATCTAATCCTGCTAAATAAAAAATGGCTTCCTTGGCTTGAAATAACCCCATCATTCCTGGAAGGTAACCCATTACTCCTACCTCATCACACGTCGGAATTTCCATTTTACCAGGCTCTTCAGGAAATAAACAACGGTAAGTCGGGCCTAAAATACCCGCTTGATTTTTGGCATTGCACAAACAAATTAATCCTTCCCAAGAATGTATGGCTGCATAAACAAAAGGTTTATTTAAGGATACACAAAAATCATTGATTAAGTACCTTGCCTCAAAACTATCCGTACAATCCATCACAAGGTCGACATCTTGAATGTATTTGGAAGCATTTTCAAGGGTTAAAAATTCCTTGGTTCCGCTAATTTGTATCGTTGGATTTTGTTGAGCGAGTCGACTTACAGCGACATCCACTTTTGATTGATCAATATCTTGATCCAAAAACAGGACTTGTCGAGCTAAATTCGATAATTCAATTTGATCACCATCTAGAATATGGATATGTCCAACACCCGCAGCGGCCAAATACATCAATGCGGAACTAGCTAAACCACCTGCCCCAACCACCAAAACCTTGGCATTTTTAAGCAATAACTGCTTTTCTAAACCCCAATCTGGTAGTTTAAGCTGTTTTTGATATCGAATTAATTCGTCTGGTTGAAGCATATTAGAAACAAAAAAAGCCTCTTTGGATTTCAAAGAGGCTAATTTCGTAAAAAAATTTGAATCTAAACAGTTAACGTACCTTTACGAGCTGCTTGAATTAATGTTTTTTCAAAACCGTTTTTGTTGATTGTACGAATTGCTTTCGCAGAAACCTTCATACGAACCCAAACACCTTCAGATTCTAAGAAAAATTTCTTAGTCTGCAAGTTTGGATAAAACTTACGTTTTGTTTTGTTATTTGCGTGAGAAACATTGTTTCCTACTTGTGTCTTTCTTCCTGTTAATTGACAAACCTTTGCCATAATATCTACATTTAATTGGCTTAACGCCTTTGAATTATATTTGTTATAAAATCGGATTGCAAAAGTAGAATTTTTTCAGGAAAGATGCAAGTAGAATTTAAAATAGAAAATGGAAATATGTAAAATGTTTTTCTTTTAAATAAACACAAGACAGCTTAAGCATTTTTTTTTTAGCAAAAATAGTATCTTTGAAAATGGCTAAAAAGAATTCCGAAAAATCGATTGTAAAAAAAGTCATTTCCTCTTTGATTTGGCTAGGAACCCTTCCCTTATGCCTGTATACCTTATTAACTTATCTATTAAGTTACTCGCTCATCATAGATCATTGGGTGGCAGGTTTCATCATGATGACGATGCCTTATGCCCAAATATTATGCTTTATCTCTTTGATTTATTGGGTTTTTCAACGTGCTAAAAGAGCCTTGCTGCCACTCATCGTTTTAGTTTTAGGTTATAGTTTTATTCAACGAAGCGTTGCATTCAATACACCAAAAGCGAACTTAAAGAGCAGCATCAAAGTATTAGATTATAATGTTTATGGGATGTTTTCCAACTCTTATGAAGGAAATGAAGAAAATTTATCGGATTTGAAAAAGTTCATGAGAGATTATAACGCAGATATTAAGTGTTTCCAAGAATTCTACTCAAATCCTGGAAGAAAACCATTTAAAACAGTAGACTTCATGGAGGAGGAATACCCTCATTACGCATTCATTCCTTTAAAAGAGGAGGATTTTGATAAAAACGAAAAAATGGGAATTGCCATTTTTTCCAAATATCCAATCATCCATAAAGAGGGAAAACAATTTGATAATACGTCAAATGGTTATTTAATGACAGATATTGCCTTAAAAGAGGATACAATTCGAGTGATTAATTTACAATTATGGTCCATGGGGATCCGAGTAAGCAAGGTGACAGGAAAAATTAGAGACCAAGACTACGAAGATGCCAAAAAAGAAGGAAGAGGGATTTTGTCATCTTTGAAAAAAGGATTTATACATCATAAAAAAGAAATGGATCAAATCAATCGTTTGATTCAACAAAGTCCATACCCCATCATAGTTGTCGGAGATTTAAATGAAACCCCTTATGGCTGGGCCTATGGAACTATTCGTGAAAGATTGAAAAATGCATTTGAAGAAGCTGGCAAAGGTTTAGGTTTTACCTTGAATAGAAGTCCGTATTTTGTCCGAATCGACAATCAATTTTTTTCCAACGATTGGGAAATAATTCATTTCCAAACACTTACCAAAGTAAAATATTCTGACCACTTCCCTATCGTGGCCGATTATCAATTGAAAAAATAATTCAACAATATCACCATGAGCAAACAAACCAACAAGCAATTATGGAAAGTTCTTGGTTTGGGATTTGGCATCGCTGTTACCTTAGGTGGAACCGTCGGTACGGGTATTTTACGTAAACCAGGACCCATTGCTGATCAGCTCCAAAGTCCGCTTTTGATTTCATCTTTGTGGTTATTGGTAGGCATTTATGCTTTATTCGGAGTAAGTTGTGTGTTGGAATTAAGTTTATCCATCCCAAAAGCAGGGGCCTGGTATGTGTACGCTGAAAGAGCATTTGGGAAATACATCGGATTTTTAGTTGGGATCACCTCTTGGCTTGGAACGGTTACCGCACTCGGGTTTGGTGCGTACACTTTCAGCGAATATTTGGCCATTATTTTTCCGTTTGTTGGCAATTATATTAGCATTTTCGCGATAGGCATACTTGTGTTGTTGTGGCTATTCCATCAAATGGGAGTCGTTTTTGCAGGGAAATCACAGGAGTGGTTAAGTGGATTGAAAGCCGTAGCGCTCATTTTATTTATATTATTTTGTGGATGGAAAGGACAAGGAGGTGTTTGGTTGGAAAACCCTACCACCCCCCAACATTTACCTTTATGGCCGGGAATTATGTCCGCTTTACTCTCCATTTTTTATGCGTTTGATGGTTGGCATACTGCCGCCTACTTCACAGAAGAGAATACTGACCCCGTGAAAACAATGCCTAAGTCGATGTACATCGGTGTTATTTCCGTCAGCATTATTTACCTATTGATCAACGTGGTGATCATGTATAGCCTTCCCTTAGAAGAATTACGACACAGTAAGTTGGCCGCAGCTGATACGATCAGCTATTTATTCGGCGCTGATTATGGAAGATACATTACCATTTTTTTAATGCTGAGCATCTTAGGAATTCTAAATACGCAATCCATGTTTGCTCCACGAGTAATTTTCTCGATGAGTCGTGATGGGTTATTTTTTGAAAAAGCTAGTCATGTGAATAAAGCGGGAAGCCCTCACTTTGCGACACATTTAACGATTGGATTAGCTTGTTTATTTTTGCTTGCTGGAAAAGAAATCAATGAAAAGCTTTCGGACATAGCTACTTTTTTCTTTGTAGCGAGTTATCTTTCTGGATTTGCCGCTTTAATTCAATTAAGAAGAAAAGAACCCCATTTAGAAAGACCCTATAAAGTGTGGGCCTACCCTTTTGTACCGATAGCTTTATTCATTATTTCGCTTGGCTTTTTAATAGGTACCATACTACAAAATCCTGAAAGTGGAATTTATGTGGCGGGATTTATCATATTGAGCTATGGGGTGTTTAAGATAGGTAAGAGGTAAGAGGTAAGAGGTAAGAGGTAAGAGGTAAGAGGTAAGAGGTAAGAGGTAATAGGTAAAAGGTAATAGGTAATAGGTAATAGGTAAAAGGTATTAAATAATGCGAATTAAGAGTTGAAATATTCATTAATACCTCAAAATTCCATATAGCATTGCCATTTATTGGCTAATTCCTTTTCCATGGTATTTCTTTTTTTTAGAAAAAAAGAAACAAAAAAACTTAAATATTGCCAGTTAATCCAAGACGAATCCGCAAGCGGCTCGATTTTCACTACGCTTTCGGCTATTTTCTTTGACCCTGACGCACATCGCTCATGCGCATTGTCAAAGCTCCGCCTACCGCTTCGTTCAAATCTTTCGTCGGATTAACCGTACATCTCGAGATTATTTAATTTCTGAAAAATGTTTTCGTGATTACTAACGATGGCTGTGCGCGCTTAAAATGAAACATCCTTAATAGTCGGGTTGAATAATCTTTGTGTCTTTTGTGTAAAAAACAAATCCCTTCTTTAACTCAAAGGTGCCAATTACCTCCTTCCTTATTATCTCAACTTCCAATATCGCATTGCCAAAGTATCGAAATCAAAAGCGGTAAAGGAAGAGATTAATCATTGGAAATTTCAACCCTTAATTCGCATTAATAGGTAATAGGATTTTCTAACTTCTCTTTTCTCTTTTCCAGTTTTCTCTCTCCTCTCTTCCAGTTTTCTCACTTCCCTATTCCAGTGTTTTTTCCAAAAACGTAATCACCGACTTTTTGCTTTTACTCACTGGTTGATTGGCCAAATTGGTTAAAAAACTAAAAAGGAAGACTTTACCTTTGGCATTTTGGTAAAAGCCAGACATGTTATAGGTGTTTGAAAAGGAGCCTGATTTGGCCCAAATTTTACTTTTTTTATTCGAAAAAACCACGTTTTTCATGGTTCCGCTGGTTCCTGATTCGGGCAATAAAATCTTTAATTTTTCTAAACCTACTTCCTGATACAAATTTTGAAGTATCTGAATGAGATCCTTTGGCCTAAACAAATTATATCTAGATAATCCCGAGCCATCTACCCATTTGATCGATGGTAAAAAATCCTCCCCGAAATCTTTTTTCAAATTGGCAATAATTTTATCCGTTGGTCCTGTCCAATATTTTTGAGCGGCAATCAAATACAATACTTGCTCGGCAATATGATTATCACTTTCATACAACATGGGTATTAATAAACTATCCAAATGGTTAGCATACAATAAATTCGATTGAGCATCAAAATCTCTAGATTGCCAAATTATGGGTTTATGCAAAGTATCTGATAATAATTGAGCGCTTAAAATCGGACTAGTGATAAAAGGAATTTGCTGTTCTTTTTCATTGATTAATTTGGAAGGAAGCTCTAAAGTATTTGAATTCCTTTTACGAAACACGAATCCTTTAATCGCACTAGAAATCGTATCCTTAGCGAATGAATTGGGTTGAATATTCCATAAATTTTTAATTTTATTCACTGTCATCAAATTCCCATAGATGGGCAAATTGCTTATTTCAGCGGAATAATAATCGTTGTAATCATCCCAAGACCAACCTTCTCCCAATGGTTTTGACCAACCTTCCTTATCCGCATAAACCAAAACCTTTGTTTGTTTGGATAAATAATCCAATATACTTCGATTTCCAAATCCATCTCTCAAAAAAGTAGGATCACCTGTTCCCCAAAAATACAAAGAATCATTGGTTTCTCTTACTCGTATATATGGAATGGAGTCGGGCAAAATGCGTTTAGCTAAAAGAAATGTTAACAATTTTACATTGGAAGCGGGCATAAAATATTGATTCGCGTTTTGCTGCAACACCACTTTGCCAGATGTCAAATCTTGAATAACTACACCCGTGTAAGCATTGGATAGGCCAGCTTCATTCATTTTTGTTAGCAAATGTTGCCGAGCACAGGAAGACAAGAACAAGGTGAATAGAACAAAAATCAGGGAACGCGAATGATTCATTCTTAAAATATCTTTAATAAAGCGTAAAGGTAAAATTTAATTGTAATTTATGTATTTTCGGACTCAATTTTATCAAGATGCTGATAACCTTTGTCGTCCTATATTTATTACTCAACTTGGCTGTGGGTTGGTGGGCAAGTAAAAAAGTTCATTCCACTCAGGATTTCGTCTTGGCAGGTCGTTCATTGCCTTTAAGCCTGGCTGTGATGGTCACCTTTGCAACGTGGTTTGGTTCGGAAACAATGTTAGGTGCACCAATGGAATTCGTACATCACGGCGTCTTGGGAGTCATTGAAGAGCCTTTCGGTGCAGCGCTGAGTTTAATATTGGTCGGCACCATTTATGCTCGAAAACTTTATCCTTTAAAAGTTTTAACCTTTAGCGATTTTTTTAGTCAGCGCTTTGGTATCTTTTCAGAACGTCTTTCAGCCTTGATCATGGTTCCCTCCTATTTTGGATGGATTGCTGCACAATTGGTCGCATTAGGATTAACCCTCCATTTATTATTGCCTATATCGAACGAAACAGGTATTATTATTGGAGCATTATTAGTCATGACTTATACCTTATTAGGTGGAATGTGGTCAGTTACCATCACGGATTTTCTTCACAATATTTTATTAATTGCAGGACTCATTTTTCTCTTCTATTTACTGAACAACAAGATTCCTAATTTTAAAGACTTCTTGGAAAGTCAACCGAAAGGCTTTTTCCAATTCACACCCAAAAACAATCATTTCATTGATTGGCTGACTTATTTGGGTGCTTGGATTACCATTGGATTTGGATCCATACCAGGGCAAGATATTTTTCAACGAGTGATGGCTGCCAAAAACCAACAAGTGGCTATTCGTGCGAGTATTTTGGCGGGAATCATGTATGTCTCCGTCGCCATGTTGCCTCTAATCATCAGTCTAATGGCTGTCCGATTATACCCCAATTTAATGAATGAAGGTAGCTTATTGATTCCAAATTTAGTCTTAAAATTCACTCCCTACGCCATGCAGGTTTTGTTTTTAGGCGCCTTACTTTCGGCCTTGCTGAGTACAACTAGTGGCGCTATTTTGGCACCGGCCAGTGTATTAGGAGAAAATCTAATAAAACCATTATTGAAAAACCCCAATGATTTAAATGTATTAAAAACCATTCGAATCTCGGTTGTATTGGTAACAACAGCCTGTATATTATTGGCTATTTCCCGACAAAATATTTTCGAATTGGTGGGAGAAGCTTCTGCTTTTAGTCTGGTTTCTCTATTTATTCCTTTGAATGCTGGCCTTTTTTGGAAAAATGCCAAAGCTTTAGGTAGTCACTTGAGTATGATATTAGGCTTATTTGTCTGGATATATTTCCATTTTTTCCATCCTATCGAAATTCCTGCTATTTGGTTGGGATTAACGGCAAGTGCATTGGGATTATTCGTTGGAAATTGGATGGATAGAGGGAAGAGGTAATAGGTATTAGGTAAAAGGTAATAGGTAATAGGTAAAAGTGTTTAGTTATTAGGTATTAGTGTTTAGTGAAAGTTTCCTATTACCTAATAACTAAACACTAATAACTAATAATGCGAATTAAGGGTTGAAATATCCAATTATTAATCTCTACTTTACTGCTTTTGGCTTCGATACTTCGGAAAGCTCAGTAACCGAGATCAACGAACGTTATTTATTTTTAGATCTTATAAATGAATTTGCGGTTAAACCGACGAAAGAAATTATGAGTTATGAATTTTAAAAAAACGCTCATAATTCATACTTCATAATTAAATTGATTCGTCTTGGATTAACTGGCAGAATATAAGTTTTTTTGTTTCTTTTTTCTATAAAAAAGAAATGCCATGGAAAAAGAAGTAGCCAATAAATAGCAATGCGATATCGGAAGTTGAGATAATTCTGAAGGAGGTAATTGGCATCTTTGTGTCCATTGTATTAGAAAAATATAAGAACCTTATTAAATAGAAAATATTACCCAATCCAAGGTTGGTGAATTTCACCCATGTATTTACCGGATTTTTGAAGAAACAATAAATCCTGCAATTCTTCTCCCACATTGGGATACATCAATATTTGAGAAATTTGATCTATTGGCATCCAAACAACTTCTTTCGCAGTCGTTTCATTGACTTGTAAAATAGGTAAACCGGAAATGATTTTTCCTTGAAACACAAGGTGCAAAGAAGAAGGTCTTTCGGCAATTTCTGGCATTTCACCCACCAATAACATGGGACCCACTTCTACTTCTATGGCTAATTCTTCCTGACATTCTCTTGCGATCGTTGTGGGAAATAATTCTCCTGAATCTGGATTACCTCCTGGTAAATTATAAATGGTTTCTGAACCGTAAAAATATTTCATCAATAATACATGGTCATTTTCGACAATCAGAACAGCAGGCCTACATCTCATACTAATAATCTTAAAATCAATGGTTTAAAAAATAAATAGGAAAAATATTGAAATGATACATTTAAATATACAATTATTTCAGAAGCATCCGAAAGAATTTTACCTTTGTGTCAAAATTTAGGAAAATATGACCATAAAAAATGTGTGTGAAAGCATGGAAAAATGGGCTCCCCTTCAATGGCAGGAGTCATACGACAATGCTGGACTCATCGTTGGAAATTGGAATGAGGAAATTACAGGTGTTTTGATTACACTTGATTGTACCGAAGAGGTAGTAGAGGAAGCAATTCAATTAGGTTGTAATTTAATCGTGGCACATCACCCGATTGTTTTCAAAGGCTTAAAAAGTTTTACTGGCAAAAATTATGTCGAACGAACCGTCATCAAAGCCATTCAACATAATATTGCCATATACGCATCTCATACCAATTTAGATCATGCTCCAAAAGGTGTCAGTTATCATTTGGCACAAAAAATAGGGCTTCAAAAAGGACGAGTATTGAGACCTTTTCAGCAAGCCTTGAAAAATTTGATTTATTACGTGCCAAAAGCACAAGAAGAACAAGTTCGATTGGCTTTACATCAAGTAGGTGCAGGAAATATTGGAGATTACCAATCTTGTAGTTTTCAAGTAGAAGGTCTTGGCCGATTTACACCAACCGGTCAAGCAAACCCGACCATTGGAAAGATTGATAAAAATGAAGAAGTGATTGAATCCAGAGTAGAAATGATTTATCCCAAACACTTAGAATCAACCATCATTTCTACGCTCAAATCGGTACATCCCTATGAAGAAGTGGCCTATTCCATTATTTCATTAGACAACGCCTGGCAGGAAGTTGGCTCTGGCTACATTGGTGAGTTAGCTGAGTCACTTAGCAAACAAGAATTCATTGAGCTTCTTAAAAAGCAATTAAATTTGACCATGATGCGATTTACGCATTCCAACAAAGAAAAAATCAAAACTGTCGCAGTATGTGGAGGTGCCGGAAGCTTTCTTATTTCCGATGCCATCCGTCAAAAAGCCGATGCCTATGTCAGTGCTGACATCAAATATCATGAATTTTTTGATGGCGAAAATGGATGCATGATTTGTGATATTGGACATTATGAATCAGAAGTTATGATAAAGGATGCGATTCATAATTATTTATCAAATATTTTTAGTACTTTTGCAGTTCTGAAAAGCAAGACCCCAACCAATCCAGTTGGATATGCTTAAGAATTAGAGAGGTTAACACTTTCCAAACGTAACAATAATAATGGCTACAGCTACCGAAACTACGATTGCCCAAAAGTTAGAAGCATTATTAAAGCTTCAAACAATAGATTCAGCCTTAGATAATATCAAGAAAGTACGAGGAGATTTACCTGAAGAGGTACGTGATTTGGAAGATGAAATTGAAGGCTTACAAACTCGATTGGCAAAATTCCAATCAGAAGTTGACAACTTTGAAACTCAAATTTCCAACTATCGTAATTCGAAGAAAGATTCTGAGAAATTAATTGCTAAGTACAAAGAACAACAAATGAATGTTCGCAATAACCGTGAGTTTGAGGCGATTTCGAAAGAAATTGAACTTCAAGGACTTGAAATGGAAATTGCAGACAAGAGAATCAAAGAAATCGATTTTAAAATTTTGAACAAAAATGATGAAATCGCTGGAGTAGAATCTAACTTATTTGAGCGTTCTAAAGATTTAGAATTAAAGAAAAAAGAATTAGAAGTGATCATCGCGGAAAGCGAGGAAGATGAACAAAAATCTTTGAAAGATCGTGAGAAAGCATTGAAATCGGTTGATGCTCGATTATTAAAATCATACGACAAACTACGTGGTAATGCAAGAAATGGCTTAGCAGTAGTGATGGTTAAGCGTGGTGCATGTGGCGGATGTTTTAGCTCCGTACCTCCACAACGTCAAACAGACATCAAAGACAAAAAGAAATTATTAGTTTGCGAACATTGCGGTCGTATTTTTGCAGGTGTGGAAGATGTTATTCCTCCTCCAGAAAAAGAGAAAAAGACACGCACAACAAAAGCATCTTTAGCGGCCGCTGCTGCTGCTCTTGCTGCTGCTGCACCTATCGCAGAATAAGTCAAACTATTCGACCTAAAAAAAGCCATCGGTCAACAGACGGATGGCTTTTTTTTGCTTTATGCAGAGATAGAATAACCTCTCTGATGCAATTTCATTCACAACAAAATATGGATAAATGATGAGTTATGAATGATGAATAAAAAAACACTCATCATTCAGGTACTTTTTTCGTCGGATTAACCGCAAGGACATTTATTAGTTCTAAAAAGCTATAAAAAATTGAAAATTGGGGATTTAAACCCTTATTTCGAACTAAAAAATAATAACTAACTTCCTATTTCAACATTCCCAACAAAGAAGTTAATTTATCTTTTAAGTCTTTTCGATCAACGATAAAATCTAAAAAGCCGTGTTCTAAAACAAAATCAGCGCTTTGGAAGCCTTTTGGTAAATCTTTCCCGATGGTTTCTTTTATAACGCGTGGGCCAGCAAAACCTATCAAGGCTCCTGGTTCAGCGATATTGAAATCCCCCAACATAGCAAATGAAGCAGTCACGCCACCCGTTGTAGGATCTGTTAATAAGGAAATATAAGGGATTTTTGCCTCCGCCAACAAAGCCAAACGTGCAGATGTTTTCGCCATTTGCATCAAAGAGAAACCGGCTTCCATCATACGTGCTCCTCCCGATCGTGAAATCATCAAAAAGGGTTGCTTATGCTCCAAGGAATAATCAATAGCTCGAGATATCTTCTCTCCTACTACCGAACCCATGGAACCGCCAATATAAGAGAAATCCATGGCAGCAATGGTAATCGGCATGCCATTCATTTGACCATAAGCTGAACGTACGGCATCTTTCAAGCCCGTTTTCATTTCGGTCGCTCTAACTCGATCTGTATATTTTTTTGTGTCAACAAACTCCAATGGATCACCAGAACTCATCATCGGAGCTATTTCCGTGTACAACGTTTGATCAAATAATAATTCAAAATACTCCTGAGAACCAATTTTCTCATGGTAATTACAATTTGAACAAGTGTAGGAAAATAAGCGGTGCTCTCGAGTGTGTAAGGCTTTTTTGCAAGAAGGACACTGGTACCATAGACCATCTGGCGCTTCTCTTTTAAACTCTGTAGGGGTTTGAATCCCTTTATCTTTTCTTGTGTACCAAGACATAATCGTATATTTTTTCTTTTAAAAAAGAATGGGTTACAAAGATAAGTAAAATCAATTGCTTGAAAAATTCTTACAGCAATCTCTTTATTTGACAATCAACATTCGCTTCACAAAATGCTCTCCATTCAAAATTACTTCTACAAAATACAAACCTGACCCTAAATGGTTAAAGGAATAATCCTTTTCTAACTTTTGACTAGAAAAAGACAGGCTTTCTCTCATCATTTCTCGACCTTGAATATCTCGAATAAAGATGGATAATTCTTTTAAAGACGCATCTTGGGAGGTCAATATGAATTTGAATTTACCTTCGTTTGGATTTGGATAAACATCAAAAGAAGGATTTTGGGTTTCTTCATTGATGCCCAACACCACATTACTGATATTTTTTTTAGGCCCTTGAATATTTAAGTTTTCAACAGTCCACCCCCAACCAAAAGCCCCCACATCGGCATGCAATCTAAAACGCAATAAAATTTGATCTCCACTTTTAAAATATCCACTTGATCGGATATCAATTTCATGCGATTTGTACAAATCATTGCTTGGTTTAGCGGTTGAATTACCATTTTTATCAAAGGTTTTGTTCCAAGTACTTAACCAGGTCGATTCTTTTCTAGCATCCCAACCATCGGTTAAATTAACCCACGTTTTACCCAAATCTTTACTTGCTTGAACAATCACATAATCGAAAAAATACCGATTGATTGTTCCATCTTCATTCAAAAAATTCTCTCCTGTGTCGCCAGGTTCTATCAAGGCAATTTCATCAAAATAGATTTTAGACGTATCTGAACGGACCGTGATTGGTTTCAAAAATACTGCATCATTGTTGGTGAATTTGTCCTCTCCAGCAGTGCCATTTTCAAAATCTTCATTTCCATCCGCATATGGATGTGCAGAATTCAAACTGATAGAATTCAATCCTGAGGCTTGCGAAATGGTAAAGCCTTTTAAGTAAAAATCAGAAGTAGGCAAATTATCAAAAGTAGTCGCATATTCTTTGATGGGCGCTTGTAAATTCAAGACAACAAATTCATAATACCCTGTGCTTGGACTATTTAATACATTGGATATTTTTGCTTTGTCTTTTACCACAACCCGATAACGAATAACATCTCCAGCTTTTAACTGTCCTTGGTTAAACTTAAATGCATTCGTAAAAGCATCCAATTCAACACTAGACTTATTCCAGCCTTGACGAATAACAGTCCCATTATTAATCGAATATTCCATGTAAACGGTGTCTATGCCAATGTTATCTATTGCATAAAGTGTCGGCAGAGGAAGATCCAGCTGAGAGGAGAAGATGTATTTAATTGGATTACCATAAATAATTTGGGGTTTTACAGTATCCTTTTCAACAATATTAACTTCATAGAAACTTCCCCATTGAGTTCCTGAAATGATTGGTGCTTCCGCTGGACTGGTGAATTTTTTACCTGTTATATCGTTTACCGTCCAATAATAATTAACTTTTTTCGAGAAATTAGTTTTTGGCAAAGTAACGGTATAAGAATTTCCAACTCCTTTTTTAGGCGTATAAGCAACCGCATTCGTGATTGATGTGTTAACGGCTACCATTAATTTCAGCGAAGATTCATCTACCAAAGTATCCGAATACAATTTCGCTTCAAAAACAAAATCTTTATTAATTTCCTCCGTATCCTTGTAATCCTCCGTGACAATATTGGTCGATTTCCAACCAAAATCAGCAAAAGCCGAAGTCACAATGGGACCAATCTTATGGGTAATTTCTCCTTGGGCAATAAAAGGGGTCATTAAGGCATTGGGATCATTCACACCATAGGTATATTGATCAACATGGTAAATACTAGAACCCGATTCAAATTTACTGGGTGAATACAAAATGGCCTTTTGAGGTACATTTTTGTTAATCACCGGGGAACTCAAAAATAGATTTTGATTCGTCGTAAGTTGAGTTTTTAGGGCAGTGGATGGATTTTTAAAGGTTGTCGTGTCTGTTATATTAGTCCCTTTAGCATTCACAATAAATTGGTCAAAAATCTCCGCAACACCATACTCACCATTGGTTCCTGCAGCATCCAAATCAATTTGACCTATGAAACCTAAGCCATGTCCAATTTCATGTAAAATAACCGAGTACAAATCGATTTCACCATCAGTTGCGGTTGGAGTAGAGGGTTCTTTGGGCAAACCTGTCCCAATATACCAAGAAGGATAATCTTTGCTAAAAGTGGCAACAATATCTGGAACATCGCCATTCAAATTAGCATGCGCCATTTTTTCAGCCAATGCGATGGGATAATACGTATTTAACCGAGTCGCTCCTACGAAGTTTCTGACATGAGCGGTGGCACCCGCCCTACCTAATATATTTTTTCCTAAAGGAGCCCATTGAACATACAATCGAATAGGGATATCGGAACTAATTACATTGGACCATGTTTCTGCTGCACGTTCAAAAATAGCTTTAACATTGGCAGGAGGAGGCGTTTCAAATGTGACAATAAACTGCGATTTCGCCGAAGTACTTTCTTTCGAATTAGTTGCTTTTTTCAATTGTTCCTTGAGCTCTAATTCGATTTTTTGACGATAGCCAGTGGGAATCAACCGTTCTTCTCCTACATAATGACTAGGCGCGTAATCCACAATCATTTTACCTGGAATCATCTCAAATTTGGGTTTCATTTGAGCATTAAGTCCAAATGATAAGCCCAAAAACAAAAAGAGATAAACCAAATTTCTCATGATCATTCTAAATTTCTAGTGACTGTATTCTTTTAATTTAGCCATTAAACCCACAAAATTAGGCGATTGAATTTCAGTATGTGTTAATTCCTCCGTCGTATGCGAAGTGGTAATTCCAACGACTTTCATACCAGCTGAGTGCCCCGATTTGATTCCTTGCATCGAATCTTCAATGACCCAACAATCGGCATAATTAACGCCCAATTGGTCCGCGGCTTTTAAATAAATTTCAGGATCAGGTTTTCCTTTTTTCACTTCCCCTCCACCTACAATGGTCTGAAAATAATCTCTAATTCCTAATCCATCCACTATGAAATCGATATTTCCTTGTCCAGCCGAAGTAGCCAAAGCACAATGTATGCCTGCCGCTTTTAATTCCTCTAAAAAAGTGATTAACCCATCCGCTGGCTTTCTGAAATTTTGATAAAAATCACGGTAAATATGTTCCTTTTCCTCTTCTAATTCGAATAATTCTTCCTTAGACATTTCTCTTTGGTAAAAATATTCAAAGGTATCTTTGGAATTCATCCCATTTAATTCCTGATAAAACAATTCACGAGTCAAGGGGATCTTTTTTCTTTCACAAAACAACAACCAAGCATCAACATGATAAGGTAGATTGTCGACAATCACCCCATCCATATCAAACAATACGGCTTTAAAATTCTTTGTCATAATTGGATTTCTAAACCATCGTAAGCTAAAAATACGTTGGCAGGCAGTTCGAGTTGGACTTCGGCGTGAAGACCCATTTGGTGACTAATGTGAGTAATATAGGCTTGATCTGGTTGAATTATTTGAATAATTTCCAAGGCTTCCTCCAATGTAAAATGCGAAACATGATTTGTTTTGCGCAAGGCATTGATGACCAATACTTTGGAACCCTTTATTTTTTCTAGTTCCACATCAGCGATAGCATTCGCATCCGTGATGTAGGTAAAATCGCCGATTCGATAACCAAAAACATCTAAAAAATAATGTTTCACGAGAATTGGATCCCACTGTACACCTTCAATTTCAAAACGAGCATTCTCAATCTCAAAAACGTCTATTTCAGGAACTCCTGGATATTTATTTTCATCAAAGGCATAGGCAAATTCACGCTTCAACTGATCAATCACATTTTTTTGCGCGTACAAAGGAATCGAAGATTTTTGTGCATAATTAAATCCACGTACATCATCCATTCCAGCGGTGTGATCTTTATGTTCATGGGTATAGACAATAGCATCTACTTGCTTTATCCCTGCCCTTAACACTTGTTGGCGAAAATCTGGACCGGTGTCGATGATAAAACTTTTTCCCTGAGTCTCTATATGCAAAGATACCCGCAATCGCTGATCACGGGTATCTTTAGATAAACAGACTTCACAATCACAAGCAATCATGGGAATCCCTTGAGAGGTCCCAGTTCCGAGAAAGTTGACTTTCATCGGATGCATGCGATTATTCTGTTAATGCTTTTACTTGAGTAACTAAAGCGTCAAAATTCAATGGTTTCGCTAAAAAATCATCAAAACCTGCCGCTTTGAAATCTTCCATTGAATAATTTCTTGCATTGCCCGTAATGGCAATCATTGGAATTTTAGCTTTTTGTGTATCGGATAATGCTCTTACCGCTCTTGCACATTCCATACCATCCATGACCGGCATGTTAATATCCAACAAAATAATATCAAAATCAGCTTTCGCTAATTCATCTAATACTTGTTGTCCGTTCTTAACAGCATGAATTTCAAAATTTTGAAATTCTAAAATTTTCTTGGCCAAATTTTGGATAACTGAACTATCCTCTGCTATCAATACTTTTTTCATATACCTTATTATTTGAGATTAATCTTTCCAATTTGCAAAACAAAGTAAAAATAGCCAAAGGTTTGAGCATTTCAAATGAATTTTTAGAATAAAAAAAAGCGACCCATTTCTGAGTCGCTTTTGATTTAGTCAATTCTAATTATTTTACATAAAAAGAAGTAGAAGTTTTATCCCAAGCAATTTTTACTTGACCTGAAGGAGATACACTAATCGTCATCATTTCAGTAGAAGCCGATTCAGAACTTGCTTTTGCATTCACACGTAAAGCATCCTTCGCTGCTGCATACGTATAAGCTCCCCACATTTTTGAATCATTGTTGAAAATGATCGTCCAATCAGATGTACCCGGAATGCTTAACAAAGAATAAACACCTTTGGCTAAAGATTTGCCTTGGATGGTTACGTCTTTTGAAAATTCGATCGTAGTAGCTTCATTGGCACCTGTTCTCCAAACTTCACCGTAAGGAACCAAGGCTTTTTGTTCTTTTGTACCAAACACTAAACGTCCTTTTACAGAAGGTTGAGCGTATTTAATCATCACCTCTACATCACCTACTTTTTGTTTCACGACTGCAGGAGGAGAAGCTACGGGCTTTTGTTGCGCCAAAGCTGAAAAACTCAATAACGTTGTTAGAATTAATAATAACTTTTTCATGGTATATTTTATTTTAAAATTAGTTTACAAATTAAGCCAATAATTTAATTTCAACACTATCGCTCGGTTTCTTATTTGAAAATTTTCCGGGAAATAATTATCCGTATAAACAATAAACAAATCCGAAGCAGGCTTGTATCTCCATTGTAACCTAGAATTTAGGTTAATGTTTTTGGTTTGTTGATTAATTTGGAAAAATGTAGTAAAAAATAATTTATTGGTAAAAGTGAAATCAATTTTGGGACGAATAATCCAAAATTGTGCCTGCGCAATGGTATTTTTGATGGTTTTATCCGCTTGCAAAATGGGTACTTGAACATCCCTGATATCATTGTAATCCAAGGCTACTGACATACTAACAATGGGTTGAAAACGATAACCCAATTCACCTGTAAATCCAAATCGACTACCATCACCATAATAACCTCCGAATCTCGCAGATCCAGTATAGGTAAATAGTTTAATTGGAGAGGATTGATACAAAACATTCAAGGAGTTCCACGAATGTTCAGTCCCTTTTTTCAAAGGGGAATTTCCCATACGGGTTGCATCAAAATCGTACAATAATTTAACATAATCGTAGGCTAAAAAGGCAGAAAAACTGGCTCGGTCTTTCATATAACCCTCAAAGGCTAAATAAGTAGTATTATCCGTTCTTCCACCACTGTTATTCCAATAGTTCAAACTGTTCAATCGGACCTGGGTATAAAACAAATTACTGGCTTTGTTTTTGGGATAGAATATTTTTCCGATTTCGGGTGTCGCTTGAAAATAATTCATACGGGGCACATAGCCTACCTCTGGATTGTAATTTTCTCCTACCCATTGGTGTTTCCAACTCAAAATCCAATTATTATCACGGTACGCAAGAGCAGCAGCATGTGCAAAGTCGTTGCTTTTATTGGCAGGCCCAAAACCATTGTAATAGAAAATCTTACCTGTCCAGAAATTATTGGCGGAAGCTAGATTATATTCGATTCCAATGTTTCGATTGTAATCCAAGAAACCATTTTGCTTTTGTAAATCGGTATCAATAAAAGATTGTTTATTGATCATAAAAACGCCCAAATTTGAACGAGCAAATAATTTTCTTTGCAAAGCAACCATGGAATAATTTTGCGTTGGAACTCCTTTGACATCAATTCGGTCCGACTGCACATTTAAAACACCTATTCTCCAATCATTGGTTAATTTTCCACTTAATCGAGCTCCGTAGGTAATGGGAGTTTGCTCATAAATACCTGTTTTGGTATTCAAAGCCAAACCAATTCTTCGAGAGAAAAAGGGTCTTAGATTATCCATTCCAAAACCATCAAATAAATCGGAGTTTTCAATAAAAAATTGGCGTTTTTCAGGATAAAACAACTCAAAACGATCTAGATTCGTTTGTTGACGATCCACATCCACTTGGGAAAAATCGGGATTAATCGTCATGTCTAAATTTAAACTGGAACTAACTGCCACCTTGATATCACCACCAATTCGATTTTGATACGCCACCGGTGAAGCATTTTCATAATTGCTTGAAACACCAGATAATACATATGGAATAATGGACACATTGGTTTTAGGTGTTGGTGGCGGAGCATCCCATTGTAACACTCCAGCGTATGCTAAAGAGGCAGTTGGAAATTGTCGCGGAACAGGAGCCCAAGCCGATTTTTCTTTGGCTCTTGTGTCTAGGCGACTAAAATTAATCCCCCAGCGGGTGGAATTACTTTTATAGCGAATCGATTTAAACGGTATGGCCGCTTCAAAAGTCCAAGAGGTTTTGTTATAAGTTGTAGCAGATTCCCATTTATTGTCCCAATTCAAATTCATTTTAGCCCCTTCCGACATTTGTCCGTCCCATTGAGCACCTGCTGCATTGGCACCGAAAGAAAATCCGGTTGTTTTGTCGTCAAAAGTATCGATGAACACCAAGAAATTATCATTGTTACCAAAATTGAAATCGCGTTTTAAGGATTCCACCACAAAGCTTTTTTGTGCCTGAATAAAACATTCGGCAAAAATATAGATGTATTTATCATCGTAGGCCATCCGAACATCCGTTCTGAGAGGAGAACAAAGTGTATCAAAGGGAGTACACATCGCGAAATCACTTACCTGAGCTGCTTCTTTCCAAGCATTATCATCCAACAATCCATCTATTTTGATGGGCTCATTCACCTTCTTGATGTACATTTTGAAATTCTCATTTTTCTTTTGATTCTGTGCTTGAAGGGAAAAGCCAAAGAGAAGTAGAAATAGGATAAATAGGTTTCTTTTCATATTGTATCAAATGAATACAAAAATAGGAAAGAAAAAAATGAATCTTACACTTTGTTGGGATTAATGAAGCAGGATAGGTATTAAGTAATAGGTAATGGGTAAGAGGTAATAGGTTTTAGGTAATAAGTATTAGTTATTAGGTAAAAAGTAATAGTTAATAGGTAATAATGCGAATTAAGGGTTGAAATTTCCTGTGACAAGCTCAGGAACCGAGCTAAGAAAAATCTATTAATTCTATTTTAGAACTTATAAAGGAATTTGCGGTTAATCCGACGAAAGATTTGAGCGAAGAGGTAGGCGGAGCTTTGACAGGGCGCATGGGCGATGTGCGTCAGGGTCAAAGAAAATAGCCGAAAGCGTAGCGAAAATCGCGCCGCTTGCGGATTCGTCTTGGATTAACTAGCAGTAATAAGTTTTTTTGTTTCTTTTTTTCTAAAAAAAAGAAATGCCATGGATAATAAATTAACCAATAAATGGCATTTTTAGGTAATAGGTATTAGGTAAAAGGTAAAAGGTAATAGGTAAATAAAAACTAAATACTAATCACTAAACACTAATAACTAAACACTAATAATGCGAAGAAAGGGTTGAAATTTCCAATAACCCGATTGCTTAGTCGAAGATTTCATGATTCTGCATTCTTAATTCATACTTCATAATCCATAATTCATAATCAGTTATGTTCGTCTATTTGCAATAGCTTGAATAGCAGAATCAGTTGTCTTTTTTAGAATGATGATTTGAAGGCTCAAATCATCATTCAGTTTTTTTATGGAATTTATTAAATCAATAATTTCTCCTTCTCGGTTGGTACAACTCAAAATCCAAAAACAATAGAATCAAGGGGCAAACCACTTTTTTCATTATTCACTAATACCCATAAGTGTATAAATACTTGATTTCTTCAACCGATAATGCTCTATTCCATATTCCAAGATTATCTAAAACACCTATAAAAAATTCATTATTATATCTGGAACCTACATATAATTTACCCGTCGATGCCAATGATACTGCGTTTATCACTGATTCATTTTCTAAAGCACCATTACGGTATATTTTTGCTGATTTCCCATCATAAACAAACGTCATATATTCCCACTTATCAATACTAGCTCGATTTGTAGACCAAGTATCTACATAACCATTCCCCGCTTTTAAAGCAAAAGTAAAATCATATTTAAGACTTTCATGATCCTGAATTAAAAACCCTTGAGAATTAGTATTTTGAGTTGTAACAATTCCTCTAAATCCAGTTGGAGTGGTTCCCCGTTTATTTTTGATCCAAAAACTTACAGTAAGTTGATTTTTAACATCACTTAATACGGGCCCTTCGAAATACGAGTTTCTACCATTAAATTCTACTGCCGATAGATTATTAATTCCGAAACGATCGGTTGTATTTGAAACATTATAATTACCTAAATTATTATTATTTCCACTCATATCATACCAAGACCCATCAAATGGATAATAGCTAATCATGCCATTCATTAGTGTAAACATTGGATTCGAAGGATCTAATTGTTTTAATAAATCATTCATTTTTGATTGTAAAACACTAATACTCTGTTTTAAACTTTCCACATTAACATCATTTATAATTAAACCAGCGTTTATTTGTGCTATTTGACCTGAAATAGTCCTTAATTGGGCAATTGTAACGGATAAATTTTTATCATTGACTAATTGTGCAACATTTAATTTTGAAATGACTATTAATGACGAATCGGATGTGTTTTTTAAAGCTGCAACCTGTTTTTTTAATCCAGCTAAGGTTTCATTCAGATTTGAATTAAGCGTCGCAATTTGTGAAATTAAATCAGCACACTGAAGCTGTAAAATATCTAATTTCGCTTTTATACTTACCAAATCAGCATTGGCGGCAGTCATTTGAATACTTAAAGACGAAATTTGAGATAATACATTCTTCAAGTCAGCTTGTATAGCATCTAATTTTTTATCGGTTATGGCTTGTGAAACTGTTACTTTTGTTATGGCAAGCATAGCAGAGTCTGTAGTCTTTTTTAGGCTCGTGATTTGCGCTTTTAAATCATCATTCTGTTTTTTTACAGAATTTATTAACTCGATAATTTCTGATTCTCGGTTGGTGCAGCCTAAAGTGATGATAAATAATAAGAATACACTAGTGAGTATTTTTTTCATAGTTGTTTTATTTTTTAAATTTTATACACTACTTTTTTTAAGACTTAAAATTTCTTTTAAAATCCTTCTGGTAGCAGTAAATGTCATTAATTATGTACGATTTTTACATTTCAACTAATTTGAATGATGATGCAAATGAAGCAAGATTTAGACTGCTGTGAGTTTAACTTTCAAGAATAATACATATTAATACACATATCCTAGACCAGGATCGTATCGATTAGAGCGAAAAGTTCCTTTTTCAATCCATATTTAATAAATCGTTTGTCGCTCGTATCATTTATTCTAAATATAGCGTCGGTTATACCGTACTTATTTTCAGCGAATGTATTTACTGAATGAATGAATTTGGATCGATATTGTCTTTGAGTATCAAATGCCATGGATTCGCATTCGATAATTTTTGAAATTTCGTCAGTGGATATTAAATGCTCGGGCCCATTTATCTTAAATTCTTCCAGAAAATTATCCAAATACATGGGTAATTCTGAAATTTCTATTTCCACCTTTTTCGATTTTTTATTCTTGAGATAAACAAACAAAAACCCAATAAAAAGGATAATTAACAAAAAAACAATATACGTTGAATTAATTCTATCAGCATTTTTACTACTAAAATAAAGTTGCCCTAAATACTTGGAATTCCTAATCAGTTCAGCATAAGTAATCGAATCTAATGTGTTGTATTTAGGATCATTGCTATACGTATATACCCAGCCTTTAGATATAAATATTTTTCCTTTACTACTCAAAATTCCATTCCGAGAAGCATTGTACTGATAAACTTTATTATTTAATACATCAGCAAAAACTGGCTCTTTGGAATGGAGAAAAAATACATGATTTGAGGACCACTGAAAATCTGTACCATTAATTTCATATTCAGTTAACATTGGAATGTTCAATTCCCCCAAATGTTGCCATGTTTTTGATTTAATATCAAGTTCAAATATTTGTGATTTCTTTTTTATGTCTTTGCTATCTAATTCTCTTAATTTATCAATGGCGAAAACCTTTCCAAGACTTGCTCCGCTAGAGTTAAGGTAGATACCTTGAGGTCTTTCTCCGTGAGTATCAATTGCTTCCCATTCAGAAAAATTCGGATCATAATAACTTAAAATATTATTATATTGCCAGAAACCAGTTCCGCCTAAACTAAATAAGGTATCGTTATGGATGAATTGAATTGCTTTAAAATTATATCCCCTATAAAACGTCTTATCTAAACGAATAAACGAATCATTATTGATATCAAGTGAATACACTTGACCAGTACCAGGAATGGTTAATATTTTTTTTGAAGATAAATTAAAGGCATTTACAACAAAATTAGTTGGAATATCCTCTTTTTTAATTCCAATAAATTTCAGCTTTTTAGATATTTTGTTTGAATTGGATGTGTTTGGATAGATGGTTTCATATTTTTCATTTTTTATATCTATCCGCTCAATTAGTTTTTTTTCAATATCAAACCATTCCAGAGGAGATTGGCAAAAGCTAAAAGTCACTTTTGACAACAATAAAAAAATAATTAGAAGTATCTTATTCAAAATTTAAAGTGGAAAATGATTTTGTATCGAACACTATTTGATTATCTAGCAAATTTCAGCAACTTTAAAAAATATACACGCGATTAATAGTGCTATTTTTTTACATAAAATACTTTTTTAGTCTTATTAGTAGCGATTACCGTTTAATCAATGATTAACATATTTTCCTAGGAATTTATTTCATCTAAATGCAAGTAAGCTGCGGTGCCGACAGGAAATTATCTATGAATCATTTTGGCGATCATTTGCTTGCTGGCTTTTGTAACCTTAGCCTCATCAGCAAAGTATTCCCATTTACATATGGAAGATTGAACTTGCTCTATTATTTGAAAGGCATTCTTCATCCCAAATGTTTCGGCCAGTTTGTTCAAATGAGTAACTCCTGGATTTTGACCTTCTCCTGCTATGGAAGTACTATGGTACCCATGCGAAGAAGTAGAAAATGTTAAATCGTAGGCTGGAGCTAAAGCCCAATTTCCATCTGAATTCATGATAAAAGAAACATTCTTGCTATGATCGTCTTTGTTGTGAGAAAAAACATTAAATGCAGCTAGCTTTAGTATGTTTTCATAAGCCGATACATTGCTTTCTAATTTAAAGGCACAATCCATTAAATGACCATAATCAAGATTACTCAGTCGGAAATTATCATGTAACATACCTGCCGCAGAATGAAGATGGAATCGCTCATTAACATTTCGGTCAAAACGTTTTGTTCCGAAGTAATAATTACCCGCAGGTGTTTTAAATAATTTAGAATCACTCATTTTTATCCCAGCATCAATCGCCATCAGATAATATGCATATTCGATATTAGCAATATCCTTTGGGTCATAGCTTGAAGGGAATTTCACAATCCAATGTTCAAAATCAGGTTGTAAAATTCCTGAAAAGGAAAACTTTTCGTTTTTGGGATGGTAAAATAAGTTCACCTTTGGTCTTGCCCCACCACTACTACCCCCTAATAAAAATAATTCATCCAAAATTCTTGTTGATTCGTCATTGAGGATATTACTGATCTCCAGTGAAATTTCGTCCAATCCTGAAATACTGTTTTCAGTCATTGTTATTTCGTCCTCCATAACTGGTTGATAAATTAATGCCCCTGGTCCATTTCTACCAACTAATGCTAGTCTGTCTAGTGCATTGGAATTGTAGGGATTAATTCCCGAATTTATTAATTTTCGGTCAACTAAAAGTCGACCCCAACCATCTGGTAAGGAATCGCCAAAAACTCCAAAGAGCCCATCAAAAATGCTTGTTTCGCAACTTTGTATGGAATTATTTAACTGTAATTTAAAAGGCGAAATATTTAATTTTTCATCCAAAAAACGGTCGAAATACTTGAAATAAATCTTTTTGTTGTCCAAAATCAATTCTCCAAGGTCTATTAGCTTAGTTCCAAAATCAATTGAAACTTGTAACTTTTGAATAGTTGAAATCATTTGCTAAACATTTTTTCCAATCGTTTAAGATCTTGGTTCATATTTAAAATGTTATCAAAATCCTCCAATCGGTGAAGCACATTGACTAATTTTAAAAGTGATTCAAATGAAATTTGCCCGGTATTTTCAAAACGCTTTAGACTTCCCAGGGAAACTCCTGAACGCTCTGCAAATTCCTTTTGTGTGAAATGTGATTGCTTGCGAAGGCTTTTAACTTTGCCAGCAGTCTCCAATAAAACATCATTAAATGTTTTATCTATACTATATAACCTCATAAATAGCTAATATATTAAACAAATATACAAAATATAAATTATTATGGTTAATATATTAGCCTTTTATAAAATAAAAAAGAAATCTATGGATTCGAGAACCTCGGCCATCAACTATTCCTGATACATCCTCGAAACATTTTTATAGAAATGTCATTTGCTTGTTTTATTTTTGCAGTCTAAAATATTATCCAATTAACATATGGGAAGAGCATTTGAATTTAGAAAAGCAAGAAAGTTTAAGCGTTGGGGCCAAATGGCTAAAACATTTACCAAAATCGGAAAAGATATTGTCATTGCTGTGAAAGCTGGTGGTTCTGATCCCGTAGGTAATTCTCGCTTACGTGCCATTATTCAGAATGCCAAGGCAGTTAACATGCCAAAAGAAAACGTGGAAAGAGCCATTAAAAGAGCAGTTTCCAAAGATCAAGAAGATTACAAAGAAATCGTTTACGAAGGATACGCACAACATGGTATCGCCATTTTGGTAGAAACAACAACAGATAACATCAACAGAACGGTTGCCAATATACGTCTTGCATTTAACAAATGCGGTGGTAGTTTAGGTACGCAAGGAATGTTGGATTTTATTTTCACCCGCAAATCTGTTTTTAAAATCGCAGCAAAACCAGAAATCGATTTAGAAGAATTGGAATTTGAATTAATAGACTTAGGTGTGGATGAAGTTTTTTTGGATGAAGAAACCAATCAAATCAACATCTATGGTGAATTTACGGCTTTCGGAGGAATCCAAAAATTCTTGGAAGAAAAGGGTTTTGAGCTTTTAGGAGCAGATTTCGAAAGAATTCCAGATGAAACTAAAGAATTAAGCGAAGAACAAGCAGCCGATGTAGAAAAATTAATCGAACGCCTAGAAGAAGACGACGATGTGCAGAATGTTTACCATAATATGGGGTGATTGTTTAGGTAATAGGTATTAGGTAAAAGGTATTAGGTAAAAGGTAATAGGTAATTGGTAAAAGGTATTAGGTAATAGGTAAATTCCTATTTCAACCGATAAACATACGGTGCTTTATGTGCGCCACCTGAATATTTTTTCTCCAAACGATCCAGAATATCTAGACTCAATATTTTTCGCTGAAAATTGGTCCGAACCAATTTTTTATCCAATATAGTTTCATAAACGACTTGTAATTCAGACATTGTGAATGTTTCCGCCAATAGATTAAAAGCCAACAATTTATCATCTAGTGTGGCCCTTAATCTTTCTAAAGCTTTTTGAATGATGCTATTATGATCCAAAAACAAGGCAGGGATTTCATGAATATCAAACCATCTAGCTTCATCCGACATTTCACCTGGAGTCACATTTACTTGGCAAATATACACCAAAGCAAAATAGCCAACAGTTAAATAGCGTTTGGATAAAAAATCTAAATCCTCTTGACTCTTGCCCAATGCCTGATTGACCACAGAATGTTCCTTTAAGGCCCCATCACTCCTTTTGACATCACCAAAGACATAAAACTGCTCCAAGTAGAGGTCATCTAAACCTGTCCGCTCTTTGAGAATTCGTTCTGCCGCATTATCTAAATTTTCATTTTCCCCAACAAATCCACCAGAAAGACTCCACACATTCGTATTCTTAAATTTCAACAACAATACTTTCAATTGATTTTGTTGAAAACCAAATATTACACCATCCACAGATATGTTGGGTAAACAATGAGCATATGAATGTGAGCTTTTTGACATCTCTATTTTATAATTATCGTTTCGATAAATGTACGTATCTTGGAAGCAAAAATTTGATATCCTTTTTCGTTCAAATGTAATTTATCAGCTACAAAAATGTCTTGCATCAATGTTCCATCAGCCAAATAAAAGGGAGAATGCATATCCAAATAATATAAATTCTTCTTTCCACTAACCAATTGTTCAATCCGTTTATTTAAGTCTTTTTGATTGTCCACCATGCCCACTCGAGCCAAACTAGGTCTAGCTGCCACAAAAACCAACTTAGTTTTAGGCAATTTCTTAGATAATCTTTCCGAAAACTCTACAAATTCCTTTTCGATAAATTCCGGACTTTGACCCTTAGCCAAATCATTATCACCTTCATAAAGGAAAATCCAAGAAGGTTGATATTTCACCACCATCCGATCAAAATAATACAACGCATCCTCCAAAGTGGATCCACCAAATCCTCGATTAAAAACAGGTAATCCTTTTAAATCTTGATCAAAGGTTTTCCACAAACGAAAACTTGAACTTCCCAAAAATAATATTTGCTTAGTTTTGGGCATCGCAACGGAATCTTGCTTTTCATAAGCCTTGATTTCCGCTTCAAATTTATTTTGAGCCAAGGCTATTTGACCCAAAAACAATAAGGCAATCAATAGAACATTTTTCATCGTTTTTACTCGTTTATTCGTTTGGATAAATTAAACCAATTTGACTTCTAATTTCATCTAAAAGCCCCATCATTTCTAAACTGTATTGATGCGAAATCCAGTCGTTTTGTAATTTTCCAGCACGCAAATCGGCCTGAACAGCCTCCGCCTCATAGCTATAACCCCATCCCAATCGCTCTGTTTCCATCACGACAGGCTCTTGTCCATATACCTCTAAAGTCAAGCCTTTGGTTTCATGAAAGCGAGAATGCATGAAGATTTTTCCTAGTGTGCCATAAATGGTACAAGTTGTATCGGTTTGAGTAGCAAATGTTGAGAACAAACTGGATGTAGCACCCGACGCATATTTGGCCGAAATTGAACAATTCATGTCCACTCCTGTCGGCGCAAAAACACCTGTTGCTTTCAATTCTTGAGGTAATCCCAATACTAATTTGGAAATAAATAAAGGATAGATTCCTATATCTAACAAAGATCCACCCGTTAACTCAGGACTAAACCATCTAGCTTCCGGATTATAATCCGCTTTAAAACCAAAATCAGCCACCAAATGAACCACATCACCAATGACACCACTTTGTAAAATGTCTAATACCTTAGCAATCGATGGATGAAATCTGGTCCAAAGCGCCTCCATTAGATAGATTTTTTTTGCTTGTGCCATTTCCACCATCTCGCGAACTTGTTTGGAATTAATCGCAAAAGCCTTTTCACATAAAACAGGAAGTCCAACTTCTAAGCACATCAGAGTGTGTTCATGGTGTAACCCATGAGGTGAAGCAATATAGACTACGTCGATTTCCCCACTAGCCAACATTTCTTCATAAGAACCATACGCTTTCACATCTTCTCCATAATGGGAAGCAAATTCCTTAGCACGACCTAAATCACGCGAAGAAACCGCAGCTAAATATCCATCTTTTACAAATGCTAAATCATCAGCAAATTTGCGGGCAATTCCACCGCATGCCAAAATACCCCAACGAATAGGAGAAGTCATTTCCATAGGTTTTTATATTTAAATAGTGTTTAACTCGTTTATCAATTGTTGAACTTGTTCAAAATTAACCGCAGGAAAATTGGCAATCCGAATCTGCGATTCTTTCATTTTCCCATAACCTGAACCAATTACCATTCCCGATTTCTCTTTCACTTTTTGGATCACCGTACTTGCTGCCTCTTTACAATTCAACACTACTACTGTCGCTGAACGATGTGATTCATTTTCAACAAATATATCATATTGAGAAGATTTTTGAGCAAAATCATACAATGCCTTTGCCTTTTTATCTGTCTCTTTTCGAATCACATCCACTCCTATTTTGTTGAAATCTTCTGCCACTTTCCCAAGCACATAAATTCCCATCACATTCGGGGTTTCTGGCGTTTCGAAATTCTTATAATTCTGCCAAAGGCTAGGTAATGAATGATAAGTTCCAATTACTCCTTCATGCTTTTTCATTCTTTCCGATTTCTCCAACATGGCTTCATTGGCCATCCAACAACCTAAACCAGCAGGCATACCAAAGGCTTTTTGGACAGAGAAAAAGGCAGAATCAACTAAATTATAATCCAAATTGGTGTAAGGTGCAGATGACACCATATCAACCACCACCAATTTATCTTTATTCGCTTTTTTTAATTTATGAATTTCTTTGGCTGGCATTTGTACGCCTGAGCTTGTTTCATTGGTGGTGCAACAAATCAATTCTGCGTATTCCGGTACTTGAATTTCAGCTGCATCAAATCCTTCTCCAAAGGGCTTTTGAAGGGAATGTGCAAACTTGTGTAATTCTTGGGCAAAACTGAAAAATTTACTCGAAAACGAACCATTCACCAAATGAAAACTTTCATGCTCCACTGTGTTCATAATTACTCGCTCCCAAACCTCCGTCGCAGAGCCGGTAAATAATATCGCATGTTCTTTTGGTAATTTGAATAACTCACGTAATTGCTCATCCGTATGCTGATAAATTTTACGAAAAGCCGCAGAGCGGTGAGATATCGATCCTAAATGCTGGCGAAATGCCTCTTCATAATGCCCTTGAACAGTTGGGTATAAAGCAGCAGGACCCGGAGTAAAAAAAACAGGCGCTTTTGAATTCATATTAATATAACATTCTGAATTTGATGGTATTATCAATCAATTTTAACTCATTGATTATTTCTTCCGAATATTCTTTGGCAACATCCGTAATAACATAACCTGTCTTTTCCGTTGTTTTCAAATATTGGCCAATGATATTGACTTGGTATTTAGCAAAAACATTGTTGATTTGTGCCAAAATTCCAGGCATATTTTGATGAATGTGCAATAAACGGTGAGCATCTTCCAAAGGTGGCAATTGCAATTCAGGGAAATTAACCGAACCATAGGTGCTTCCGTTATTCATAAATTGCAATAATTTAGATGGAACATATTCCCCAATATTTGCTTGAGCTTCTTCGGTTGATCCACCAATATGAGGTGTTAAAATGACATTTTTTAATCCTCTTAACTCATTAATGAATTCCTCATCATTCGTTTTGGGTTCATATGGAAACACATCCACCGCTGCGCCCCACACTTTACCAGATTTCAAAGCCTCCACCAAAGCAGGAATTTCAACCACATGGCCTCTTGATAAATTCAAGAAAATCACATTGTCTTTCATCCAAGAAAACTGTTCTTTGCCTATAATATTCGTATTGACTTTACGTCCATCCACATGCAAACTAACAAAATCAGCGATGGACAATAATTCTTTCAAGGTATTGCATTTTTTGGCATTCCCCAAAGCCAATTTATCCACTGAATCATAGAAATATACTTCCATCCCCAAAGCTTCTGCGATAACAGAAATCTGAGTACCAATACTTCCATAACCCACTAATCCCAATTTCTTCCCACGAATTTCGTAGGAATTCGTAGCCGATTTGTCCCAAACTCCCGCATGCATTTTATTCGATTTCTCAAAAATATCACGGGTCAACATCACCATTAAACCGATGGAAAGTTCTACCACACTTCGGGTATTGGAATAAGGGGCATTGAAAACGGCGATACCTCTTTTCTCACATTCACCTAAATCGACTTGGTTGGTACCTATGCAAAACGCACCCACGCACATCAAACGAGAAGCGTTGGGATGCTCTAACACTTTTTTCGTCAAATTCGTTTTGGAACGCAATCCTAGAATAGACACATCTTTGATTTTCTCAATCAATTCTGCCTCATCCAATGCACCTTTCAATAATTCTACTTGAAACCCTTCTTTTTTGAAAGCATTCACCGCATTTGGATGAACGTTTTCCAATAATAAAACCTTGATTCTGGATTTGGGATAGGATTGAGCACGACTCAAACCATTGATATATAAAAACTCATCCAAAGAAGGCACAATAAAATCTGCTTTATCAGTTACGGATTTCCTAGAGACATTTTCTGTAAAGGCAAAAAATTTATTGGCTAAACCCGCTTCGCGCAGTTCATAATCCGTATAGCCATCACCGATCACAAATATTTCCCCTTCCAAAGAAAGCGATTGCAACAAACTTACTTTCCCTTTGTCTTTCGACAATAAATTATCCTGATCATAACCTGTAATATTTCCGTCTGCATCATAAATAAACGTATTGGCGAATACATTTTCAGCAGAAATGCCTAATTCATTTACGACAGGTACGATAAAATCTTTGAAACCGCTAGACACGATGTAAATTTGGTCAGCATGTTCTTGAATAAACTCTTTATTTCTATTGAAGGAATCAGAAATTTTCCCCTTTAAAAAAACCACCAACTCTTCCACATGGGCTTTATTGGCTGAAAGTAAGGCAACTCTTTCCTTCAAAGAATCGGCAAATGAAATGGAGCCTGCCATTCCTTTTTCTGTGATATCATGAATTTTTCCTACAATTTCCGCTTGTTTAGGACTTCCTTGAAGGGCAATTCTAGCTAATTCATCTAAACCTTCCACTTTCGTGAAGGTACTGTCAAAATCAATGACGATATTCAAAATTTCTGTTTTATTAGGCATAATCTTCTATTCAATACTTACATCAACCAATTTAGAGCACGCATTTCCGACCACAATTGTCCTTGATAGGAACGAGGATAAAATCCACAATGTCCACCTTCTTCCGGAATTTCCAGAAAAACATGTTTCAGTGTAGACACGAGATCCACAGGAAAACATTCTGGCGACAAAAACGGATCGTTTTTAGCGTTTATTATGAGGGTAGGAATTTGAATTTTATCTAAAAAATACAAAGAACTCGATTGCTGATAATAATCTTCGGCATCCTTGAACCCATGCAATGGACCAGTTATCACGTTATCAAAATCAAACAAAGTTCGAATACCGTTAATCATAGTCGGCGTAATATCTTGAGGATATCTTGCAGACTTTTCTTTAACTTTTTCGATGAGTGTTTTTAAAAAACGTGAGGTATAAATTCCATTATCCCAGCGAGCCAACGTTCGGCTACTGCTAGAAAGATGCAAAGGTACGGAAAATGCCACAGCTTTTCGAATAGAAATGGGAGGATTTTGTCCTTTTTCTCCGAGCCATTTCAAGGTCATGTTGCCTCCCAAGCTGAAACCTGCCAAATAAATTTCTTTTGCACCCTTTTGAATGGCGTGTTGAATAACAAAATCCAAATCATCCGTAGCACCCGAATGATAGAATCGCAAGGCTTTATTGGGTTCTCCTGAACAAGATCGATAGTTCCAAGCCATGGCATTTCCTCCTTGATGAACAAATGCCTTCACTAAACCAGTCACATATTGTCTTTTACTATTGCCTTCCAATCCATGCGAAACAATAAGTAAAGGCTTTTGCTCCAATGAATTGCCTTCTTGATACCAGTCCAAATCCAAAAAATCTCCATCAGGCAAGATGACACGCTCCTCCGATGGAGCATATAATTCCACTTTTCGAAAAAGTGCTGGAAATATACTTTGAGCATGTGCGCCTTTTAACCAAAATGGCGATTGAATCGTATTTATATTTGAAAGTACAGGCACAGATGTTAGATAAAAAAGTCGGGAATTAATTCTTCATCTTTCGTTGCAGGATTCATTTTATAGATCTCAAAATCCGTATAACCCTTTTCTCTCAAGACAACTTCATCAATAAAATAATGACCTGTCACTTCCCGATGATCTTCTGACAAAATTTCAAATGCCGCATCTGCCATAATTTTAGCATTTCTGGCTTGATTAAATATCTCTGCACTACCAATCGCAAATTCAATGGCTGAGGTAGCGATAATGGTTTTGGGCCATAATGAATTGAATGCTACTTTCCCTTTGAATTCCGCAGCCATTCCCAAGGTACATAATGACATCCCAAATTTAGCAATGGAATAAGCTGTATGATTTTTGAACCATCTTGATTCAAAATTCAGCGGAGGAGAAAGTGTTAATACATGTGGATTTTCAGATTTCAATAAATAAGGCAAACAAGCCTGAGAACACAAATACGTTCCTCGAACATTGACTTGATTCATTAAATCATACTTTTTCATGGAAGTTTCTAAAGTTCCCGTCAATTGAATAGCCGAAGCATTGTTAATCAAAACGTCTATTCCACCAAATTTTTCAACAGCCAATTGAACGGCCGATTTCACTTGTTCCTCATCACGAATATCCACCACACAAGCCAAGGCTTTTCCGCCCAAAGCTTCTATCTCTGCTGCAGCTGTGTAAACAGTCCCAGGTAATTTTGGATGTGGCTCTGCAGTTTTCGCTGCAATAACGATATTAGCACCTTGAGAGGCTAATTTTTTAGCGATTTCTAAACCGATTCCACGGGATCCACCGCTGATAAATATTGTTTTATTCTGAAACTGCATAACTATTCAATTTAAACTTGGTCTAAATTACGATTTTCTTTTCAAGACAGTGTAAAAATAAAGAATTGCGTAGTACTTTTGTGAATTATTTTCTGTCGAAAAAAAAAGAATGAGCATTCCGTTAAAATCTGTCAGTATTTCCCATCGCACTGCCCCACTCACCATTCGTGAGCAGGTAGCGTTGAATGAGGAAGAAAGCAAAGTTTTCGCGTTAAAATGTAGAGAGCGATTCGGCTTGAACGAATTATTGATTATATCCACATGTAATCGGACAGAAATGTATTATACCTCTCATAAGGATGTTTCCAAGGATTTAGTCAACCATTTGTTACAGGAAAAAGGCCTTTCCGATCAAACGGAATACGCGGATCATTTCCATGTAGCCAATGAAACTGATGAATCTTTGCAACATTTATTTGAAGTAGCAACCGGCTTGCAATCCAAAGTAGTAGGTGATTTACAAATCCCTAATCAAATTAAAAAGGCCTACCAACAATCGGCCGATTTAAATTTAGCAGGCCCTTATTTACATCGTTTGATGCATACCATTTTTTATGCCAACAAACGTGTAGCCCAAGAAACATCTTTCAGAGATGGAGCTGCATCTGTTTCTTATGCAACTGTAGCCTTAGCTGAAGAATTATCTCAATCGATTGCGGCACCGAAAATTTTAATTTTGGGCCTAGGTGAAATTGGATTAGATGTTTGCAAAAACATGGAAGAGGATAAGGATTTTGCGGAAATTACCATCATGAACCGCACCTTGGAAAAAGCTGAAAAAGTGGCCCAAGGGAAATCTTTCCGAGTAGCTAAATATGAAAATCTTTGGGAAGAAATTGCCAAAGCAGATATCATTATTTCTTCGGTTCGTACCAATGACCCCATTATTACACAGGAAGAATTAAAGAAAATTCAATTATTGTCTTTCAAATATTTCATCGACCTTTCTGTTCCGAGAAGCATTGATGAAGGAATAGAAAAAATCAATGGCGTTCTGTTATACAACATTGATACCTTAAAAGAAAGAGCCGACCAAGCTTTACAAACACGATTAGCGTCTGTCCCTCAGGTTCACCAAATTATTGAAGAAAGCATTTATGGTTTCAATGACTGGTCCAAAGAAATGGAAGTTTCTCCAACGATTCATAAATTAAAAAATGCTTTGGAACAAATCCGAAAAGAGGAAATTAACCGTCATCTTAAAGGATTATCGCAAGAAGAAATTGACAAGCTAGAAAAAATCACGGCTAGTTTGGTCCAAAAAATCATCAAACAACCCATCATTCACCTCAAAGCCGCTTGCAAGCGTGGGGAATCGGAATCTATGGTGGATGCCTTAAATGATTTATTCAATTTGGAGCAATATGCTGAAATTGAAAATCCGGGTAAAGCTTAACATTCGATGAACAGTGAATTCTTACACATCTTGGCTCGGTATTGTGCCTATCAGGAACGTTGTGTTCAAGAATTGCATCAAAAAATGAAAAGTCTAGGGATTGAGGAGGATCAATTTTCTGATTACCTTATTTGGTTAGAGGAAAACAACTACTTGAATGAAGAACGATTTGCCGAAATTTACGCTCGTTCCAAGTTCAACCAAAAAAAATGGGGCCGAAATAAAATCCGATTTGAATTAAAGCAAAGAAAAATCAATCCTGTTTTCATTCAAAAAGCTTTGGAACAAATAGATGATGAAGCTTATTTATTTGCATTAAAGGAAGTAATCAACCAAAAAGCAAAAAAGCTTACATCCAAAGACCCTTGGATCAACCAACAAAAGTGCTATCAATATGCCTTAAGCAAAGGTTTTGAAAGCGATTTGATTGGGGAGGTTTTGAAGGGGTAGCATATAGGTAATAGGTATTAGGTAATAGGTAATAGGTATTAGGTAATAGGTATAAATGCCAATTAAGGGTTAAAAAACATAAAAATCATTCGCTATAAAAATTTATTTTTGGCCAACGCTTAATCCCAACGAAAGATTTGAACGAAGCGGTAGGCGGAGCTTTGACAATGCGCAAGGGCGATGTGCGACAGGGTCAAAGAAAATAGCCGAGAGCGAGAGTGAAAATCGTTCCGCTTGCGGATTCGTCTTGGATTAAGCAAAAGAAAAAAGTTTTTTTGTTTCTTTTTTTTCAAAAAAAGAAATGCCACAGAATAAGAATTAGCCGGTAAATTGCATTATAATCCAGGATTGGACTTATCCTCAATCGATTAGTACTGAATTTAAGTGCTTATTTCAACCCTTAATTCGCATAATTAGGTATTAGGTAATAGGTATTATGTAATAATGCGAATCGGCTGTGCCGAGTGTGTACTATGAATTGAACTTGTAATTTTAACTATAGACGCTAATAACTTACATTTTCTCTTTTCTATCTCCTCTCTCCTATCTCCTCTTTATTCCGCATGAACCAATTTATTAAAAATATTTCCCTATATTTGGGCCATGAATGTAAACACAAACACCTATTACGCAACTTATTATTACGCTGGATATTATCCAGGGATTTAATCGGTTAGTATAGGTTTTGTATCAATAACTTATTTTTAACCGGCCTTATGTCGGTTTTTTTGTTTTATGAGCATATCGATCAAAGCAGCTTCCAGAATGAACACAGTAGAAGAATATTATTTTTCTACCAAACTGAAGCAAATCGCCCAAATGAAAAATGAAGGCATTCCTGTGATTAATTTAGGTATCGGAAGTCCCGACTTGGCTCCCTCCGATTCGACTATTTTGGCTTTGGCACAAAGTGCCACCAGCCCAAATAATCACGCCTATCAAGGTTATCAAGGGATTCCAGCATTCAGAAAAGCTTTTGCTGATTTCTACCAAAGAGAATACGGCGTATTGATCGATCCTAATTCAGAGGTGCTTCCTTTGATTGGCTCCAAAGAAGGCATCATGCACATTGCGATGGCCTATTTGGAAGCGGGAGATGAAACCTTGATTCCCAATCCAGGATACCCCACCTACTCTGCTGCTTGCAAATTAGCAGGTGCCACCGTGGTGGAATATCTGTTGGATGAAGCAAATCATTGGTTACCGAATTTTGAAGAAATCGAAAAAAGAGATTTATCCAAAGTGAAAATCATGTGGGTCAATTATCCACACATGCCTACTGGGGCCAAAGCCAATCAAGAGCTATTTATTCAACTAAGAGATTTTGCCCAAAAACACGATATTTTGATTGTTAATGACAATCCTTACAGCTTCATTCTCAACAAAGAACCGATGAGTATGTTGGCGACTGAAGGAATAAAAGACGTAGCCATAGAATTGAATTCACTTTCCAAATCGCACAACATGGCGGGCTGGAGAATTGGAGCTTTGTTTGGCAAAGCCGATTTTTTAGCTCCAGTTTTGAAATTCAAATCGAACATGGATTCTGGCATGTTTTTGCCTTTGCAAGAAGCAGCCATGGAGGCATTGAAAGCAGATTCAGCTTGGTTCGAAAAGCAAAATCAGATTTATCTATCCAGACAAAAAAAGGTTTTTGAATTATTGGATTTATTGGATTGTATGTATGACCCTGCACAAAGTGGCATGTTTGTTTGGGCAAAAATACCAACAAATTATGCCAATGGATATGAATTATCCGACAAAGTATTGAACGAAAATGCGGTTTTTATCACCCCAGGTGGCATTTTTGGTAGTCAAGGTAACGGCTACATCCGTGTATCTTTATGTGCCAAAGAAGAAATCTTTCAAGAAGCAATTGACCGAATTAAGCAGAAAACAAATGGAATCTAATCAAGTAGTAGGAATTTTAGGCATTGGATTAATTGGTGGATCCATGGCATTGGATTTGAAAAATTCCCAATGGGCCAAAAAATGTATCGGAATTGATACAGGCAGAAAAAACCAAAAAAGAGCTTTAGAATTAGGTCTTATCGACGAATTGTTGCCTTTGGAAGAAGCATTAAAGGAAATAACTTTATTAATTCTTGCCGTTCCTGTTGACAATTTAGTTGCTGAATTACCTGCTATTTTGGATCAATTAAATGAAAACCAAGTCGTGATTGAAGTAGGTTCTACCAAAACCCCTGTTTTTGAGTCGATCCAACATCACCCAAAAAGAGGATTGTTCGTCAGCACGCACCCCATGGCTGGTACCGAATTTTCAGGTCCTGAAGCAGCTATTGAAAAACTATTTCAAAACAAACGCGCTGTCATTTGCGACCAAGAATTAAGCCATCCAAAAGCTGTTCAATTGGTGGAAGATATGTACCAAAATGGATTGGGAATGAATCTGATTTACATGGATTCCATAGCCCATGATGTACATACAGCATACATTTCCCACATTTCCCACATTTGTTCTTTTGCCCTTGCGAGCACCGTTTTGGAAAAAGAAAAAGACGAAAAACGCATCTTTGAATTAGCCTCCACCGGTTTTGAATCCACCGTCCGTTTGGCAAAATCCTCGCCAGAAACCTGGATTCAGATTTTTCATCAAAACCAGGAAAATTTATTGGATGTGTTGGATGAGTACATCAATACGCTTTTGAAATACAAAGGCCTACTTTTAGCCGGGAGTTACGATAAATTAAAAGAAGAATTGGTGAAGGCAAATGAGATCAAGCGAGTTCTGAATCCCAAATGATTTTACTTCAACCAATTTTTAACCAAATATTCCCCCAACAATTTTCCTTGTTGTTGCCCTGCGGTGATGCCATCCATGAAGTGAATTCCGCCGTATAATCTAGAAATGGCCGCTTCTTCAGCGGCCAATTTAAAGGATTTGAAGGGTCTTGCATCTATCCCATAACGCATTTCAACGGTATCTACATAGGCAAAGTTATCCCCAAAAAAATGGGTCAGAATTATGGCTGCAGTGGTAGAAACGGTTGAATGACCACTAGGGAATTCAGGAAATGGTGGTGTTTGTAAAAATGGTTTCCAAGTCGGATCAATCAATTGACGTATAGCTGTTTCTGGTCTAATTCGATTCGTTTCATATTTACGTTTCCAGCAAACCCAGAAAGCATCCATTAAACCCACTGACAAAGCTGTTCTAACTAAAAGACTTTTCCCAAAAGGCAGTTTTTTCTTTTCACAGGCGATTCCAGCAATCCCCATCCAATGAGCGCCGGGTGAAATTTTCTTCATGGCAATTAATAAATGTCCATTTTCCGACAAAGCAAATGGATTACAGTCCCAAAAGGCGGCTATTTTTTGATTCGCTTCTGATTGACCTATGGTAAAAACTTCTTTCGACAATTGATAAAATTCAGAAGATTTATCCTCGCTGTATTTCACCGGTTCAATTTGGCAAAGCGATTGAATCAACGTAGAGTCGCGTAAATTAAAACTTCTGATTTTAGAAAAATAAGGTTCCACAGCAGGAAAATAACCAGGCGGAGTTGGATACCAAAACCCTGGTTTTTTTTCTGGCGAATAACGCACATATCGACTAATTTGATTGTATTTATCAGCCTTGGAGTATTTTAAAACAGCTGAAGAAAAATGCGTGGCTAATTCTTGAGAAGCTTCTAAGACATGGGTACTAAATCCAGCTTTGTTACAAGAGTCCAAATAATTCTTTTTCCACTCTTTCATTTTCCCTCCAGAAGGTTGCATCGCCGCCGAAACATCCATCATGGCTATCAAGGAAGCCAAGGAAATATTGGCATCCAGAGGGTCCTTCTTTTCAATGACAGGAAAATCCGTCAATTTATCTTGAATGGCTGGCAAAGATGCATCGTAAGTCGATTGAAGATCATAGGCGGCCAAGCTTGCATAAGAAAAAAAACGCATGGCTAAAGGCGGATTGGAGACATCATGAATCATCATTTCCGTCATTTGCAAAACAACCTTATCTATTTCCGATCCTAGAATTTCCTGATCCTTCCCCTTCTTCTGATTGCAAGAAATGAGGGAAGAAAGCAAAACCAATAAAGACAGAATTTTTTTCATTTTATTTCAATTCAAATTGCAGTACTTCTGAATTATTGCGTCCGATAAACCAATTCTTGCCGATTTGAATCACCGAACGAACATCGCCACTTAACCAAAGTCCAGAAGTTGCTTGAGTTACCGTTTTAAAATTCAATTTACCATCTCCAAGCAAAACTAAACCATAATTGGCATCCATCTTCCCTACCCTTAATTTGGCATGATTGATGTTTCCGCAAAGTAAAATGTCTAAATGACCATCCTGGTTAACATCCAAGGTATTGATGGTAAAAATGGCGGAATTCTGAACTTTTACAGGTAGACTAAGTTTGTGGTATTTACCAGATTGATCGGGACTTAAAATAACCGTTTCTAATTCGTTTATCTCCAAAATTTGTGCATCCTTTAATTCGTCCTCCGTGAAAACATCGTTTAATTTTGCCTCCGCAAAACTCTGATAATCCGTAAAACGCGTACGCATCATGCTGATTTGATCCAACAATTCATCTCTGGTTAAAAATGGCACCTTTTCATGCTTGACATAGGAAGTCAAAATCGGATCAATGATTCCATTCCCGTCAAAATCCTTCACATACATTTCCATTGGTTCTTCTTTGGAAACCTTCCAAGGCACATTTTTACCTAGATTACCCATGATTAATTCAGGTTTGCCATCTTTGTTCAAATCTTGAACCAAAATTTTATTCCAAAAGCCTTTCAGCGATTGATCAAAATATTGATTGGTAACATTTTCCGTTTTTCCTGCTTTGAAATTAAATACTTGAGCAGCTAAAAAATCTCCGACCAAAATCAATTCTGAAATTTGATCACCATCTAAATCTTGAAAAGCTGCATCACTGACCATTCCAATGTTTGAAATCTCTGGATATTGCGCCGAAACATCCTTGAATTTGCCTCCACCCATATTTTGAAGCAGGTAATTTTTCGGACTAGAAGGATAATTTCCTGGGACAAATCTACTGCCGACGAATAAATCAGGCTTTTGATCACGATTCAAATCGATTTGCTTCACACAAGATTTACTTCCTGCAACGGACGGCAAGGATAAATTCAAGGTGAAATTCCCTTTTCCATCATTCAAATAGAGTTGATCCAATAATTTAGGATCATTGGGTTCCAACAAATCATAACCTCCTGCAGCCAAATACAGATCCAAATCATGGTCATTATCAATATCAATAAACAATGATGAGGCCGTTTCTCTGTTGGTTTCTGGAAACTTCGAAGAAATAAATTGATGTTGTTTGTTTTGTAAAAATAAACGAGAACTCGAATAAGCTGTACCTCCTACAAATACATCCTCTAATCCATCCTGATTGACATCAGCTTTTGACAAATGAGGGCCAAAGTAGGAAAGAGGGTGAATCAACTGGGTTTGTCGTTTAAAATCATTGATGTTGACGGGATTATTGATTTGTATTAAATCCGCCTTGGCCGTGAAATATACAGAAGACTCGCTTTGTTGCTCCGAAATCAATTTTGCATCCGATTCTTTCAACTTCAATAAGGAATTGACTTTGATTTTTTTCAAAGTTTGTGATTTGCCAGAATTCCATGTGATTTGAACAGAATCAATTAAAGAGGATTGACCAAGCCCAATGTGTAATTTCGGAGACACACTGGATTGGAAACCTCGATATATATTTTGTTCCAAATACTGGTTCCCTGATTGTTGAAACACCTTTATTTTTGCCCCTAAACCAACCGTATTCAACTTTTCGCCTTCCAATTGAATTTGCAAAAAGGTATTTTTCTTGATTTTTTGACTTTGATTTTCAAAGATAAAAGCCGCTCGATTTATGTTGTTAACGACTAAATCTAAATCGCCATCATTGTCCAAATCAGCATAAGTTGCACCATTGCTATTGGAGTTAAAATCGACACCCCACTCCTTGCTCACATTGGTGAATTGCGAATTTTGTTGGTTTTTAAATGCATAATTGGTCAAATTAGATGCTGGCATTTTTTGAACCAATTCCAACACATTTTCTCTTTGGATAGCAGTTTGATTATTTTGTACATAATCACTCATGTATTTTAAAAAATCCTGATTGGTATAATCCCTTAAATAACCGTTGGTGACGAATAAATCTTTCCAGCCATCGTTGTCATAATCGGCTAACAAGGCACTCCAACTCCAATCTGTATTGGAAATTCCGGCTAATTGTCCAGCCTCCGAAAAATGCACCTTTCCATTTTGAGCATCCACGCCTTCATTCACTTGCAACATATTACGCATATATTGGTGTCCCCAACCCACTTTCAGATTAAAATCAAATTTCTCAAAATTATCAGGAGCCATTAATAATTTTTGACGCAAATTATCTTCAGGCAACATATCCAAAGTTAGAATATCGGGTAAAAAGTCATTATTGATGTCGGCGATATCATTTCCCATGGAAAAATGAGAAAAATGGCCTAAACTAGAGGAAATGCTGTTGACAAATGCTTTCCCTTTTTGATTGATATAAAGAAAATCGGGAATGGTATAATCGTTGGACACATAAAAATCCAACCATCCGTCTTGATTCACATCCGAAATACCAACCGCGAGTCCATACGATAGAGCGGATGATTGAATGCCTAAACTTTTAGTTTGATTGGTAAATTTTTTACCTAAACCTTCATTTTGAAAGAACTGAATTCCACTGTTTAAATCTTCTTTGGCGATTAGATTGGCCGTACTCGATTCATCCAATACGGGTAAAGATTTTGGATTATGATTCACTAAAATCATATCCAAATCTTGGTCCTTGTCGTAATCAAAAAACACGGCGTGTGTACTATTTCCTGGACTATCCAAACCTAATTCCGCAGCTTGATCTTTGAAAATAGGAATACCTTGAGAATCATTTCCTTGATTAATAAAAAGTTGATTACGCTTTTTATCGGGCGGTAAATTGCCAGAATAACAAACATAGATGTCCAATTTTTGGTCGCCATTGATGTCTACTAGACTGACACCTGTTTTCCAAGGTCCGGGTCTGCCGGTTACGCCAGCTATCCCAGCCACTTCTTTGAATTTCATACCACCTTGATTGATATACAAGTGGTTATTTTCCATGTTACTAGTGAAATACAAATCTTCTTTCCCGTCCCCGTTTAAATCTCCGGCAGAAACACCACCACCATTGTAGAAATATTCGTACATCAAGACATTGGTATTTAATCCTTCTTGGATATTGTTTTGAAATAAAACCTGGGTTTTAGATGAATCCAACAAGGAGAAAATTTGATCTTCTTTGGAAATAGGATCTGAGGAAGTAAATAGTTGGCAACTACTTAGAAGACAAAGGGCAAAAAGAATGGATAGATTTTTCACAAATAAATTTGTACTAAAATAAAAAAAAGGAAATAGCGAAGTTCGAAAACTTCACTATTTCCTTAAAGATAATCAAAGGATTAATATCCTGGATTCTGAACTAGATTTTTATTTCTGTTCATTTCATCGCGGTGGATTGGTAAGAAATACATCTTATCTGCCCATGAGCGATTTTCTTTTCCTGGATCCATATCTACGACCTTGTAAGAATAATCATAACTAGTAGGATCATACTTATAAAGCGAAACTGATTTACCAGATTTTAAGCTACCAAATACGTTAATGATTTTCACTTTATTACCCAAGGTAGTAGGAGCAATCATCCAACGTCTTGCATCATGGTATCTTTGTTCTTCAAAAGCCATTTCAACTCTTCTTTCGTTGCGGTATTTGTCTCTTAAAGCGGCACCACTCTCAGTGATTTCAGGCATACCTGAACGGAAACGAATTTTATTTAACCAAGCCTTAGCTTCCGCTTCTTCACCTAATTCGATACAAGCCTCAACGTAATTTAATACGGCTTCAGTGTATCTAAAGAAAGGCCAAGGAATTTGTTGCCAAGTATTTTGATCAATAATAGAAGGATTAGGATCGGTAAATTTGCGGAAATAATATCCTGTATAGCTACCGTTCCAATCTTCTACCGTACTTTTTCTAGTATCCAAACCAAAATAAGAAACTTTTGAACCACCAGAAGTTATTTCATATTGACCTGTTTGAATTTGGTTAGCAGGATCTTTAGAAGCTACGTCAGCTGTACGTGGTTTCCAACCAGCACCATCATACAACAAAGTAGCATAAAAACGTGGATCACGATTATTATAAGGTGCAGCCGAATGATCAGGATTTGTCCAAGAGAATTTAGAGCCATCCATCATTTCATAATCATCTACTAAATTTTGAATAGGTGCATTACCAGCCCAGTTATGGTATCCATTTGGACCATTGAACAAACCAATTCTACCACCACCCTCTTGCTTAGCATTGATGAAATAACGTGCGAAAATCAATTCCTTTTCACCACCATTTCTTGCCAATGAATTGTTCATGTAATTGGCCATTCCATCATCTTTTGAAGCAGGCTCTGATAGATTTAATTTATTACCGTATCCACTTAAATCCAAAACTGCTTTTGCTGCATCTTTAGCTGCTTTCCAGCGAGACATACGATCTCCATCAGTATAAGCAAGAATTTCTGGAGTTGACATTGCACCCATCGCTGTAGATTTTGCTTTGGCAGTTGTTGCATCGTACAAATCACTCGCTGCATACAATAAAATTCTAGATTTTAAAGCTAATGCTGCTGCTTTTGAAGCACGTCCAGCGGCCAATGACTTACCATTTAACAAAGTAGCTGCTTCATCACAATCTTTCACGATGAATGCTATACTTTCTTTCATTGAATTTCTTTTAGAAAGAAAATCAGTATCCGTTAAAGAAAATGATTTATCAATAATAGGCACACCACCATAATAGCGAACCAATTGGTGATAGTAATAAGCACGCATAAATTTAGCCTCACCATTCAGTCTTTCAACCAAGGCAGCACTAAAAGTGGTAGCAGCTTTTAATTTTTCTAAAGCTAAATTACAAGCACGAATACGCGTATACATATTCTGCCAGCTCAAGGTTCCATTCACCCAACCGATATCGGCAGGATTAGATCTTGATTCCGTGATGGTCGTAATTCCACGACCTGGGTGGGTAAATGAAGATTCATCCGTTAAAGATGCTAACATTTGTTCATCAAATCCACCGTTTCCTAAGCCACCGTACAATTCAGTGACAAAGGCTTCTGCTAAGTTTGGATCAGACCAAACTACCGATTCCGATAATTGATCCAATGGTACTGTGTTGACAAAATTATCATTACAACTTGTCAAAACAGAGCCAACACCTGATAACGCAATGATTAAATATATTTTTTTCATTGTTTTTTCTTTTAATGTTTAAAATGTTGCTGTTAATCCTACATTGACAATCCTTGATTGAGGATAGTATTGACCTGTTGAGTTAGTTGACTCTGGATCATATACTTTCAAAGCATCCCAAGTAATTAAGTTCAAGCCGTTTACATATAAACGACAATTTTTCAAACCAATTTTAGATAAAACCGTAGAAGGTACATTGTACCCAACTTCCAAGTTTTTCAATCTAAGATAATCAGAGCTTCTCAACCAATAGGTATTATTAGAAGAAAAATACTGATCACTTCTGTTAGCAATACGAGGATGTACGCTGCTTGGATTTTCTACTGTCCAACGATTTTGGTAAATGTCTAATAAATAGTTACCGATGTTTCCAGATTCTCCTGCACTAACATATTGTTGAGCACCAGCAGCACCTTGGAACAATACAGATAAATCAAAATTCTTGTATTGCGCTCCCATTGTGATACCACCTTGGAATAAAGGAAGTTGAGTAAAATCATTACGAACTTGATCATCTGGTGTAATTTTACCATCACCATTGTAATCTTTGTACTTCATATCACCTGGACGTAAAGTATTTACGATCGATTTATAATTGATTGTATTAGCATCAATTTCAGCTTGGTCTTTGAATACTCCATCATAGATATATGCCTGGTAAGTGTACATTGGTTTTCCTGTTGTACGTTGCCATTCTGGAGCACCTGGTGCCTCATCCCAGAATAAGATTTTATTCTTCGCATAACCTCCATTGATACCAAAGTTGTACTTCAATTCACCAATTTCACTTCTGTAGTTAATAGACATATCAAAACCACTATTTTCAACAATACCAATATTTTGTGCTGGTAAAGTTAAACCTGTCGATTGTGGTACAGAAGCATTTTTGTTCCATAAGATATCTGTACGCTTGTTATAGAAATAATCTAATTCAAACGATAATTTATTGTTGAACAAAGTTCCTTCTAAACCGATATCTGAGTTTGTAGCAACCTCCCATTTAATATCATTGTTTGGAATTTTGGTTTCAAACAAGGTTTTTGTTTCTACGTTTCCAATGATATAAGATCTAAATCCATAGGTTGACAAATATTGATAAGTAGCAATTTGGTCATTACCCATTTGTCCCCAAGAACCTCTCAATTTCAAATAATTGATGGCTGGAAGTTGATCTTTGATGAAACTTTCTTCCGACATAACCCATCCCAACATACCGCCTGGGAAAAATCCATAACGAGTTGCAGTAGGGAAAATATCGGATCCATCATAGCGCCATAAGAACTCCGCCAAATATTTTTCTTTGAAGTTGTATGCCACACGACCGAAATAATTCAAACGAGCTCTTTCATATGCTCCACCACCGTTATTTTTCTCTAAATCACCCCCTGCAAACATTTGATCCAAGGCTGGTGAAATAAAGTATCTACGGAATGCATTGAAGTTATCTCCAGAAATAGTTTCACGGTTAGAACCTGCTAAAACCAATAAATTATGATTGTTGAATTTCTTCTCATATGTCACAACTCCTCCTAGTAATACGTTCAATTGATTTTCATCTCCTAAGGTTAAACGAGGCTCAGCAGGTCCACGCTTGGATGGACTAAGAATTGGTGTAGTACCATTCGCTTCAAAACCAACTCCTCTTTCATATAAAGTCCAAGGTGTCTCCCATCTCTTAGTTGCTCTAAAACGCTTATCGATCGCAGCCGTAGCCGTGAATTTCAAACCTGGAATGTATGGGATTTTGATATCCAATTGTCCATTCGTTTGGAAATAACTTTGCTTATCATTGTCATATCCAGTTTGATTAGTTGTGATAACCACTGGGTTTTCACCATTCTCAATATCCGGACCTGGGCGACCATCTGGCCAAAATGCTGGCTGATTCGGTTTACCACGCATTTGCATACGGAAGATAGCACTAGCTGGCTTAGTTGGGTAACGACGGAATTCTTCACGTCCTAAAACACCAATACTCAAATTTACATTCTCATTGATTTTAGCATCTAAATTTAAACGCAAATCATATTGCTCATAACCCGTTGCTGAATTTTTATAGTATGCATCTTGATTTTGATAACCCAAAGAAGCTAAATACTTGATATTCTCGCTACCTCCACTCATTTGCACATTGTGCTTTGTTTGCGGAGACCAGTTTTTTAAAGTTGCACCATACCAATCCGTGTTAGGGTGTAACCATGGATCAGTTCCATCTTGGTATAACTTAATATCGTTAGGTGAATATGGAGCTTTACGGCCATTATAAACACCTGTAGATTTGTATGCAGCAGTTGCTTCTGCCCATTGATTCGATGGTAGTTGATAAATATCCAAGTCATTCAACATTCCAGTATATTGGGCAGCATTAGCCAATTGAGGAACAACAGTTGGTTGAGAATAACCTTGATTGAATGAATAAGATAATTCAGGTTTTCCTGATTTTCCTTTTTTCGTCGTAATCAAAATTACACCATTCGCAGCACGAGCTCCATAAATAGCAGCAGATGCATCCTTCAAAACTGAAATAGTTTCAATGTCTTGTGGATTGATACGATCCAAACCACCGGCTCTGTTAGGAATACCATCAATTACAATCAAAGCGTCGTTATTGTTCAAGGTATTTGCTCCACGAATACGAATGGAAGATCCATCGTACCCTGGTTCACCCGAACGGTTAACCGCTACAACCCCTGCCATACGACCAGCAATCGAGTTACTTAAGTTAACAGTAGGCGACTTTTGTAAGTCAGCACCTTTCACAGAAACAACTGAACCGGAAACGGTCGCTTTTTTCTGAACACCATAACCAACAACGATAACCTCGTTTAAGTTTTGGGCATCCGGAACAAGCGAAATATTAACAACACTTTGGTTTCCTACAGTAACTTCCTTTTTCTGATAACCCACAAATGAGTAAACTAATTTGGTGGCACTTCCAGAAACAGGAATACTATACTTCCCATCAATGTTGGTGTTGGTTCCTTTCGTGGTTTCTTTCACCATGACAGTTACTCCAATCAAGGCCTCGCCTTTTTCGTCTGTAACCTTACCAGAAACAACCTGGTTTTGGCCATATGATATCCATGAAACGGATAGCAAAAAGGCCAGCAAGTACAATTTGCATTGGTACAATTTTGTTTTCATAATTAAATTTTATTTAGATTTCGTCGCACAAACAACCGCGTTCGTCGACGTTCAATGGCTATAATAAAAAATAATTTGATAAAACCTATACTTAACTAATAAGGATAGTGCAAATTTTTAATGATTTAATTACAAAATTGATTATTTGGTATATAATTTTAAAAAAAACAATGAATAACTAATAAGTTAAGGAGAAAAATTAGTTTGTTTAAACACTGATATGGCCTTCAAGGCAATTGTACATTTCCAAGAAACAGATTAGCACAGTAATGTAAATTATGAAGTATGAATTTTGAATTGTTTTAACCAACATTTCATAACTCATACTTCATAACTCATAATTATAAATTAATTCCCTCTTGGTGCTTTAAAGGACATCGGTTTCCAGGTATTGTTTTTCGAATTGATATCTGGGAAAACATGATCAGGATCTATCACAACCGATTTAATAGGCAAATTTGTATTTACTCGCATTTCCCAAGTTGCACCGCGTTGCCAAATTTCTACAGGCAATTCAACACGTTGTTTGGTTCCACCAGCTAATTCAATTTCAACAATGGCAGGCATCGCCATTTTCTCTAAATTTTCAATGGTAATGATAGCTCCTTTCGTAGGATCCTGTTCTATATACTCTACATCCTTTACCGATTGATCCAATTTCCATAATTCGTAAAACCATGCTTTCCAAAACCATCCTAAATCTTCACCCGCACCATCTTCCATAGCTTTAAAGAAATCCATTGGAGTTGGATGCTTAAATGCCCACTTTTGAATATAATTTTTGAAGGCATAATCAAAACGATCAGCTCCAATAATTTGCTCACGCAAAATCTTTAATCCCATTCCTGGTTTATTATATGCTTCCCAACCCAAATTTCTAGCTTGAATGACATCAGGAATTGACATAATAGGATCAGCTGTTTCTCTAAAAATCGATTTGGCAATTTGATGCATATCAAATTTGCGATTTTTATATTCTCCTTTATTGAAGGCATCTGTTGAATAAAAGTTAATAAATGTATTGAAACCTTCATCCATCCAAGCAAATTTTCGTTCGTTATTTCCAACAATCATCGGAAACCAATTGTGCCCAAATTCATGATCCGTTACTCCCCACAAACTAGCAGTTTTGTCCTCAAATCCACAGAAAATAATTCCTGGATATTCCATACCCGACACAATTCCTGCCACATTAGTAGCTACCGGATAAGTATATTCGTATAACCAATTGGAATAATACTCGATAGATGCCTTTACGTATTCTGTAGATCTTGCCCAAGCATTTGTACCGTTGGATTCCACTGGATATGCTGAAACAGCCATCGCTTTTTTTCCACTTGGCAAATTGATACGAGCAGCATCTAAGATGAAGGCGGTTGAACTAGCAAAAGCAACATCCCTGGCATTTTGACATTTAAATTTCCACGTTAAACGTTCCTTAGCAGGACGTGAAGATGGATTAGTTACTTCTTCCGCACTTCTAATTACCACCGTTTGATCCGATTGAGCAGCCGCGTTCCAACGTTTGACTTGTTCAGAAGTATATACTTCACTTGGATTCAACAATTCACCAGAACCGACTACGATATGACTTGCTGGAGCATTTATCGAATACTCAAAATTCCCATACTCCAAATAAAACTCGCCAGCACCTAAATAAGGTAAAACATTCCAACCTTCTATGTCATCATATACACACATCCGTGGGAACCACTGTGCCATTTGGAAAATGGTACCATTTTTTGTTTCCTGTAATCCTGTTCGGTCCGAACCATTTTTAGGCGGAGTATATGAATAGCTGATTTTAATTTTTGCTACACCCAATTTCTCGGCCAAAGCAGAAGCCAAACGAATTTGTAAGCGGGTATCTTCCACGATGAAATTAGCCGGTTTCCCATCTAAACTAACACTCTCAATTTGATATCCCCCATCGAAGCCAATGTTACCAAACCGACCGCCTGCGGGAGGAGTAGTTTTACTACCTCTAGATTGCGTATTAAATTGGTTTTGATCCAATTGTAGCCACAAAAAAGATAATTTATCAGGTGAATTGTTTTTATAGGTAATTTCTACATCTCCGCTAACTTTATTTGCTTTCTCATCCAAAGAAACATTGATTTTATAATCAGCAGAATTTTGCCAATAAGCTGGGCCTGGAATTCCAGAACCAGAACGATATGGAGAGTTGGACTGATAATTCCACAAAGGATGGAACAATTCGTAGGCATTGTAATTGGATTTAGTTTGCGCCCAACTAGTGAAACCTAGGAATAAAAGGAAATTTAAGCAGAATAGTTTTTTCATGTTATTTTTTGATGAATTAATCTTCAAATATGGTCAAATTCTCGGAATCTAGCAATCTTTGACTCAATCCCAAGGATTTAGGTAGTTCATAATGATAAAAGAATTTCATGGTATGAATTTTATCAGCATAAAAAGATAAATCACTGGCAGACAATCCACCTGCATTTAATTTATTTGATGCAACAGCGCCTTGTTTCAACCACTGCCATGCAACGATGACCAAACCAAATAATTCCATGTATAAACTTGAATCGGCTAAAAATTCAACCGTTTTTCCTTGAGCCGCTATTCCTAATTTATGCATGGTAATTTTGCCCAAATTTTCAATTTCCTTTTGGAGTAAAGAAGCATATGGCGCTAATTTTTCATCCGATGAAGCCTTTGCCACATCATCCAACATCATTTTAGATAAAACCTTCAAAGCCTTTCCTTGGTGACTAGGAATTTCACGACCTAGCAATGTTAAACCATGAATACCGGTGGTACCTTCATAAATAGACATAATCCGACAATCTCTGGCCATTTGCTCCAATGGAAAATCTTCGGTATAACCATAACCTCCTAAAACTTGAAGTCCCTGATTAACCGCTACTTGGCCCATTTCAGCTGGATAGGTTTTCGCCACAGGAGTCATCAGATTTAACAAAAGATGATAATTTTCTTTTTCCTCTCCATCCAAACACTTAGCTAAATCGTCCCACAAAAAGCATTGAAATAAAAGTCCCATAGCACCTTCAAAAATAGCCTTTTGGGAATACAACAAACGTTGAACATCTGGGTGATTTTTAATTAAAGTGGGGGGAGTTTCAGGATCTTTATTTTTCAAAGAACGACCTTGAGATCTTTCATTGGCGTATTGTTTTGAAAAATGATACGCCGCTGAAGCAATATAGGCACCGCCCATACCTACTCCTAAACGTGCTTCGTTCATCATTTGGAACATGTAGGACAATCCTTTATTCGGTTCTCCTACCAAATAACCGATGGAATCCCCTTTATCTCCGAAGGACAAATGCAAAGCTGGAGTAGCTTTTTGTCCCATTTTATGATACAATCCCATGGAAAGAACTTGATTGTTCACCCATTGACCCTCTTTTTGAATATTTTTTGGAACGACGAAAAGCGATATACCTTTGGTTCCTTTCGGTGCACCCTCTAATCTTGCTAAAACCAAGTGAATGATATTTTCTGAAAAATGATTATCACCACCTGAGATAAATATTTTTTGGCCTTTGATGGAAAAAGTGCCATTTCCCAGATCTTTGGCTTGTGTAGCAACATCGTTCAAGGAACTTCCCGCCTGTGGCTCTGTTAGACACATGGTTCCGGTCCACTTACCCGACATCATATTTGGCACAAATTGTTGTTGCAATTCTTTCGATCCAAAACTAGCAATCAAATGAGCCGCCCCATTACTTAACCCTGTAAACATCACAATCGAATTATTGGCAGCACCACGAATAAATTCATGCGCACCTCCTACAATGGATGGTAATTGTTGGCCGCCTTCTTCATAACTAAAAGTCGCACCAATCATTCCTGATTCACCCATTTCTTTCACATAGGCTTCTACAGAAGAATGAACCTGTACTGTTCCATTGACCAATTCAGCCTGCTTACGATCAGCCTCTACAAAATGTGGACGAAGATGTTTTTCTGCGATGGATTCCGCTGAATCAAGCACCATATCAAACATATCAGGAGCGTAATCAGCATAATAAGGATGTTTACAAAGTTGTCCGTAATCAAAAACTTCTTTTAAAATAAAGTCAAGATTTCTGCGGTCGTATTCTTTTGCCATAGTTAAAAAATTTATCTCGACAAATTTGCATAAAAAAAAAGTGTTATGCAAGCATACCTTTTTGACTATTTTTCTGCAGCTAATTTTGTTGGCTCAACAAAAGAAGACTTTCATTGTTTCTCGCAAAAATATAAGAAATTTTACCTTTGATTTGAATGGGCAAGATATGCCTAATCTGTCCACTAATGGTTAAATTATTTTGTGTGCTTGTTTCAAAATTGCCTTTGCCACGATTAATTAAAATCGTTCCATAATCGGCATCATATCGACCCATTTGGATATTACAAGGGTAAAAATTACCACCTAAAACAAAATCCGGCAACTTATCATGATTAATATCCACTTGCTGAATGGCAAAAATTGGACTTACTTGTGCGAGCGAAGGAAGTACTTTTTCAGAAAATTGTCCATGCCCATCATTGATAAAGATTTTACTTGAAAAATCACTTGCTTCCAACACTTTCCCTGACTTGAACTTTCCATCCATAAAATCTTTGATCCGTGCTTTTGCAAAATCTTTGGCATAAATAAATTGCTTTTTGATGATTGGAAATTGTTTTTCCATTTCCATTTTATTAGCAAATGGAATTTCCTCGCCTTCCAAATAATACGATAATACTTGATCTACTTTTTGGTTAGAATCAAAATCACCAATGTACATTCGAACTGGAAAATCAAGTGTAGGTTTTAGCCGAGAATTTTGGCCCAAATTTCCAGCAATTATATCTAAATCACCATCTAAATCCACATCAATGGTTTTGCTTGAAGTCCACCAACCATTTTCTTTGCTAATTTCCTTTTTCTTAAATTTCCCAGACTTATTTTCGAAGTACATCAACTTTTCCCATTCCACGGAAGCGATGATATCCAAATCATGATCCTGATCGATATCTACTAATTCCAAATTTCGGATCATCCCGATATTTTTAAACTCAGGAGCGGTTTGAAAAGTCACATCTATAAAATTCCCTTTTCCATCGTTTTTCAAGAAATACGATCTTGGCGGATTTCCATATTCAAAAGGAATTGCCCTACCACCGATGACAATATCCATAAAACCATCTTTATTGAAATCAAAAGCCAAGGCTCGAGAACCATTTACAAAAATTCCTTGAAAGGCATTGTTATTTTTCACCCATTTGGACGAGGAATTAAGGTACAAACGTGGTGCCAACATGGCTGAGTTACCACTAAATTCATTTCCACCAGACAACACAAACAAATCATTTTTCTTATCCCCGTTAAAATCAGCTATCAGAGCATCCACGTCCTCATGCGCTTTATCCAGGATTAAACTTTCCTCCTTTTTCTCTGCAAATTTTGCCGATGAATTTTGTAAAAATATTTTGGAGATTTCATCCCTCGCTGCTCCTACGAAAATATCCTCCAAACCATCTCCATTTAAATCCCCAACTGCCAAGGCAGGACCTTCTGCAGATGCCAAATGTGGAATTAAGGCCTCTCGATCAAATTCATTGTAATTATTTTCTTGATGAACAAAATTCAAACCATGCGACTTCGTTTCATCCAAGAAAGGAAAATTTTGGGTCAATTGTTTTAAATGACGAGGATAATCAAAATGAGGAAGCGATGGACGATAAGCAATTGTCAGATTCCTTAAATCTTTTCGATGATCAATTTTTTGATAGGTATTATCCGGCCAAACCAATAGAATGGAATCAATTTTTGCGGCATTTCCCAATCCAATATGCATGGGAATTTCCATGCTAGATTGAAATCCACGAACCGGAAATTTTTGCTGAACATTTAGTCCACTTTTGGTGTAAATCCAAATTTTCGCGCCTATGGCATTCAAGTTTCCAGCTGCCCCTTTTAACTGTACTTTTAGATAATCCGTTTTACCTTTTTGGTAGTCCGTCAGATTCTCATAAACAAAGGAATTTTGATTGATATTATTGGTCACAACATCCAAGTCACCATCATTATCCAAGTCAGCATAAATCGCACCATTGGAAAACGAATTTTCATTTCCTTCAATTTGATTACCCGAATCATTGAATTTCAAATCGCCGGAATTGGTAAAAAACCGATTGGGCAATTTGATTTCGGGCAATAAGTCGGATAAACTAACATCATTCTCATCTATTTTTTTCGCTTCAATTTTTCGTTGAACTTCTTCATTGGAAACAAATTGAATATAATCGATATCATTCATTCGCTTGGGAATACCATTACTGATGAATAAATCGCGAAGACCATCATTTTGGAAATCGAAAAACAGCGGGGACCAGGACCAATCGGTGGCGTAAATCCCAGACAACAATCCGATTTCAGAAAATTGACAATTGGCGCCTCTGTTTAATTGCAAATTGTTTCTGGCAAATTGATGATTGTAGCCTTGACGAATTTTGTATTGAAAAATATTGTATGAATCTTCTCCTTCTGAACGTTTCAAAATTTGGCGATCACTTGGCAACATATCCAAAGAAATAATTTCTGGATAGGCATCTTGGTTAATGTCGGCAATATCAATTCCCATGGAAAACTGGGAAGTATGCATCATGGATTTCTCCAAATTCTCCGTAAAACCACCCTTTTGATTGTTGATGTACAAATAATCATTTTCATGAAAATCATTGCCGATGTACATATCTGGGTAACCATCTAAATTAATATCAGACACTGCCACACCCAATCCATACCCCAGTACATCGCTAATAATGGCCGATTTTTCTGTTTTATCAACAAATTTCCCATTCACATTTTCCAAAAAACGATCACCCGCTAAAGGATGGAACTTTCCCTGAAAATTGGAACGAAAACCAAATGTTCCATTTTGATGAACAGAATGATTCAATAAAAAACAGTCCAAATCGCCATCCAAATCTTGGTCAAAAAATGCCGCTTGGGTACCTAATGCCATAACATTTAAGCCATACTCTTCCGATTTTTCAGCGTAAATAGGAACACCGGTAGAACTTATTTTTTGACAGATGTACAATAAATTATGTCCATGCAAAAAGTCAAAACCAGCTGCTTGAGAAACATAAATATCCAATAAACCATCCTGATTGATATCTACAATCGAAACGCCATTTGACCAAGCTTTACCCTGATTAAATCCGGTTTCTGCGCTTACATCTTTGAATTGAAGTTTGCCTTGATTCAGGAAAATCTTGTTTTGTCCTAAATTAGCCGTGTAACATAAATCGATTAATCCATCATTGTTCAAATCCGCTGCACCCATTCCCCCTCCATTGTAAAAATACATGTAGGTGAAAATATTTTTTTGATTGGTGGGTGATAAATCATTGGAAAAATTTAATCCTGTTTTTTCAGAATTCAATAACCTAAAAAGGGGTTTTTCTTGCTCGTTTTGGGAACAAGAAAAAAGAATGATTGAACATAAAAATCCTAGAAAAAAACGATTTTTCATTGACAATTTCCTTTATAAAACAGAATAAAAAGAAGGTTTCGAGTTGTTAATCAAGGCCAAAATCGCATTCTTATTTTTCATTTTTAGACTCAACAATTGTTTAACCTCTCCTTTTAGATACATCCCACTTTTAGCATTGGGTACAAAGTTAAATTGGCCTTTGCCTTTATTTAAGAAAAGGGCACTTTTATTGGCATCTAAACGACCGAACATGGGTATAAAATGCATTGAATTACCGGCTGCCAAAATATCTATTTTACCATCTTTATTGAAATCTTGACAAAGTATGGATTGCAAACTAGAGAACTGCGCTTCAGCCGGCAAATTGATCAGCTCAAATTTTCCATTTCCCTGGGAAAGAGCGATAATGGATTCATTAAAAGACACTTGACTTGATTTGGCAGTAGAAAGCAAGCTTTCTGGAAACAGATCCGACAATACACGTTTGGCATAATCGCCATGCGATAAATTTTCTTTTTTAAGCGCAGGAAATTGTTCAGCCATTTCTCTTTTCAAGAAGAATGGAACATCTTTTTCTCCGATTGTTTTACTCAATATTTTATCGGTTGTCCCATTATTATCAAAGTCAAATACCCATGTTTTGATTGGCAAAATGCTAGAACTGAAACAAGAAGAATTTTGTCCAATATTGCCTATTACAAGATCTGGCTTCCCATCTTGATTAAAATCGGCTGTTGAAATAGCAGACCACAAACCGTTCAGTTTACTCAGTGCATTTTCTTTTTTAAGCAATTTTCCATTTTCGATATAAAAAGTGGTAGGAGCCATAAATTCACCAACAATAACAATCTCTTCTTTTTTGTCGTTGTTCAAATCGATCATCACGAAATCTTTCACCATACCCAATCCTTTAAAATCAGGAGCTAATTGGGCCGTTTGATCGGTAAATTTACCTTGTCCATTATTGATCCACACATAGGAATCCGCAGGCATACCAAATTGCTTCGGCACACTTCTACTTCCTACAATCAAATCTAAATGACCATCCCCATCCAAATCAAGAGGTTTGGCAAAGGTGGAGTTGGTATTCTTGAAGGGTAAATAACCAGCTGCTAAAGTGAAATTACCTTTCCCATCATTCAATAGTAATTGGTCTATAAAATCCCTTGAATTGGCATCTGATTCATTTCCGCCGACTCCATAATAAAGATCTAAATCGCCATCCTTATCGGCATCAAAAAAGGTTGATGTTGTATTTTCGAAATAGGCTAAATTCTTGAATACTTGTTGTGGTTTGAGTACGAAAGAAGAACCTGTAGACATATATAACTGGCTTGGCTGGTTTTTGGCACCGCCAATAAAAACGTCCATTTGTCCATCCTTGTTCACATCTCCTATAGAAGCCTTGGGTCCTTCGGCTGAAATCATGTAAGGAATATTCCTTTCGTTGTAGAAATCTTCGTATGGGTTTTCAACATGCTTTTCAAAAGGATTGGCAGCTGTTTGAAAATAAAGGGGTGAATTCAAATCTGCCCGAGGAATTACCTGCTTTTTTGCTGTGGAAATATCCAATTTCAGCAAACTATTGACTTTGGGTGCTGGAAGAGAACTTGTTAAACCATTCGGCCATATAATTTGAAGTGAATCGATTTTTGATGTAGCTCCTAAGCCAATGGACTGTTTATACTCGGTGCTCGATTGAAAACCGCGAGAAGGTGCAATGTATCTCGTGTATTGTTGTTGATTCGCATAAACCTTGATCATTGCGCCAATGGCAAAAGGATTTGCTTTATCTCCTTTCAAAGAAATTTGAATATAGTTATTTTCATTTTTCTTCTTTTCGGTATGATTTTGATAGACAAAACAAGGTTGGTTTACGTTATTGACAAGTAAATCTAAATCACCATCGTTGTCTAAATCCGCATAAGCGGCTCCGTTGGAAAAAGAAGGCGTATCAAAACCAAAATCCATGGAAGATTCTGTGAATTTCAAATTCTTATTATTGTGAAAGAAATTATTCGGAATAGGAGTTGAAGGCATTTTATTAATGATGTCATCCATTTTGGTTTTGTTTTTTGACATCACCATTTTTTGCGCCAAATCATTGGCAAAAAAGTCGATAAAATCCTGATTAATCACATCGTGGTAGATACCATTGGATACATAAATATCATTAAAACCATCATTGTCAGCATCAAACATCAAGGCTCCCCAGGACCAATCGGACGATCCTACACCCGCATAATTGGCAATTTCACTGAAGCTACCATCGCCATTGTTGTATTGCAGACAATTTTGTTGAAGTTGGTGATAAAATCCTAAATCATTTTTCAATTTAGCCACATAGTGATTCTCAAAGGAAGTGGTGGTTTTTAATCTCTCCTCTCCTCTTGGCAACATTTCTGTGGTAAATATTTCTTGTTTACCATCATTGTTGATATCAGACATATCTGCTCCCATGGAAGCAATACTTAAATGGTCCATTCGTTGTTCTATTTCTTCTTTGAACGTTCCATTTTTTTGATTGATGTATAAATAATCTTTTTCAAAGAAGTCATTTGAAACATAAATATCCGGATAGGTATCATTGTTCACATCACCCACTAAAACGCCTAATCCAAAACCGATAAGAGAGGAATAAATCCCACTGGTTTTGGTAACATCTACAAATTTACCTTGATCATTTCGCAATAATTTATCGCCACCGCCTTTCAAGAAATCTTTCACAGGCCAATCTTCCGCGCGCAAATCTCTTTTATTTGAATAATTCAAGGTATTTACGGGGATAAAGCTATTGTTCAAAATATAGCAATCCAAATCACCATCCAAATCATAATCCAAGAAGGCAGCATGGGTGGTGTAGCCCTGATCGTCTAAACCATATTCTTTGGCAGATTCCACAAACTGGAAATTGCCTTTATTGATATACAAGTCATTTCCTTGCGGAACACCTTTTTGATAACCAGCATTGCATACATAAATATCCAATAATCCATCTAGATTAATATCCACCATGACAATCCCTGTTCCCCATTTACCTTTGCCAGAAACACCGGCAATGGCGGTCATATCTTCAAACTTCCAATTTCCTTTGTTCTTATACAATTTGTTGGATCCCATATTGGATGTAAAAAATACATCTGCGAGTCCATCATTATCTAAATCTCCTACTCCTACTCCTCCGCCATTGTAAAAATTACGGTAATTGAAAATGTTAAAATCTTCTCTGTTTTTTACTTGATTTTGGAAATCAATACCTGTATCACCACCGTCCATCAATTCAAACAAAGTATCTCCCTTGGGTCCTTTGCAAGATAATATAGAAGTCAATAGTATGAATAGACCAAAAAATGCTTGTCGTAATTTCATTTAATTAAAATTATTTAGCTGAAAAATAATCAGTTTCGGAAAGTTCCATCAACTGATAATCTGGTTTTTTTATAATGATTAGGCCTTGAATTTTTTGCCATTTAGATGGATCTGAAATAGACATATACTCGGAAGTAAGTCCTTCAAATTTTGCCACTAATTGATCTTGGGTGAAGGAAACGATTTCACATTCTCCATTCACGAATAAATACCCTAAACCTTTGTTTTGGGCAGCATGGGTAATTTTACCAACCAATACATTGACGCTGGTTGTTTCTCCATTTTTCACTTGAAAAACTTTTTTGGATTTTTTAAACCAATCATTTGCCATGACTGAAAAAATCACATTACTTCTTTTTGCGTCATACAGATTGGCACGAATGGAAGAAGACCTTAATTGGACACTCCCAGAGAAAGTAGAAGAATCGGAATAAAATTTTTCTCCATCGATTTTAACCAAAATTTTAGCTTCATGATCTTTCAAAGATGAAAGTTCCGCATCAACTTTGGACATATCTATTTGCTCGGAATTACATGCGAATATAGAGATGGTAAGAAAACCGAAAGAAAAAATACGAATAAAGGCTTTTGATATGGTATTAAACATGACACAAAATTACAATTAATACACTTGGTAAAAAAAGGAAATGCTCGATTAATCGAGCATTTCCTACATTCATTAAATGAATAATTCTTAGTATCCAGGATTTTGTTTCAAGTTTGGATTTGAAACAACTGCAGAAGCAGGAATAGGGTACAATAAAGTATTCACGTCAGATTTTTTGCTATCTAAAACACCAGTTCCAGAAGTAAATTTACCATGACGGATCTCAACCGTACGTTTCATACCTTCCCAATACATTTCATTACCCCACTCTTTGTAAACTCCGTCTACTGTAACAGAACCTAAAGCGTTTGCACCGTGAGCAGCACGCATAGAATTAACCAAAGTTAATGCATCAGCAGCTTTTCCAGAACGAACTAAAGCTTCAGCTTTCATCAAAGCAGCTTCAGAATAACGGAATAAGATCATTTTTCCAGCGTCAGTTGGATGCCATTTGATAACACGGATACCTTCGTGAGTCAAAGCACCTGCCAATTTAACATCAGCAGAGAAATCCAATTGTTTTTTAGAACGCTCATCAATTAATGGAGTACCATTAGCATTGAATTGTGGTCCTTTTAAGAAACCCCAACCGATACCTGCATACTTAGATCCATCTAATTTTGGAGCTTTTCCACGACGAGCATCAGAAGCATCAAATGTATTATAGAAATCTCCTAAAGTAGCAAAACCATTCCAACCAGAAGGATCTTGACCATAGTGAAGAGTCATGTAATAACGAGTTGAAGCATCTCCTTCATCCACTTTCATAATAATCTCAGATTGAGAATTTTTAGAGAAGATGTTGAAATAATCTGAATCAAACGTAAATCCATCAGCAGAAATTGCATCTACATAAGAAACAACTTTCGCCATATCAGCATTATCAAAAGTATAAGTTAAAGCAGGAGCACCTTTGTAAACCGCTTTATTCAAATACAATTTAGCTAATAAGAAATTAGCAGCCGCTTTCGATGCTTTTCCAGTTGCGCCAGCAGGACCAAAAGATGGTAAAGCAGGTAACGCTTCTGTCAAATCTTTAACGATAAAATCAAAAGCCTCAGAACGAGTATAAACTTTTGGATTATCATTCACACCTTCAGTTACTAATCTGAAAGGAACTTGTCCCCAGAAATCCATTGCATAGTACATAAATAATGCACGAATGAATTTCGCTTCAGCAGCTTGTAAAGGAGATGGACTTGCAGCTAAAATTTCATTACACTTAAATACGCTTGAGTGTAAACCATTCCAAGCATTTTGGTTCCAAGAGTGCGTTGCATCCCAAGTATGTTGATCCAACGTTCTCCAAACTCCATTATCACCCCAATCCACACCACGTGTAGGAGGAATCATTTCAGCAGTTGTATGCTCACCTAATGCATAGATGTTATCTTGTCCGTTAAAAGTAGACAATGATTTATAAGCCGACTCTAATAATTGAGTAGCATTACCTGGAGTATAACCTGATCCAGTTGAAACACGCTTTATCGAATCAATTTCTTTTACTTCTAAATCAGTACATGAAGTAACTGAAGCTAAAGAAAGTCCCGCGAAAACACTTAATAAAATATATCTTTTCATTTTTTTTTGATTAATAAATTAGAATGAAAAATTAGCACCAACTGTCCAAGTAGTTGCACGAGGGTAAGCCTGATAATCAATACCTGCAGAAGAGATACCGTTGATAGACTTGTTTGTGCTAACCTCAGGATCTTGACCTGAGTAGTTTGTGAAAGTCAATACGTTTTGACCTGACACATATAAGCGAAGACCTGACAATACTTTACCTTTAGTAGGAACTTTGTATCCTAAAGTTAAGTTTTGAAGACGAACGAAATCACCTTTCTCAATGAAACGAGTTGAAACTTCTGGAGCATTGTATGCACCTTCGTTCAATCCAACTACATTACGAGTTACGTTACGACCGTTGTTCAAAGCACCTTTAGTGAAATAAGCATTAGCAGTATTTGAGTAAATATAGTTTCCAAATACTCCGTTGAAGAATAAACTTAAATCAAAGTTTTTGTATTTGAAGTTGTTAGTCAAACCTCCTGTTAAAGTTGGCAATGCAGACATTCCAACGAAACTTTGGAAGTCACCTGATGGGTAAATAGAGTTACCAGTTGCATCAAATCCACCAAACTCACGTAAGAAGAAAGAGAATAAAGGTTGGCCTGCAGCGATACGTTGAGCAAATGCACCCGTTAAACCTTGTCCAGAAATAGCACCTGTATCATAAACCCCGCCTAAGTTGTTTACCATGTTAGAGTTTTGAGCTACGTTTAATAATGCTTCCCAAGTGAAGTTAGCGTTATCAACGATTACACCAGTTAAGTTAACCTCAACCCCTCTGTTCTCGATATCCGTATCCAAGTTTTTCCAAGCAAATGGAGTTGGAGCAGGTTGAGCAGAGATAACTTGGAATAACAAATCTTTTGTATTCTTTTGGTAGAACTCAACTGAACCGCTTAAACGGTTTTTCAAGATAGCAAAATCAATACCGATGTTAGTAGATGCAGTAGTTTCCCATTTCAAATTAGGATTTGAGAAAGTAACTGGGTTTAAACCACCACCTGAAATTTCTTGAGCATCATTGTTTGTTCCCCAATCAGAATAACGATCACGTTGATCATATAAGTTGTGAGGAATGTTTTGGTTACCCGTAACACCATAACCAACACGTAAAGCTAAATCATCAAAGATATCTTTTGGCATGAAATCTTCTTTCAATAACTTCCATTTAGCAGCGAAAGATGGGAAATAACCATACTTGTTTGAACCACCAAATTTAGAAGAACCATCGACACGTAGAGTAGCAGTCAATAAATATTTGTCATTCACTGAAACGTTAGCACGTCCGAAATAAGATTGTAATTCATCTTTAGTTCCAAATGTATTTGAAACGAAAGCACCTACTTTACCTGAACCAAATTGAGTAGAAGCCATGTTGTTCAACATGATATCTAAATCGTTTGTTCTAAAGTTAGTTGCTTGAATATTTTTTCCTTCGTAAGCAAATGATTGATATGAATAACCAGCCATAGCATTCAAAGAAATACCTGAGAAATCTTTATCATAAGTAAAGTAGTTTTCCCATAACTGATTGTTTGTGATGATATCAGAGATAGAAGCACGCCCTAAATCTTTGATACCTGAAACAACTAAGTCCTTAGAGAAAGCAGCCTTACGAGTTGACATAGACTGATCAAAACCAACAACAGTTTTGAATTTCAAACCTTTAGCCAATTGCAATTCAGCATTGAAGTTACCCAAAGCACGCAAAGTGTTTGTGTTATCTTTTGATAAATTCAATAAAGCCATTGGGTTTAATTCAGCAGTAGAATACTGATAGTAAGTTCCATCAGCATTTTTAACTGGCATAGTAGGGTTTGATTTCAAAACACCACCTAATAAATCACCTTCAAAACCTGAATCTTGACCATTTGGTAAGCCAGAATCTTCTGAACTAGAAACAGTTAAGTTAGAGTTCAAATTCAAACGATCTCCAAAGAATTTTTTACCACCAGAGAATGATAAGTTATTTCTTTTAACAGATGAACGGTTGATGATACCTTCTTGATCTAAGATACCATAAGATACACGGTAGTTACCAGAAGCATCACCACCACCATAAGATAAATTATGTTGCTTAGTAATAGCTGTTCTGAATAACTCGTTTTGCCAGTTGGTGCTAGAACCTAAATTTTGTGCTGGCAAAGCTACTTTTTTATACTCTTCAGTACTTAATAAATCATATTTCTTTGTAATGTTTGAAACACCGAAAGAAACATCATAGTTTAAAGAACCTTTTCCTGTTCCTTTTTTAGTAGTAACGATAACAACACCGTTAGCACCACGAGAACCGTAGATAGCTGTTGCAGAAGCATCTTTTAAGATGTCAATGCTTTGGATATCATTTGGATTCAAAAAGTTTAAAGGGTTCTTTGGAGGTTGAGAACCTAAAGAAGTTCCTGATACACCACCTGCAGTTGCATCTGATGAAAGAGGTACTCCGTCAATTACGAATAAAGGTTGGTTACCACCGTATACAGAAGATGTACCACGAATACGTACGTTGATTCCTCCACCTGGCTCACCACTTGATTGTGTAATCTGAACACCAGCTACACGACCTTGTAATAATTGCTCAGGAGAAGTAACGATACCTTTTTGGAAATCTTTTGTACCAATCGTTGTAACAGCTCCAGTTAAATCTTTTTTCTTAACTGTACCGTAACCAACAACTACTACTTCTTCCAAAGCCTTGTTATCAGCAGATAAAGTTACATTTAAAGTAGAAGCACCTACTACTACTTCTTTTTTTACGTATCCAACAAAACTAAATACCAAAGTAGCACCTTTCGAAGCGTTTACTTTGTAAGTTCCATTAACGTCAGTTTGAGTACCTTTGGTAGTACCTTTAACCGCAATTGAAACACCAGGAATGCCTGACCCATCAGCTGCGTCAGTAACCTTTCCTGTAACCACATCTTGAGCAAAAGCACCCAAGGAAATTAAAAGCGCAATAGCAAGGCTGAAAACTTTAGAAAAGCTCAGCTTACTTGCACCTGATCGCACAAGGCGATCCACTCTTTCGTAAGAATGAATCATAAGTGAAAAATTAAGGGTTTAAATGAATGAATAAATACTAATGGTTTTGTTTTTGAGAGTAATTCAGTTTTTGTTTCAAGTTTTAGACTCGACTGTCTTCAAAAAAGAAGTACATCTGTTTTCAAAACCGTTGCAAAAAAAAACATTAAAATTCAGATAAAAAAATAGGTCTACAAAGATTAAATAGACTTTAGGCGAAAAAAAATTGCACGAAAATCAGATTTTCGCAACTAGTAGCACAGTGTATAACTGATTATTGGAATAGTGAAAATATTACCAATTTGACTTAAATAGACTTTTTCAAGCTGAGCATAAGAACAAAACACCCAATACAACCTCAATTCTATTGTATTTTTTCAATATAAAATATTTTTAATTTTTTTTTGATTATTTTTCGGCAATATATTACCGAAATAATTGAAATTAAAAAATCTTATTATATAAATAATACAATTTATAAATTTTCTTAGCTGTGCTAGTTGAAAAAAATTAAAAACGTATATATATGAAGGTTATGATCAAATGGATTGCTAAAAAATGGCATATTTCATCAAGGCACCGGATCATGCCCACTTCCACCCCAAGGATGACAAGAAGAAATTCGTTTGGCCGCCAAACCAATTCCTTTTAAAAACCCGTATTTGATCAATGCTTGTTTCGCATATTCCGAACATGTAGGTTGATACCGACAAGCATTCGGCAAAAAAGGAGAAATCATTCCCTGGTATATTTTCAAAAGGAATAATAGTATGTACACACCTATCGATTTCATTTTCGGATGTTTAAAATCTTCTGCAAAGGTAAGTATTAAAATTTCCTGTCGATTAACTTGGTAAAAAAAGGCATTTCAAGTATCTTGCTACATCTATAAAGTATTTTAAAAATATTGTGAAAACATTTACCCATTCCATTTTTCTTTTTTCATGTTGCCTTTTCATTGGCTTGCTTGCTTGTTCACATCAACCTGGCCATTTATTTGAATTCTCGACACAAGCTGAAAGAAAAAATGATAGTTTAGCGGCTCTTTACAATCCAACAGTCGCTCAACAAAAAGCGGTAAAATTGGACACTTTCTTCCAAAAACTGCATAAAACAAACGGCTTTAATGGCTCGGTACTCATTGCACAATACGGTAAAGTCATATATCAAAAATCATTTGGCTTTGCTAATTACTTTACCAAAGACCCCATTAAGCCACATACGCATTTCCAACTTGCTTCTGTTTCAAAACAATTCACCGCAGTTGCCATCATGCAATTGAAAGAAAAAAACCTACTGAACTACGATGATCCTGTTTTTAAACACATCCCTAACTTCCCCTACGATAGTTCGATCACTATCCGAAGCTTATTAACGCATAAATCAGGTTTACCCAATTATGCCTATTGCCTAGATAAATATTACGACAAAAAAGTACCACTGACCAATACAAAGGTGGTCGAATTAATGCTTCGTTTTAAACCTAGGATTGACTATAGACCTAATGCAAAGTTCAGTTATAACAATACCAATTATTTATTGCTTGCCTATATTGTCGAAAAATTAAGTGGTCAAAATTTCAGAGCTTATCTCAAAAAAAATATTTTTGACCCTTCTGATATGCATGAAACTTTCGTCTATGACCCCATGCATCCTGAAATGTTAAAAACCGCTGCAACTGGATATTCACCCAGAAGAGGTGCACCTGCGGTGGTTGGATTTGACCATTTAGACGGTGTGGTGGGTGATAAAGGAATTTATTCGACAGTTGAAGACATGCATCATTGGGACATGGCGCTGAACGAAGAAAAACTCGTTAAATTAAGCACTTTGGCCGAAGCATTTACTCCACAACATGTTGTCCCTAAAACCTTGCCAAAAAATTATGGATTTGGTTGGCGTTTGACTCAATTAGAAAACGGAGAATGGCTTACTTACCACACAGGTTGGTGGCATGGTTTTAAAAACTACTATTTACACAATGCCAAAGACAATTCGGCGATTATCATTTTAGGAAATATGGCCAATCATTCGTTGGCGAAAATCAATATTGCACAATCCATCCTCTATCCAGAAAAGGCATCCCTTTTTATGAAAGGTGAACCACTTCCATTGGAGTTTACTGGCGGAGGAAACTAAATACAAAACCATGAAAACATCCTCAAAATTCCTGTTCTTCTCTCTTTTGTTTTGTCTGCCCCTTTTTGCGTCTGCACAAAGCGATGATGAAGCCATCAAAAATGCCGTTTACAATTATTTAGATGGAATTACCAAAGGCGATACTTCCATGTTAAACAAAGCATTTCATCCAGGAGCTATTTTGAGAACGGTTAATACGACAACAGGTAAAATTCAAGATTTCCCCGTTAAATCGTTCATTGCCAAAACTCCAGTAGGTGGCGCAAAGGCAAGTACCAAACTCCTGAATTATTCCTATGCAGGAATTTCTGCTCAAGCTACAGCCGAATTAAGTTTTGATGATTTCAAGTACATAGATTTAATTAGTCTTCTAAAAGTCAATGATGAATGGAAAATTATTTGTAGAGTATTTAGTCGAGTGGATTTAAGCACCAACCTAAAGGGCAACACAACCGCAAACAATTCAAAATCAACCAACAATTCCTCTTGGTCAGCACCCAAAAAAGCTGCTCCAGCACCAAAATCCAAAAAAGACGATGGATGGTAGCGGTGAAAGGTAAAAGGTAATAGGTAATAGGTAAAAGGCAATAGGTAATAGGTAATAGGTAATAGGTAATAGGTAAAAGGTAATAGGTAATAGGTAAAAGGTAATAGGTAATAGGTAAAAGGTAAAAGGTAATATTAATAGGTATCCGATGGTTGAGTGTAGTCGATGCCGGAGTATAGATATAAGGTAACATAAAACCGAAAAAGAATTAGAGTACAAGAAAATAAAACTATGGAAACAACATTAGCCAAAGAAAAAAAAGAATTTAGAAATTACGAACAAGGTGATATTACAGCTGCTGTAAAAGATCATTATCGTAAAATGCGTAGTCGCCAAACTTATGATTATGTACAATCGATGAAGAAAAAATATTTAACCTTCAGTCATCCCATGGATTTATGGGAAATGATGGAACGTTTAAATGCATTGATTGATGTGAGTGATCCAGATCTAAATTTGCCAAACATTATTCATTTGTTGCAATCCGCAGAAGGTATTCGTGCTGCTGGTAGACCAGATTGGATGCAATTGGTGGGTTTAATCCACGATTTAGGAAAAGCCATGTATCTATTCGGATCTGATGAAGATGGAACTAGTCAAGCAGAACAATGGGGACTTGTTGGCGACATCTTCGTGGTAGGGGCTAAATTACCTGATACCTGTGTGTATCCAGAATTCAATTCTTTGAATCCTGACATGCAAGATCCACGTTACAATACGGACTTAGGCGTATATTCAGAAGGCTGTGGAATTGATCATTTACAATTAGCATGGGGACATGACGAGTATTTATACCAAGTTCTAACCAACCACAAAGACAATACAATCCCAGAAGAAGGAATGGTGATGGTACGCTATCATTCATTCTATCCTTGGCACACAGGCGGTAGCTATAAACAATTCATGACTGAAAAAGATGAACAATATTTACATTGGATCAATGATTTCAATCAATATGATTTATATACAAAATCGCCCGTTGTACCTAATTATGAAGAATTGAAATCCTATTATATGCCAATCGCAGAAAAATACTTGGGTAAAGGTCCGATTTATTGGTAGGGAGAGAGAGGTAATAGGTAAAAGGTAATAGGTAATAGGTAAAAGGTAATAGGTACTCAATGGGTTAGCTCAGTTACAGAGCCATTAAAAGTATGGAAGTCAAAAACGCTAAATAAAGACTGAAAATATGAAATAACAGTGCCCATTGTGTTCAAATGCATGATTTACCACTGAAGGACAGGAAGGATTCAAAGGAACTTGTGACAAATTAATGAAAAGTAAAAAATCCTATTACCTATTACGTTCTACCTATTACCTATTACCTTTTACCTATTTTATATAACACTTAAGGCCAAGGCGCTAATCAGCATCAATATTCCGAGGATAAAAAAGATGGTTGGATTTAAAACAGGAACTGAATTTTCACTTAAAGACACTTCCATAGGATTTTGAGACAAATAACGAACTTGAATTTCTTGTCCAATAAAACAATCTTGTCCTAATCCCTTATCCGCTTCACGACGAAATTCACGGCCATTCACTTGGTAGGAAACAATTGGGAAATAAATCGGAAAACGACCTGAATGGTCATCTCTAGCATAACGTCTGGAAATCTCTACAATTTTCCCGTAAGTCATTTTGGAATGAGCAATCCACTCTTTTCTTTTTTTGAATAACACGACTCCTACTCCAATCAATGCCAATGCTATCACCAAAAAAAGCAATAAAAACAATGTCATGGATCCTTGGAAATTACCTGAAGGACGACCTGAAATCAAGAAAATACTAACAATATTCATTTCAAAAATAAATTTCTCTGTTATTTATCCTCAAAAGAATGATAAAAATATCTGAAAATCAAATACTTAAGCTGTTTGAAAAATTCATTACCATCTTCAATTTTGAAAGAAAAAAAAGGAAAAATTGTCATTTTTGAAAAAAACAGGATTCAAATTGAAAGCTTTTAAATCAATTTTTTGAAAATTCTCCAAAAACCTATTTAAAAAGCTTGTCGATTCACTCAAAATAAAATATTTATAAAAATTATAATTTTATTAGTATTTCGTACTTTTGACAGAATTCAACACCTTTTATATGAAAAACACGACAAAATTTCAATTAATGTCCATGATGTTTCTGATGTTCTTTTCTTGGGGAGCATGGTACGGACAAATGAGTAAATATTTATTAACCACTCTGCATGCAACAGGCGATCAAGTAGGCATGGCATATACCACTTTCTCTATCGCATCCATCGCAGCTCCGTTTTTTGTCGGTTTGATTGCAGACCGATTTTTTTCTGCCCAAAAAGTAATGGGTGTTCTGAATTTACTCGGTGGTGTCATTTTGTATTTCCTTTGTCAAAATACCGATGCTGATAATTTTTTCTGGTATATTTTAGCCTATACACTTTGTTTTGCACCCAACTTAGCACTTTCCAGTTCGATTGCCATGAATCAAATGCAAAATCCAGAAAAGGAATTTCCTAGTATTCGTGTGACAGGAACTGTGGCTTGGATTGTTGTAACAAACATCATTGGATTCATGGCTTTGGGAGATCAAGTAACGATTTTTCAAATTGCCATGGTTAGCTCATTTGCACTTGGAATTTATGCCTTCTTTTTGCCGGATACCCCTCCAAAAGCAGATGCTAATTCATCCATCTCACAAATTGTTGGATTAGATGCCTTACAATTATTCAAAGATCGTTCTTTCTTGATCTTTTTCATTTCATCTATTTTGATCTGTATTCCTTTATCGTTTTACTATGCCATGGCGAATCCATCCTTGACGGACTCACATATGACAAATGTGGAAAATAAAATGTCTTTAGGTCAAGCATCGGAAGTGATTTTTATGCTTTTGATTCCCATTGCCTTTATTAAATTAGGCGTTAAGAAAATGTTAATTGTTGGATTAGTGGCTTGGATTGTCCGTTTTATTTGTTTTGGCTACGGAGATGGAATTTCATCGGAATGGATTTTATACATTGGAATCATTCTGCATGGTGTTTGCTTTGACTTTTTCTTCGTTACTGGTCAAATTTATACCGATCAAAAAGCGGGTGTAAAAATCAAGAATGCGGCTCAAGGCCTAATCACTTTAGCAACTTATGGTGTGGGAATGGGAATAGGATCAAAATTATCAGGCGTTGTTTTGGATATGTACACGTCCAATGGCATTCATGATTGGAAATCGGTTTGGATGGTTCCAGCGGGCATAGCCATTTTAGTATTATTATTGTTTGTTTTGTTCTTTCAAGAAAATAAGAAAACAGATTTGAAAGAAGCTTAAAAGGCATCAATCATCGAGCATGAAATTTTTAAACAAAACCGTTTGGATCACAGGAGCCTCTTCAGGAATTGGAGAGGCTTTAGCTATTCAATTTGCCAAAGAAGGTGCGCAATTAATCTTGTCGGCTCGTAGAGAAAATGAACTAAACCGTGTGGCTACAATGTGTCAAAATTTAGGAGCTAAAACCTTGGTATTAGCTTTTGACATGACGCATTTGGACCAACATGCCGAAATGGTTTATCAGGCAAAACAGTTTACAAATCAAATAGATGTCATCGTATTAAATGCGGGTGTGAGTCAAAGATCATTTGTTTTGGACACCCAATTTGATGTTTATCGCAAATTATTTGAGATCAATTTCTTTTCCATCGTTTCGTTAACTCAACACATTTTACCTATTTTTCAATCGCAAAAATCAGGCATTTTTGTACCCATTGCTTCCGTAGCAGGTCGAATAAGTACGCCGAGAAGAGCTGCCTATGGAGCCAGCAAACATGCGTTAATTGGTTTTTTTGATTCGGTTCGAGCGGAAGTTTATAATTTTGGAATTCAAGTAACAACGATTTTGCCGGGTTATATCAAAACCGATATTTCCTTGAATGCGATGAATGAAAAGGGCGAAAAATATGCCAAAATGGACCCGAATCAAGCCAAGGGACTGGACCCTAATCAGACAGCCGAAAAAATAGTTGCAGCCATTTATCAAGGGAAAAAGGAATATTTTGTAGGAGGTAATCTAGAAGCATTGGGACTTTTCGTCAAACGCTTTTTCCCGAATTTATTGTTTTATATGATTAGGAAGGTAAAAAACACGTAAATAGGTAAAAGGTAATAGGTATTAGGTAAAAGGTAATAGGTATTAGGTAATAGGTAATAGGTATTAGGTATTAGGTAATAGGTATTAGGTAATCATGCGAATTAAGAGTTGAAATATTCAATATTAACTCAACATTCCATTTAGCATTGCCATTTATTGGTTAATTTATTTTCCATGGCATTTCTTTTTTTTTGAAAAAAAGAGACAAAAAAACTTATTTACTGCCAGTTAATCCAAAACGATTCAGTCAGCTGACTGACCGATTTTCACTTCGCTATCGGCTATTTTCTTTGACCCTGACGCACATCTCCCATGCGCAATGTCAAAGCTCCTTCTACTGCTTCGTTCAAATCTTTCGTCGGATTAACCGTTAGTATCGAGATCTAATTAGCTTTAAGAACAAAAGTTTTTGTGATTACGAACAGTGGTAGTAAGCGGTTGCTGACCCTGTCAAAGTATGGTTACTGAGCTTACCAAAGTATCGAAGCCAAGTTTATAATGATTGTTACAAAGAGTAGCAAGAAAAAATTAATTAGAAGTTTTAAACCATAATTCGCATTAATAGATAATAGGAAATACATCAAACTGCTTCTAATTCCTTAAAAAACTCAGCCATGGGATTTACTTCTAGGCGAATGAGTTTTTGCCAAAGTCTGACTGCTTTGGTCATCAAGCCACTTTCGATCAAAAATCCATCATGACCGTAGAGCGAGTCTATGACTTGAAAAGAAGAACCTGGGATATGTTTTGCTAAAAACTCTTGTTCATTGATGGGAAATAAAGCATCTGATTTAATCCCAATCACCAAGGTTTTTGCTTGAATTGTTTTTAATGCTTGTACTACTCCGCCCCTATTTCTTCCAACATCTTGAGAATCCATCATTTTGGATAATACAAAATACGAATAAGCATTGAAACGTGTTGCTAATTTTTCTCCTTGATATCGTTGATAAGTAACGGCTCTTAAAGCATCACCGTAGGTATTTTCCCCACGAGATTGAGTAATGTGATAGGTTTCATAATTCCGGTACGACAATAGTGCTGTAGCCCGTGCCGCCATCATCCCTTTTATGCCTGCCTGTGCGTTTGATTCCTTCCAAGTAGGATCAACTTCTATGGCCATTCGTTGCGACTCGTTAAAAGCAATTCCCCAAGGAGAATGAACGGCATTTGTAGCAACCAATATTAAATTTTCAATTAATTCGGGTTGGATAATTGCCCACTCTACTGCTTGCTGTCCGCCTAAAGAGCCTCCAATACAGGTTTTTATGGAGTGTATTTTCAGGCTTTTACGAAGTACTTCAAAAGAATTGACAACATCTCGGATGGTTATTTCCGGGAAATCATGAAAATAAGGCTTCTGAGTAATTGGGTTGATCGATAAAGGGCCAGAAGTTCCGTAATGAGAACCTAAAATATTCACACAGATAATGAAATTATTTTCTGGGTTGAATAATTTCCCTGATCCCACCAAACCTTGCCACCAATCAGCGACATCATGTGATCCAGTAAACGCATGGCAAATCCATATGACATTATCTTTCTTCGCATTTAATTTACCAATGGTTTGATACGCTAAATCAAGACATGGCAATTCACCGCCTAATTCTAAGGCAAAAGGTTGAGAAGAATGAAATGAATGAAACGCTACTTGCATGCTATCAAATTGGTTTATATTTCCCAAAGAGATTATTCTCCAAGGGTAGGAATTAGCACCGGGGTCGATCTTTTCGATGGGTTGCCAGAAGTTCACAGAGCCTAGTCTCTCCCTTCTTCTTTATAAATCAATGACAAAGCGTTATTGACTTGGGTTGCAAAAGTAATAAAGAATTCTCAAATCTCAAAAGATAAGGAAGTAGAAGAGAGAAGATAGAAGATAGGTAAAGGTAATAGGTAATAGGTAATAGGTAAAAGGTAATAATGCGAATTAAGGGTTGAAATCTGTAATAAACTGGGATAAGATTGACATTACCTTTGATTTCCCTTATTCATTATATCAATGCAATTTGTTGGTTCTTTTTTTCTTAAGCATTTCTTTTTTTTAGAAAAAAAGAAACAAAAAAACTTATTAGTCGCAAGTTAATCCAAGACGAATCAGTCAGCTGACTGACCGATTTTCACTACGCTCTCGGCTATTTTCTTTGACCCTAACGCACATACCCAATGCGCATTGTCAAAGCTCCGCCTACCGCTTCGTTCAAATCTTTCGTCGGATTAACCGCAAATTCATTTATAAGTCCCAAAAAAGAATAAACAGCGTTGGCTCAGCTGAGTCAAAGCCAAAAGCGGTAAAAAAGAGAAGTAAAAATTAGAAGTTTCAACTCTTAATTCGCATTAATAGGTAATAGGTAATAGGTAGTAGACTTTTCTTTTCCCGTTTACTCTTTTCTCGTTTTCTATCTTCTGGTTTTTGCTGTTCCTTACTTGCAAAATCCTTCCATCCAATAATTTTATCAAACACTTGAACTTTTAAAGCATTAAATTGCAGGGGGTAAGGGGCCCCATTCCCCATAAAAAATAGCATGGATAAAAACGAAAAGACAACTTATATTTTTCACCAATTATCTGATTTTTCACTAAAAGTTTCAGGATGATGAAATTTCCGTGTTCATCGTCTATCCGATGATTAATTTAATTTTTGTGAAGAAATGATTTCTGTTTTTACCTAATTATTGTTTGTATAATAGTGATTAGTGATATGTGACAGTTTATCTATCCTATTATCTATTACCTTTTTTTACCTATTAATCCGAATTAAGGGTTAAAAACCTATTTGAACCAATAAAAAAAAAGGTAGTCGGGTTGAAAAATCTTTGTGCTAAAAACAAATGAGTATTTTTAACACAAAGACAACAGATACCTATTTCCTATTACCTTTTACCTATTACCTTTTACCTATTACCTATTACCTATTACCTTTTACCTATTACCTACTACCTTTTCCTTCCTATTGAAAAAATCCTGATATTTGCCCTATGTTAAAATTAATTGCATTTTATTTCATTTTGGCGGGGGTACTTTTTGGACTAAGTTACACTTCACTTGTTACGTGGATGCATCCAGATGTAAAATTCATTTGGGCATTTTTCTTTTTTCAAGCTTATTTAAGTCAATTATTACACCAAATCGGCTCCAACAACGATCGAGAAAATTTTGTACAATTCCACATGGCATCTCAAGCGGTTCGATTTATTACGAGCTTAATCTTCATTGGAGTTTTTGCCTATTTCAAAACCCCAGAAATTTACTTGTTCGTCGGTAATTTTTTTGTACTCTATTTATGTAGCACAAATTTTGAAATAATTAGTTTGCTTCGTAACTTGCGACGTTTTTAGGGAAATCCACAGCATTTTGTTGCAAAATTTCCAACTAATAAACAGTTAATCAACGAATTAACGGTTAGAGAGATTACCAAATAGTTAAAGCACGTAAATAGAGATGTCTGCAAAGAACGCTAGTCAAAAAATGTATTTTTCAAATATAATCCTTGGATTACTATTCAGTCTATTCAGTTTCACCACTTTTGCGAATGAAGAAGCAGCTGCTCCAGCTGCAGAACATGCTGCCACAGCTGCACCGGCAGAAGAAGAAAAATTTGATGCAGGTAAGTTAATTCTTCATCACGTAGCTGACGAGCACGAATGGCATTTTTTCACCATTGGACATTTTCATGCGACATTACCTTTGCCTTGCATTGTGTACAGAGAATCAACTGGATTGCAGGTTTTCATGTCTTCCGCTTTCAAAAACGAGCATCACGAAGAGATTCCATACGAAGGTTTAATGTTGGAGCATGGTAAAATACATGCTGAAAATGGAGAAAAAGTGATTGACATTTCCATTACCAAAAACGTGGCCTCTTTGTTCCTTTCAGCTATTTTATTGTTGAGCATTTTCATTGGCATTGGTAATTCTTACAAAGCAAATCCTCACAAAGCACCAAAAGGTATCCAATCCCTATTTGAGCCCATCATCATTTTTGTTCGTGATGAAATTGCGATCAATAACATTGGTGAAAAACATTACAGAAGGTTCATGCCGTATTTATTGACAGTCTTCTTCTTTATTTGGTTCAATAACATGTTGGGATTAATTCCAGGTGGAGCCAACTTGACAGGAAACATTGCCATTACAGCTGTTTTAGCCATTATTGCGTTTTTCATTACCAACTTAAATGGCAAAGCCAATTATTGGTTACACATTTTTGCAATGCCGGGAGTACCGAAATGGATGTTGATCATTTTAACACCTGTTGAAATTGTTGGTATTTTCATGAAGCCTTTTTCTTTAATGGTTCGTTTGTTTGCTAACATCACAGCTGGACACATTATTTTATTGAGCTTATTATCCTTGATATTTATATTCAAAAACGTTGCATTGGGATTAGCCGTTGTGCCTTTCTCTTTATTTATGAATGTTATTGAATTGATTGTTGCCTTTATCCAAGCATTTATCTTTACCATGTTGGTTTCTACCTACATTGGTGCCGCTGTAGAAGAGCATCATCATTAAGATTGTATTTTATTTTTTTATTTATAAACCCAAATAGTATGTCACTTTTATCAATTTTATTGGAAGTTTCTGTAGGTACTGGTCTTGCAGGTATTGGAGCAGGTTTAGCAGCAATCGGTGCTGGTGCTGGTATCGGTAACATCGGTAGCTCAGCTATGGAAGGTATCGCTCGTCAACCTGAAGCTTCTGGAAAAATCCAAGGTGCGATGTTGATCGTTGCAGCTTTCGTTGAGGCGGTTGCTCTTTTCGCAGCAGTTATTTGTTTGTTGGTTACTTTAAAGTAATTCAACAAGCGAGTTATTTAAAAGATTAGCTTTTAAAATGAACTCACCCATTTGAAACGCAATTTAGCGTCATTAGGACCTAAATTGCGTTTTTAACAAAGAAAAACACAAACAAATTATATAATCATGGAGTTAATCACCCCTGAATTTGGTCTAATTTTTTGGCAAGTTGTTGTATTTGGAATTTTATTCTTCCTTCTATCCAAATTTGCTTGGAAACCCATCGTTCAATCATTGCACGAACGTGAAGCATCTATCGACGAGGCTATCAAGTTATCAGAAACTACCCGCAAAGAAATGGCAGAATTAAAAGCTGGAAATGAGCAATTGATTCTTACCGCTCGTAATGAGCGTGACGCTGTTTTGAAACAAGCCAAAGAAGCAGCTGATGCAATGATCCAACAAGCAAAAGCAGATGCTCAAACAGCTGCCAATGCAGAAATTGAGAAAGCAAGAGCCTCTTTCGAACAAGAAAAAAATGCGGCCGTTGCCTCTTTACGTAAAGAAGCTGCCGTTTTATCTTTAGAATTAGCTGAGAAAGTCTTAAAATCTCAATTAAAAGATAAAGCCGCTCAAGAAAAACTTGTTTCTGAGTGGATCAGTGAAGTAACTTTAAAATAAGCGTAAAACCATAAATTTCAGATAATGTCGGAGTTAATTGTTGCCCATCGTTATGCTAAATCATTATTGGACTTAGCGATTGAAAAAAAAGTGGTCGATGCTGTTTATCAAGATATGTGTACCTTCCAAGAAACTTGTGAAGGTAGTTATGATTTAGTTTTGGCATTCAAAAGTCCTATCGTAAGACATGACGACAAATTAGCCATTTTAACTAAATTATTTAAAAGCACATTTCACCAAGTATCTTTTGCTATTTTCGAGATCATCACGAAGAAAAACAGAGAAAAGTTTCTTCCTTTAATTGCGAAACAATTCATAAGCCTTTATACAGAATTCAAAGGAATTCAAAAAGCTGAAGTGACAAGTGCTTCTCCGCTAACTGCAGAGCAGAAAAAACAAGTAACAAAAATCATTCAGGATTATACAGGTAAAGAAGTGGCATTAACCGAGTTCATTGATGAATCACTTATTGGAGGATTTGTTTTACGCGTTGGCGACAAACAAATTGACGACTCGATTCGAAGAAAATTGAATGATCTCAAAGTATCATTAGCCTCATAACATCAAAAGCCTTGACATTCAAGGCTTTTTTTATATCCTTCATCTTATGAAAAACAAAAACATTTTTTGGGGTTCCCTTATCTGTGCCATTGCAGTGGCCATAGGCGCTTTTGGTGCACATGCCTGGAAAGATTACCTAACTTCCATTAGTCGCTTAGACACCTTTGAAACAGCCTCCCGTTATCAAATGTATGGCGGATTAGCCTTGATATTATTAGGTATTTTACAAAATCAATATTCCCATCAATTATTGAAAATAGCAGGGTATTTATTCATCACTGGATGCATCATCTTCCCTGGCTCCCTTTATTTAATTTGTCTGACCCAACAAAAATTTTGGGGTGCCATCGCTCCCATCGGTGGTTTAGCCTTCATCATCGGCTTTTTGTTGCTGGCCATAGCAAGTGGCTTCGAGAGATTCGGACAGCGGAAATAAAGCCTCCAGCTACCAAAAAATCTTTTAGAAAAATAAGACCTCCTGAGTGAACATGGATTGAATATCTCCGTGACCTTGGTGTTAAAGCATTCATTGCAACACTAAGACACCAAGCCTTTTCTATCTTCTCTCTTCTATCTTCTCTCTTCTCTCTTCTCTCTTCTCTCTTCTCTGGCTTCAAGTGCCTAGTCGAGCATTCTATCACCGCTTCCCACCATGTTTCATCACCAAATCCAAACTATTCCAAACCAATTCTCCCATGGTTTTGCAGGCAAGAAAGCGATTGTCATTGTAATGCCTAGCTAAATCATTTTTCAATGATTCAACGTTCTCCGGTGGAGCAATTTCATCTTTCGATAAAACATCCATTAAATCGTAAACACGCTGGCTTTCCGACTTCAAACGACTAGCAATCATGGACCGCTCTTCGATTTGGTATTGCCACACCGATTCAGGTGTCATATATTTCATTCCCAATTCCACCAAAGGATTATTTTGTTTGAAATATTGGGGTAGATAAACAGATTTCTTGCCTTCATAACATTGCTGATCAAAATCAATCGGCCGAATACGATAGTAAATTTCCTCAAAATCAGGTGTCGTAATCACCACATAATTAGCACTGTGCATGTCGCCTAACAATTGCACCAAACACCGCTCATTGAACTTAACAAACTCCTTGGCCAATCGGATGGGTGCTTCAATATCCGTTTCTAAATCTTGTTTCAAAAACACATCCCCCGGTACGCCTGAAATATGCTCTTCCACCAAAGTATTATCATAAGTAACGTAATTGATCCGATTGGGAGACAATATATGCTCCAATTCCAATCCATAAACCCTTGAGGCATCCGCTATTTTGATATAGAAATAATCAAAATTATCATTCACCCGATTCACAATTCGCACCCGAAAAGGATGCGTATTGCCATAAGTGCAAAAATCTACCCGATCAATGACCAAGTGCTTTATCACCTCTTCGTCGCCATCGGTTTTCAAATCCGCGTAAATTTGTTTTAAGGACTCGTGAACTTCAAATTGATCAGCTGGACTGTAAAAAACTGTTTCCCAAAGCGTATCTACTCCATTTTTATCGTATAGAATAATCGAATTATCATAGCGCAATAAATCAGCATAACTGATGTTCATGGCATGTTCGCGGTTGTATTTATGCAAATACTTGCGCAATTGATTGTTGATCCGATAAAGTATTTTTTTCTTGGAAATTAATGCCATTTATTCAGTGTAGTTCAGCGATTTGCCAAATGACTCGGATAATTGAGTAATGGACCAAATAGCAAGCGAAAAGCACAATACGCCCACCACAAAAGCGGCGTTCAACAATCCCAAACTTGGAATCAAAAATTTAAATAATAAACTAATCGGAATCAAAGCCCCACGAACAAAATTAGGTACCGTAGTGGTGACAGTCGCACGCAAATTGGTTCCGAATTGTTCGGAAGAACTGGTGACAAAAACTGCCCAATAACCCGCAAAAAAGCCTAATAAGGTAATTAATAATTTACCCGTAAATAAAGTGATGTCGTGCAACAAGAATAAATAAATGACCATCAGCGCCACCGCTACCAATATAAAGGTAAGTACCACCTTTTTCCGACTCTTCCAATATTGACTCAAATAGCCACTGGCAAAATCGCCAATGCTCAGACCCAAATAACAATACATGATGGCATCGCCACCTGTTATATCGCCTTCAATTCCGATTAATTTGGTGATTTCGGGCGAAGAAAAAACGAGAATACCAATGACATACCAAATCGGCAAGCCCATTAAAATGCAATACAAGTATTTCAAAAAGATTTTTTTCTCTTGAAACAATTGGAAAAAATTGCCTTTTTCTACCTTCTCATCCAATTCGGAATACATATCTGATTCAAAGGTACCCAGACGCAAAAGTAACAGGGCCAATCCCATACCACCACCAATAAAATAACAGGTTCTCCACCATTCTGGATCAGGACTTAAACCAGCCACAATAGGTGCAAAAACCGCACCTGCAGCACCCACACCGGCAATAATCAAGGTGCCAATTCCTCTTTTGGAGGCAGGTAAACTTTCATTGACCAAGGTTACGCCAGCGCCTAATTCACCTGCTAAACCCACCCCCGCAATAAAACGCAGGATGTAATAAAAATTCAAATCATGTACCAAACCATTCAAAGCATTGGCCACAGAATACATCAAAATAGAACCAAATAGAACTGATTTACGGCCTTTTTTATCGCCAAAAACTCCCCACAAAATTCCACCAATTAACATGCCGGCCATTTGAACATTCATCAAATCCAAACCCTTGCTTAATAGTTCATCACCTGTTAATCCCAAACTTTTCAGACTTGGATTTCGAACCACAGAGAATAGAATTAAATCATAAACATCCACAAAATACCCTAAAGCTGCTACAGCAATCAGCATTTTACCTTTTTGAGAAATTTTTTCTTGTTCCATTGAATTTACCGGGAAAGCGTATCAGATCGATGCGAATCTAATTTCAAAAATATAAATAATAAAATTGTAAAAGACCAAAGGGATGAACCCCCATAACTAAAAAATGGCAGCGGAATTCCCATGATGGGCATTAAGCCAATGGTCATTCCGATATTGACCAAAAAGTGAAAGAAAATAATTCCAACCACCCCATAGCCATAAGCCCGCGCAAATCGGGTTCGTTGTTGATCGGCCAAAAACATTAAGCGCCAAAGAAAGAGCATAAAAAGGATAATCACCACCGTCACGCCCACAAATCCGTGTTCCTCCCCTATCGTACAAAATATAAAATCCGTGCTTTGTTCCGGCACAAAATCAAATTTAGTTTGGGTTCCTTGCAGATATCCTTTTCCCCAAAAACCACCTGAACCAATGGCAATTTTCGATTGTGTTACCTGATATCCTAAACCTCGTTTATCAAAATTGGGATCTAACAAAACCTTGATTCTATTGCGCTGGTGCTCTTTTAACACATTGTTGACAAAAAAACCAACGGCTAAAACTAATGACATGATCAAACCAATGGCCAAAATGATTTTCACATAGGTTTGGTAAGCTCTTTGTAGGTAAATGGGAAGTACCGCAATAAAAAGTCCTGCCAAAATGAAAAGGATAACCAAGATACTCAAAGGGGGAAGGATCAATGCCAAAATAAAAATGGTAACTGTAGAAATAAACAATGCAGGATATTCGCCTTGCAAGCCTTCTCGATACAATAAAATTAAAAATGAACCAAAAACTAAGGCAGAACCCGTTTCATTGGAAGCAATGATTAATAACATTGGCAAACCAATGATCATAGCCACATTTTTTTGGTCCTTCCATTTGGTCAAATTGACCTGTGGATTATCCAAATATTTGGCCAACAACAAAGCCGTGGCTGTTTTGGCAAATTCGGCAGGTTGAATGGTGACTCCCCCAAATTTAAACCATGAATGAGAGCCATTCACTGTGACTCCTAAAAAAGGCACTAAAATCAATAATACAATCAGCCCTGCATAAATAAACAAGGCAAAAGATTCAAAGAAACGAAAATCCAAGGCAAAGATGAATGTAATCAGGATCAAACTTGTACCCAACCAAATCAATTGTTTACCAGCGTTGGAATCATAAAACTGTGGATCGAAAATCCACAGAGGTGCTTCTGGATTATAAACAGCAGAATAAATATTGGACCAACCCACCAACACAAATAGGAGGTATAAACCAACGCTTATCCAGTCAAGCCTACTTACTATTTGTTGATTTCCGTTCATTTCTTAGTGGTATCTGGTTTAATTTTGGACGATTTGTTGCCCATGACCGACATGACATTGGCCATATAACTCATGTTCATAAACTTCGTTTCCACATCTTTTCGATCGACCTTTCCTTTCAAATACTTTTCAATGATCAAAGAGGCGATCGGCGCGGCAGCAAAACCACCAAAGCCTGCATTTTCTACAAAAACAGCAATGGCAATTTTGGGATTATCTTTGGGAGCAAAGGCAATAAAAATGGAGTGATCTTTCCCTTTTTGATTTTGCGAAGTACCTGTTTTTCCACACATTTCAATATCAGGAATCCGTCCATCGGCGCCAACGGTTCCATGCAAAACAGCATCTTTCATCCCTTGAATGACCACACCAAAATGCTTGGCATCCACTCCTACTGGAATTTTAGTTTGATAAAAAGGGTCAATCAGACGTTTATCTCCAACACCTCTAACAATGTGCGGGGGAATATACCAACCTCGGTTGGCAATAATGGCTGCTACATTAGCCATTTTTAAGGGACTTACGACTAACTCTCCTTCACCGATGCTCAAGGAATAAATATTCGAAAATTTCCACGTATTTTCCCCTTTATAAATCTTGTTGTAATATTCCACATTGGGTAAATTTCCCTTCTTTTCATTACTTAAATCGATGCCCAATTTTCGTCCAATACCAAAATTCGCCACCAATTCCGACCATCTCTGTAAACCCTGTGCAGAACGCTGAAAAGTATTTCCATCCGTTTTATCGTACAAAATTTTTCGAAAAGCATGGTAAAAATAAGGATTACAAGACCATTGAATGGCATTGTGCAAATCGTTGTGGGAGGTATTGTGCGAGTGGCATTTCACAGGTGCGCCTGCATGGGTAAAAACGGAACCAGGTGTTAAGGCGCCTAATTGCAGACCTACCAAAGCCTGAATTAACTTGAAGGTAGAACCCGGTCGATAATACGCAGAGGGAGGACGATTCAACAAAGGCTTCATAGGATCCAAAGCCAATTTACTGTAATACCTGGAAAAATTACGACCTGCTAATAGGCTAGGATCATAGGAAGGAGCAGACACCATGGCCAACACTTCTCCCGTTGAAGGCTCAATGGCCACAACACTTCCAACCTTGTGTTGCATTAAACTATCTGCATATTGTTGAATCGCAATATCTATGCTGGTGTATAAATTATTTCCAGCGATGGGTTGAACATCTAACTTACCCGATTTAAAATCGCCTTTCTCCACTCCATTACTATTCACCATCCGATATTTAATCCCACGTTGCCCTCTTAAAGGTTCTTCATAAAAGTATTCCAATCCAGAAACTCCAACAAAATCGCCTTGGTGGTAATAGTCGTCTTTTTGTTCCAATAAAGCATCTGGATTAATTTCCGCTACATAACCCAAGGCATTGGAAAGGGCCTTGTATTGGTAAGTTCGAAAAGCATTGGTATTGAAAGAAAAACCAGGAAAATCGACCATGGAATCTTGCACTCTAGCGAAATCCTCTTTGGACAAATGCTTGAGAAACAAGAAAGGCTTCACCCGAGAATAGGCTTTTGCTTGCTTCATGGTGCTATCGAAATAGCCTTTGGTAATTCCGAATAATTGACAAAAACGATTGGTATCTCTTACAATGGCCTTTCGCGGCGTCACATATAGATCATAAATGGGCGTATTGTAAACAATTAATTTTTTATGTCGGTCGTACACCTCTCCTCGAAAAGGCACTTGAATGATCTTACGAATGGCATTGTTATCGGCCGCTTTCATGTACGTGTCATCAAACACTTGCAAATACAAGAGTTTCGCAATGAATATGATTGCAATGATCACAAAGAACAAGAAAATAATGTGCTTACGCCCCTCAAACACGAAAATGAAATTTTAACTACTAAATTACTTATTAGTTGTTAGTTATTTTTATACAAACCAAAATAATTAACGGCTAGGATCGATGCTTGATGTTTATTGTTTAAAGGTTAGTTATTAGTGATTAGTTAATAGTGTTTAGGTATTAGTTATTAATGCGAATTAAGGGTTGAAATCCTTTTGAACAAATATTCGATCCGTAGTAGATGGATTTAAAAATCTTTGTGTCCCTTGTGTTAAAAACAAATCCCTTATTTAACTCAAAGGTGCCAATTACCTCCTTCATTATTATCTCAACTTCCGATATCGCATTGCCAATTATTGGCTAATTCTTTTTCCATGGTATTTCTTTTTTTTAGAAAAAAAGAAACAAAAAAACTTAATTTCTGCCAGTTAATCCAAGACGAATCCGCAAGCGGCACGATTTTCACTACGCTTTCGGCTATTTTCTTTGACCCTGACGCACATCGCTCATGCGCATTGTCAAAGCTCCGCCTACCACTTCGTTCAAATCTTTCGTCGGATTAACCGTAAATTTATTTATAAGATCTAAAAATAAATAACGTTCGCTGATCTCAGTTTCTGAACTTTTAGAAGTATCGAAGCCAAAAGCGGTAATTAAGAGATTAACAATTGGAAATATTAACCCTTAATTTGCATTAAAAGTGATTAATTATTAGTTATTAGTGTTGTCTTGTCCTGAAATAGGCAGAAAAATTATTATACTAATAACTAAACACTAATACCTATTACCTTTTACCTATTACCTCTCACCTCTCCCTCACTCCCTCGGTAAACTTTTAATCAAGGCAAACATCGCGAGGGCAATGGATACCAAAGACAAAACAATGGTGAACCATGGTTTTGGAGTATGAAAATAGGAATCCAAATACGTTCCAAGCCAAACGCCCAAGAGTATGGTAACAAGCATTTGAAAAGCGGCGCCGACAAATCTTTGATACGGATTCATTGAATTATATTAATTTTAAACTCATAAGCTAAATTTATCCTTTTTTCGTTAAGATAAATTGTAAATTTGTTAATTATTGAAATTAAAATTAATGATTCGATTCCTAGCCTTTATATGCATTATATGTTTAACATGGTCTTGTTCGCAATTTAGCAACAAACCCATGTCTGTTGCATTTCATAATATCAATGCCAAATACAATGCCATTTGGCAAGCAGAACGATTAGAAAAAGACGTCAAAAAGAAACTTGCAGAGGAAAAAACAGACAATTACCTTCATACACTTCCCATTATCTCAGAAATTGATTCCATTACTGGTAAACAATTTGCTGGCGATATCGAAAAAATCATCAAAAAAGCTTCCATCGTTATTGACCGCCATCAGAATTCGAGATTCATTGATAATGCCTATGTATTGATTGGTAATGGCCGGATTTTACAACATGATTACAAAAATGCCATTGAGACCTTCAAATATGTCAATTCCATTGATCATGATGAAGAATCTCAAATCAATTCTTTGATTTCTCTTTATCAAATTTATACCTTCCAAAATGAATTTTCATCCGCTGAAAAGGTTTCAGAAATCATCCAAGAACAGACCTTAAGCAAAAAACAAAAGAAAGATTATTTCCTAAGTAAAGCCTTTTTCCATCAAAAAAGAGGAGAAAATTTGATTACCATTGCATTGATTGAAGAGTCGCTTCCCCTCATGAAATCGGGAAATGAAAAAGCACGATTATACTACATTTTAGGACAGTTATTTCAAGAGGAAAAAAAATACACATTGGCCTCCGAATACTTCAAAAAAGTCGATGCGAATAAACCTGGATATGATTTACAATTTCACTCGAAATTAAGTAATCACCAATTAAGCAGTTCCTTAAATGATTTATTTTCCATGCTAAAGGAACCCAAAAATCAAGATAATAAAGCCCTTATATATGTGGCGATTGGGCAGATTTATTACGAAAATAATGAGTTCGAAAAAGCAAAAGAATATTGGGAAAAAGGAGCAGAAAACAATTCAGACAAGGGTATATTATACTTGCAATTAGGTGATCTATTTGCCAAAAAAATCGGCAATTATGAACAAGCTGAAAAATATTATGATAGTGCTGCGACTCATATGACAAGTGGAAATTTGGAATATAGCAAAGCCCAAAGACTCAAAAAAGTTTGGCATGAATACGGGAAATTAAACCAAGAAATCAGGCTAGAAGATTCATTGATTCACCTTTCTGGCAAATCAGATTTGGAATTGAAAGAAATCTATCAGCAAATTGAGAAAAAAAAGGTGAAGCAAAAAGATAGTGTCCTCGTCAAAAAAGTACTTACTTCAACGACCGAATCCAACATCATTTTCACTCGCAGACCCAGCAGCGCGGAACAACAAAGCTTCTATTTTTACAATGATGCCGTCCGAATTTTAGGTAAACAAGAATTTATCAATAAGTGGTCCAATAGAACCTTGGAAGATTTTTGGAATAGAAAAAACAAAAATCAAACGCTTAATAATTTGGATAATGTAAGCAAGGATGTTGTTGCTACGAATAACGCCATTAAATCCAATGAGCCGAGCACATCTGCTACCCCAAAATCCAATGAGGCAACGGATTCATTAACGATTTGGTTATCCAAAATTCCTAAAACGGAATTGGAGAAAAATAAATCACAGAAAAAACTAGAAAGTGCACTTTTTGAACTAGGAAAATTTAGCAAATTAGAAATTGGTGACAATGCTTTGGCCAATAAGTCATTTTTTAGACTGATGAAGGAATTTCCCAATACCAGTTTTGAATCAGAAACCTTGTATTTATTGTACTTAGCGCATCCGAATGACTTAAGTGCAAAGAAAAAATACAAACAGTCCTTGTTTGAAAAATATCCTGAATCACATTTTAAATCGTTGATCTTAAAAATTGAAAATGGTACATTAAGCGAAGGAAATGAAATAGCGGCACAAAAAGCATACGAAAAAGCATACTTAAATTATAAATCGAAAAATTTTGGTAGCTCCTACATTCAATGTTTAGAAATTGAACAACAATTTCCAGGGAGTAATTTAGAAGATAAAGTGGTATTTTTAAAAGCGCTCAACAAAGGGGAACAAAAAGACCTTGACGCTTATGAAAATATCTTGAAAATATTTATTCAAACATTCCCCAAAAGTCCACTAAAAACAGACGCTCAAGATTTATTAAAAGCATATAATCAAAATAAACGGTAATTATGATTGAATTTGAATCAGGCCCCTACCAAAAAGTAATCCGTTTTGCCTATAAATTTTTTATTGGTTCAACCCTTGCAGCCATTTTATTCATTGTAGCTGTTAATTTCAACTTCCTTTGGCTTTTTGGTGGAATGCCCAGTTTACAAGAATTGGAAAATCCGACCAGTCAAGAAGCTTCTTTGATCATTTCAGAAGATGGCCAAGAAATTGGAAAATATTTCAGAGAAAATAGAAATCCAGTGGATTTTGAAGGATTGCCGCTTACTGTCGTTAATACCTTAATGGCAACAGAAGATGCTAGATTCACCTCACACTCAGGAATCGATTTTCGATCCATGCTAAGGGTTGCTGCAACGATGGGGACCTCCGGTGGTGGAAGTACCATTTCTCAACAATTGGCAAAAAACCTCTTCAATACCCGAAACATTGAATTCGGAGAAGAAGATCCTGTGTACATGGGTATTCTAATGAAAATTGGAGGCTTAAAAACAGTTATCGCGAAAGTCAAAGAATGGATTTTGGCCATCAAATTAGAGAGACGATACACCAAACAAGAAATAATGGCCATGTATTTGAATGAAGTGAGTTTTGGAAATAATGCTTATGGAATTCAAGTCGCGAGTAAAACGTATTTTCAAAAAGAACTAAAGTATTTGACCATTCGGGAGGCGGCCACATTGATTGGCTTATTGCAAAATCCATCTTTGTATGATCCTCGATTAAGACCTGACAAAACGCTCGAAAGAAGAAACGTAGTTTTGGGTCAGTTAGCAAAATACGATTATATCACAGAAGAAGAATCGCAAAAATTGCAGGGAGATGAACTTAATTTGAAATTCAAAGTGGAAAATCAAAATACTGGTGCTGCACCCTATTTTAGAGAATCAATTCGTAAACAAGTATTGGCCATCATCAAGGAAATCAACCAAGATCGTCCGGAGGATCAGCAAATCAACTTGTACACCAGTGGCTTAAGAATTCATACTAGTATCGATTCAAGGATGCAAAAATATGCGGAAGAGTCAGTACAAGAGCACATGAAAACGGAACAATCTCTGTTCAATGGGCATTGGAAAGGCCGTAATCCATGGGTGAATGAAGAAATGAAGGAAATCAAAGGATTTATCAAAGACGCGATGAAAAGAACGCAACGGTATCGAGATTTGATGAATGCCTATAACAATGATGAATACAAGGTTTGGGAAGAATTAAATCGTCCAATTAAAATGACCATTTTTTCTTATCAAGGGGATGTAGATACTACCTTGAGTCCGATGGATTCTTTGCGCTATTACAAACGTATTTTGAATTGCGGTTTCATGGCAATGGACCCTACCAATGGCCATGTGAAAGCCTATATTGGCGGAATTAATTACAAATATTTCAAATTTGATCATATCTCACAAAGTAAAAGACAACCAGGTTCGACCTTCAAACCTTTTGTTTATGGTGCAGCAATCGAAAATGAAGTAGCCACTCCATGTGATGAATTAATCGATGAACCGGTTACTTTTGGAGAAGAAGATGGCTTGACAGGCGGTACTTGGACTCCACAAAATTCCGATGGAAAATATTCATACGAAAAACTACGTTTGCGAAGAGCAATGGCTTTGTCCATCAATACCATTTCGGCCAAATTAATGAAAGAATTAGGACCTCAAAAAATTGCTGAATTTGCACACAAGGCTGGAATTACGAGTCCCTTGTACGAAGGTCCATCCTTGTGTTTGGGAGCATCCGAGGTATCCGTTTACGAACAAGTTTCCGCATATAGTACGTTGGCCAATGGTGGTGAAAAAATTGATCCGATTTTGATTTTAAAAATTACGGACAAAGTAGGAAATGTATTGAAAGAATTTTCTCCAACGGCCAAAGCAGCCATCAAACCGGAAACGGCCTATTTGATGACCTATATGCTTCAAGGTGCTATTCAAGAGCCTTTGGGTACAGCAGAAGGATTGAAAAGAACCCCGATTGTAGAAGGAAATGAAATGGGTGCGAAAACGGGTACCACTTCCAACTTCTCAGATGGTTGGTTCATGGGAGTAACGCAAAAATTGGTTGCAGGCGTTTGGGTAGGCGGAGATGACCGAAGCATTCACTTTAGAAGTTTGGCATTGGGACAAGGTGCGAAAATGGCGATGCCTGTTTATGCTAAATTTATGACCAAAGTGTATGCCGATTCTGAATTAGCCACCGAAGGATATAAAAAGATGCCTTTCACCAAACCCGATAATTTCCAATTCGACTTTAGCTGTAGTGGTGAAATCCCGGTGGATTCTAGTGCGATGGTGGGGAGATAGGGATTTTAGGTATTAGGTAATAGGTAATAGGTATTAGGTAAAAGGTAATAGGTTAGATTTTCAACTTTAATTTGTTGATAATTGTAACTAAAATCTTCATTATTTCAATTCCATTATTTTTAAGAATTTGCACTTCTTGTTTTTCAACAATTTCCTCCAATTGTAAGAGATCTAACCAAAATATTGTTTCATTCAATTCTTTTAATGAAATGCTTAATTTATGAATATAATCTTTATGGGACTCTGCGAAATATCCTTCTTGTAAATTAGCCCCTATACTCGTTCCACTTCTTAAGATTTGATTAGAAATAATAAACTCTTTTTTATTATCTAGTTTTTTTGATAATAGATAAATGTCTCTGGCGAAATTAAGAGACTTGTTTTGTACATTTTGATTTTTCATAAATCAAATTTGATAATTGTAAAACTATTTACAAAACATAATTAATTGATTATCAATTAATTGATTAATATTATCAATAAATAAATATTACCTTTTACCCATTAACTATTACCTTTTACCTATTCTATTACCTTTTACCTATTACCTTTTACCTCAATTTAAACACCTTCAACTTCCCCCTATTCTGAGAAGCCACCAATGTAGAGTTGGACAAACGAATCAAGGATTTAGCGTCTCCAAACACATTGAATCCAGAATCATGCGCAAAGGTAAATTTATCACTGCCTGAACCTAATAGTACTCCCCCATTAGAGGCATCGTAACGGCCAATAAATACTTCATTCCCGTAATTATTACCGATGAAGACAATATCTAAATGCTTGTCATGATTAACATCCATGATTTCCATGGAATTGATGCACGAAAATTGCGCTTCTACAGGCAATTCATGTACCTGATAACTTCCTTTGCCTTTATTTTCAATCCATACGGAAGCATTGGTATTCATGCTGATTTTACTGGCCTTCTGGCGTTCTTCTTCCGTAAAAAAGGTCGTTTGATTAACTTTTCCCAATTCCTTAAAATACACAAAACGCTTACGTGTTTGGTTTAACATTTTATGAATATCGTCTTTCCCGTGCAAGGGATAAGATTCATAATTCTTTTTTTCATTCTGAAAATAAACAAATGGAAATAAATCATACACGCCATTATCATCCAAATCTCCGTGAATAATATCCACAGGATGTTTTTCATCGGCGCGCAAAAGGGTGTTTTTCCCCATATTTCCCACTACCAAATCCAAATCACCATCTTTATCCAAATCCGCTGAGCGAATAGAAGTCCACAAACCATTGACGTCTTTCAAATCAGCACTGTCTTCTTGACTCAATTTCCCTTTTTGATTCACAAAAATTTGAATAGGTGCATATTCTCCCACCAAGACCAAATCATCCCAATGATCTCCATTTACATCTGTCCAAATGGCATCACAGCCCAGACCGTTATTTAATAATTTTGGAACTTGGCTAGCGGTAACATCGGTGAAACGAATTTGGCCATGATGGGAATCATTTCTTAACAATCGAGAACTAGCTGCTTTGGGATATTGCAAAGGAACATTCCGGCCCACAACGAATAAATCTATGTCTCCATCGTGGTCAAAATCATTGGCACGGACAGCAGAATTACTCTCATAAAATACAGGCAATGAATTGACGCTAAGCGTAAAATTTCCCTTACCATCATTTTGATAAATTACATCTTGAAGATTGGGGTCGTTGGGTTTATTTTCATTGCCTCCTCGACAAATATATAAATCCAAATCTTTGTCCTTATCTAAATCAATTAATAAAACGCCTAAATCTTCTCCGAGCTTATCCATCTTTTGGATGGTTTTTTCCAAAGGTTTAGAATCAAAGGTTCCATTGGGATTTTGGATATAAAAAATGCCCGAATAAAATTTAGCTCCTCCCATGAAAAAATCTTCCTTACCATCGCCGTTTACATCTCCAGATGTCAAATATGGCCCTAATTCAGATAATTTGGAAGGTATTAAATTTTGAAAATTGAAATCCACAAAATCAAATTCTTGATGAATTTTATTGCTAACAATAGCGGTAGAATCCTCTAAAAAGTAGGATTTTTCAGGTTTGAAAAATGGAGAATAAGCCAAATGTGCATTTGATTGCGTCACTTCAATCACCCGATCAACACCAGGATTTTTAATAATTTCCATTTGATCATTGGGCCACTGAATATGCAATTCCTTGATTTTTCGATTCTTGCCTAAGCCAATGTGACAAACAGGATCAACGCTAGATAAATACCCACGGTAGGGAGTATATTCATAATAAAATTTCTCACCATTATCATAGATTCCTTCTATTTTGCACATTAAAGCCGACTGACTTGATTTGCCCTTTTCATTTTTAACCTTTAAACGTATAAAATGACTTTCGTCGGCATTATTTTCGATTGAATTGTTCTTGTAGACAAAAGCTTCGTCATTGATGTTATTGACTATATAATCCAAATCGCCATCATTATCCAAGTCGCCATACGCAGCACCGTTGGAAAAAGAAGGCAATTCAAATCCCCATTCTGCTGACACATCCTCAAACTTTAAATTTCCTTTATTTCTAAAAGCGTAATTAACCACTTTAATCACAGGAATTTGTGATAACATCATGTCCTGAGAGGCAAGAAATTGCGATTCAGCATGATACATCATAAAATCACGGTCGGTTACATCTTTTGGAAAACCATTGGTAATTAATAAATCCCGATAACCATCATTATCAAAATCTGTCACGGATGGACACCAACTCCATTCAGTTTCTGAAATACCAGCCAATAAACCTACTTCCTGAAAAGGTTTAACTTGATTTTGATCATAAACACCCGAATTCAATTGAAGCGTATTTCGCATGTACTGATAGGTATATCCGTATTTATCCGAATTTTCATACACTTGATAATTATTAACAGGCAAAAATTGCTTTTTCCGTTCATTGTTTTTGGGAAGCATGTCCAACACCACAAAATCAGCCAATCCATCATTATTGATATCATTCACTTCATTCCCCATGGCCGCTTGGCTCGTATGTTTGAAATACTTTTTTGCTTGATCGGTGAATGTACCGTTTTGATTGTTGATATAGAGAATATCGTCCGATACATAATCGTTTGTTACATAAATATCTGGCCAATTATCTCGATTGATATCACAAATGGCCAATCCTAAACCAAATCCTTCTAAAGTAATACCTGATTCTTTGGAAGCATTTCTATACACAGGATGTTTCAATTCTGCCGACCATTCACATTTATAGAGACGATCTGTATTCGGATAAGTCCCATCATTCACTTTGGGGCGATAAATAGCAGGAGAATCATCGATTTTGTCCGTTAAGACATACAAATCCAAATCCCCATCTTTATCACAGTCAAAAAATGCTGCATGTTGAGAATAACCATTGTCATTCACTCCATATTCTTTGGCCAATTCCTTGAACGAAGGAATACCATTTTTAATTCCTTGGTTAACAAATAATAAATTTTCTCGATCCGTATCCGCTTTTTTCATGGTAACAGACACATATATATCCAATAAACCATCATTATTGATATCCACCACAGTTACCCCAGAGCACCAACGTTTTTTTGTATCAATCAAAGCTGATTGAGTAATATCCTCGAATTTGAGTTCACCTTTATTCAAATACAATTTGGAATCAACAATATTCCCGGCAAAAAATAGATCTTGAAGTCCATCTTGATTAAAATCACCCATTCCCACGCCTCCTCCATTGTATAAATACTCGTATTTAAGAATATTTAAGGTATCGTTATCTTTGATTTCATTATTAAAAGTAATGCCTGATTTATCCGAAGGGATTAATTCAAAAGTGCTATTTTTCTTACAAGATGTGAAGACTAATAAAAGTAAAATCAGATAAAGAAAATTACTTCTCAACATAAAAATGAAAGGTTTAAATTATAGGGAATTAATTAGTAAAGATATTAAAATTGGATAAAAAAGTATAAGAAAGTGTTAATCCTATTTAATCAAAAAAAAAGGGTGGTAGAAACTACCACCCTTTTTCTAATTATTGACTATTAATACCCTGAATTTTGAGTAATAATTTTGTCTTTAACGTTCACTAAGTCAATTTCAGCCTGAGGAATTGGCAATATTGCATGCTTAGCCTCATACGTAGATCCACCCAATGTATTTGGCAATCTACCTGGAGCAGCTTCATATTTTAAGTAAGCATTGATTTCAGCAATGTCAGTGCCCCAACGAACTAAATCGAAGAAACGGTGACCTTCCATAGCTAATTCAAGTTTACGCTCAAATTGAACTGCTTTACGTGCAGCAGCTTTATCTGTCCAAGCAGAAGAGTAAGTAGAAATATTGTAATTAGCAGCATCTGCAGCTCCTCTTTTAACAAAACCAGCAGAATTAGCTGCGCGAGTACGAATTAAATTCACATACTCTTGCGCTTTTGCTAAACTTCCAACTTCTACTTCACATTCAGCAGCCATCAACAATACATCAGCAAAACGGATAACTGTGTAATTTAAGGCAGTATAACCTGGTGTCCAAGAACTATTATCTTGTAAAGATCCCTTATCAGTTTTGTAGTAAGAGTATTTCTTTGGAGAGAATGGACCACCATTGGATTGGTTACGAATCCAGTCATTACCTGGATGATCTTGCCAATCTAAGAATGGAATACCACGACGACCAACTGTCCAGTCTAAACGAGGATCCAAAGAACCTGCATCTGGAGTAAATGCATCTGAAGATAATTTTCCCATATCCGATACGACTTGATTAGCTCCAACATTATAAGATCCATCCAACAATGGTAAACCACTTCCGTCTGTTCTATATGAGTTTACTAATTCAAAGCTAGGTTGGAAGAATCCACAGCAGTTACCTGGACCATTTGGACCTGTATTATAAGGCCAGTTTAAGTCCCCATCCGAATTCGCATTGTTAACACTACCTGTGTTAGCGGCAGCTTGAACAGCAAAAATTGACTCTTCGTTATTATCATTTGATGCTTTGAATAAATCACCAAACTTAGGAACCAAAGCATATTTTTTACCATTAGCTGTTACACCATTAGCAATAACTGCATCAAACAAAGCCTTTGCATCACCATATTTCTTTTGATATAATTTAATTTTACCTAAATATGCTGCTGCTGCCCATTTGTTAGCACGACCTGCCGCACCTTGAGTAGCTGGCAAGTTGTCATAAGCGAATTGCATGTCCGCCTCAATCAATGGCCACAAGTCTTTGTCATTTTTTACAACTGTCAAGTCTTGTGTTTCATCAACGTAAGGAGTGTTATTATAGTTACGCTTTAAAGAAAAATAGGCGTGAGCTCTTAAAAATTTAGCTTCAGCGGAAATTCTTTTCTTATCATCAGCCGTAACTTCCGAAGTAGCTACTTTCACTAATCTTAACACGTTGTTTGAACGAGCAATAATCTCATATAAACCTCTGTAGTTATCACTGATAACACCTTGAGTTGACTGATATTTGAACGTTTGAATGGGGTTGATGTCTGAAAAGTCACCTGGATCGGTTCCTTTATTAGCATCTCCACCACGTACAGAACCCCAAACCCAGTTCCAAGGGTGAACCATACGAGTTCCTGATCCTGAGATCATTGAATAAGCAGCAATCAAAGAACCTTCAATTCCGGCCTTAGTTGATAATTGAGCTTCAGAAATTGCACCAGCAGGTTTAATTTCTAAAAAGTTATCCTTACAAGCAACACCTAGCAAGGCAACCAAAGCGGTCGCTAATGCTATTTTGCTTCTTTTTACAAAATAATTATTCTTTTTCATTTCTTTCATGATTTTAAATTAAAAACCAATATTTACACCAACAGTCCAACTTTTAGTAATAGGATAGTTACCTACATCAATACCAAAAGAAGTATCTGCGTTTCCACCTACACCTGGATCTAATCCTTTATATCCAGTGATCGTTAACAAGTTATTTGCAGAAGCAAATGCTCTAACACGACTCATTTTCAATTTAGAAAGAACCGAAGCTGGTAAAGTATAACCTAATGTTACTGTTTGTAATCTAACATAAGTACCATCTTCTACGTAGAATGAGTTAGCCTGAGTGTTGGTAGAGAAATTAGAAGCAGTTTCGAAAATTGGAATTGTAGCATTAGGATTGCTAGGAGACCAAGATTCTTTCACACGCTCACTAATCGCAGCTCCAGCAAACGATGGATAGAAATCAGTAAACCATTTGGATGCATTGAAAATTTTGTTTCCAAAAGATCCGTTCAACTGACTCACTAAATCAAAGTTTTTGTAAGCTAATCTTAAGGACATACCAGCAGTAAATTGAGGAACTGGGCTTCCTAAGTAAGTTCTATCATTTGCATCAATTGTACCGTCGCCATTGATATCTTGGTAACGGAAACGACCAGGACCAGCACCATCTTGCTTAGGTGCAGCAGCCACTTCTGATGCACTTTGGAATAAACCAATTACATTATAACCATAGAAAGATGAAATTGAATATCCTAATTGGTTTCTAATTGGCTGTAAACCACGGTATCCTGGGTTAATGGTAGAAATATACGTTTGTCCACTCGAGATTTCAGTAATTTCATTTTTTACAATACCTGCTGTTACACCAACATCAAATGTTAAATCATTTGTGATTTTTCCTCTTGTTGAAACTGCGATATCAATACCTTTATTAACCATTCCACCTACGTTAACGGAAGGAGAAGCAGCATCAAAACCATTGGTTGCAGGGATAGGCAATTGTAACAATAAGTCTTTGGTATCTTTTTGCCAGAAATCCACAATTACATCCAATTTACCGTTTAAGAAAGTACCATCAAATCCGATATTTTTTGTCACTGCAGTTTCCCATTTAGCGTCTGGATTACCAATACGAGTTCTGTAATATCCTTCAGCAGCACTAGAGTTAGAACCATTGATATCATATACCGAACGACCTACGTTTGTACTAAATAATGAATATTGGTTATTCGGATCAACTGGGTTTGAGTTACCCATTGTTCCCCAACCTCCACGAATTTTCAAATCATTCACCCAAGTCAAATCTTTCATGAATTCTTCAGATGAAATTCTCCATGCTGCAGAGAATGCAGGGAAAATACCATAACGACTATTAGAACCGAAACGAGATGAACCGTCGCGACGAACTACCGCTGTTAAAATATATTTGTTATCATAGATATAATTCAATCTTCCGAAATATGAGAAGAAATTAACTCCTAAGAATAAGTTAGAGTTAACAACTTTTCCAGCACCAGCTACTGTAGACATTGTGATATAGTTCGGATCAGTTGAGAATGGATTTAAACCAGATGCTCCGATAGAACGTCCCGCACCATTATTAAGCGCTTCTTGACCTAATAATACATCAAAATTATGTAAACCTAATTTTTTCTTGTAGTTCAACGTATTGGTAAAGGTCCAAGCAAAACCGTAGTTAGAACCTTCTCCATATCCAAATGCTGAGTTATTCTCCGAGTTCTCATATTGTAAACGAGAGTAGTAGAAGTAGTAACCACTATTATATTGTCCACCAATAGATGTTCTAGCTGTTAAACCAGGAATTACATCCCATTCAGCATAAACATTACCAACAGCACTTGTATTAAAGCTATTGTTTTTCGATTGACCATCTTGATTCGCTACAGGGTTACGTGGATTATTAAATCCTTTTGCCGCTGTACCTGCATAACCACCAAATTCATCATAAACTGGAATAATTGATGGCATACGGAATGCTTGTAAGATATCATTTTCATCTTGAGCAATACCTTGACCACCATTACCACCTGTCAAACCAAGTGTTTGACGATAAGTCATTTGAATATTTTCTCCAATACGAACATTTTTGAAAATATTAAATTCTGAGTTAGCACGGAAGCTGTAACGATTGAAGCTGTTAGACAATAAGATACCGTCTTGGTTTTGAACACCTAAACCGATATAAAAACGGCTATTTTCACCTCCACCATTAAAACCTAATGAGTGACGTTGTAATGGAGCTGAACGTGTAATTGCTTTGTACCAATCTGTTCCCGATTTAGCAGCTTTTACTACTTGATAAATAGGGCCAGCATTTGGATTAACATTGTACTTTAATTTGGCAGCAGCTAAATCTACAGATCCAGTTACACCTGAAGCACCACCCACATTGATATAATCAGGAATTACAGGAGTAGAACCTGAACCGAATTGAGGGTGACCATAAGCCTCACCAGAATTTTTCTTAGCAGCCCAAGTCCAATTAGCGAAATCCGTTGGATTCATCATGGCTTGACCATTTCCTGGATCAGTAACACCATACATGGCATCATAAGAAACATTCAACTTCTTAGCTCCTTTAGCACCTTTTTTTGTGGTGTAAACAACCACACCATTAGCAGCACGAGCACCATAGATAGAAGCAGCAGCAGCATCTTTCAATACTGTTACATTCTCAATATCATCTGGATTAATAAAATCTGTTGAAGGTACTGGTAATCCGTCTACGATATACAATGGATCATTGGAACCAGCTGGACCAAATGAACCAAAACCACGAATACGAACTTGAGAAGTAGTACCTGGTTGTCCGTTCGTAATAACGCTCAAACCAGCCACACGACCTTGTAATTGTTGTTCAACGTTACCTGAAGGACGAACTGTTAATTCAGTTGCTTTAACAATAGAAACGGCACCAGTTGTTTCACGACGATTATCTGTCGTATAACCAGTAACAACTACTTCTGTTAATTGACTAACATCTTCCTCTAATTTAACATTAACAACTGATTGGTTACCTACCGATACTTGTTGTGTTTTGTAACCTACTGCAGAAATTCTCAATACTGCCGAACCTGATTTTACATTCAGCGAGAAGTTACCATTAATATCAGTTGAAGCACCAACGTTAGTGCCAATTACGATCACACTTGCTCCAGGTACACCCTGAGAACTCGCGTCCATAACCTTTCCCGTTACTTTGCGATCCTGTGCAAATGACGAAAAACTCCCTAGCATCACAATCGCGAGCAATAGAAAGCTTCGAAGACTTTGGTAAAAATTGTTTTTCATAATGAAATTTAAATTAGTTTTCTAAATTATTTACTTTGGGTTTATTGATTTGGGCTCTTTTAATTCTTATACATTCCTCCTTTCTTTTAAATTTTACAATGAATATTCGGTTAAAATAATAAATTAGAAAAATACAATTTAAAAGTTTAGAAATCCTCAACTTTAAAAATTGGTTTAATCCAATCACTATTCTGTACTATACTGTTACAATACTGTCAAATATGAAAAAACCTACATTAATTTGCAAATAATGGTCAAGAAAAAACGAAAAATATACCTTTGATTTCATTTAGTGATAGTATTTCAGAAATAAATAACCGATTTTAATAAATTTTCAATGAATCAAATTTTAGTTCATTATTTTTTTTGGGGAAAAATCAATCAAAATATCAACACAAGCATCGCTTGAAATATTGATAAAATCTAAAAAATATAAATCGATAGCATGAATAAAAATTATTAGAAATGTACTGCATAATCAAATTTTAAGTTATGCTCATTAGATCCTAAAACCATACACACATAGAACAGTATAGCACTACTAATTCTCAAAATATTACAAAAATAAATGGTTAAAATGTAGGATGTCAACTTAAAAAGACGGACTTTTATAGCTTGCTATGAAAAAATAGCACTATACTACGTTTAACATTTAAATAATCAATTAAAGAAAGGAGGTCACTCAGGAGAACAATCTGTTTACAGAATTACCATTTTTTTCACATTTTTTATCAAAACAAAATTTTATGAAAAACAAATTACTAACTCAATTAACGAGTGTATTTGCTATTATGGCCCTATTCCTATGGAGCCATGCTGCAGTAGCTCAAAGTAAAAAGATTACAGGTAAAGTTGTTGCCGCAAAAGATGGCGATGGCATCCCTGGAGCATCCGTTATCGTTAAAGGTTCAAAATCAGGCGTTGCATCAGATGCTAACGGTAACTTTACGATCGCTGCAGACAATAACAGCATTTTAACAGTATCTTCAGTAGGTTTCGCTTCTCAAGACGTGAAAGTAGGAAGCCAAACTTCTATTACTGTTCGTTTAGCTGAAGAAACTTCTACTTTAAACGAAGTTGTTGTAACAGGTTATGGTTCTCAATCAAAAAGAGAAATCACTGGTGCAGTAACAACCGTTAATGCGAAAGATTTACAAGCTGTTCCAGCAACTACTTTTGCTCAACAATTACAAGGTCGTGCTTCTGGTGTGACTATCGTAAATGATGCAACTCCAGGTGGTAACGCAACAGTACGTATCCGTGGTTTTGGTACAATCGGTAACAATGATCCTCTTTACATCATTGACGGTACTCCTACTGAAAACCAAGGTAACTTAAACCCTAACGATATCGAGACTATCCAAATCTTGAAAGATGCTTCTGCTTCTTCTATCTATGGTTCTCGTGCAGCGAATGGTGTTGTTATCATCACAACGAAAAAAGGAAAAACAGGTGCACCGAAAATCTCTTTCAATGCATACTATGGTACTCAAAATGTAGCGAATGATGTTCAATCATTAAACGCTAAAGAATTGGGTCAATACCTTTATTTAGCTGATAAATATGCTGGAAAAACTCCTTCTCACGGACAATATACTTTTGGATCCAATGGAGAAGTTTCTATTCCTGACTATGTTTTCCCAAGTGCTGGTAAAGCAGGTTCTGCAGGTGTAGATCCTAAATTATACTCTTTAACTCCAGATAATATCTATGCTATTACTAAATCGGCAGATACATACTGGTGGGGTGCTATGACTCAAACTGCTCCAATCATGAACTACCAATTGAGCGCAACGGGTGGAACAGATAACAGCAAATATGCTTTATCATTGGGTATGTTTAGTCAAGATGGTGTAGTTAAATTCATTGGTTATGATCGTTATACCTTACGTTCGAACACTGAATTTTCGGCAATCAACAAAAGATTACGCGTAGGTGAAAACTTTACTGTAGCAATCGATAACCGTAAAGGTGGATTTGGTAACAACGAAGAGCAAAATGCTGTTTCTGGCTCTTATAAGCACCATCCTTTATTGCCTATCTATGATATCGCTGGTAACTTCGCAGGTAGCCGTGGTGCTAACTTAGGTAATAACTCTAACCCTTATGCTACTTTAGCACGTGAGGCTGATAACAGACGTTATAGCATGAGAGCATTCGGTAACGTATTTGCTGAATTCGATATCATTCCAGGAGTTACTGCTAAAACTAGTTTTGGTGTTGACGTAACAACAGGTAACGGTAAATTCTTAGGTCGTGCAAACCCTGAGTACGTTGAAGGTTCTTTCAACAATGGTTCTACTTCGACTACTAGCTATGACTACCAATGGGTATGGCAAAATACTATTTCATACAGCAAAACTTTCAATGATATTCATAAAGTAGATGCGTATGTAGGTCTTGAGTCCATCAAAGCATTTGGAGAGTATTTCGGAGCTGGTCGTAATGGTTATGCATTTGAAATCCCTTCTATCATGGGTTATTTAGATTTAGGAGATCCTACAAAAGTTTCTAACTACGGTAGCGTAGGTAATGACTATACGTTATCTTCTCAATTTGGTAAATTCAACTACGCTTATGGAGATAAATATTTAGTTCAAGCCATTGTAAGAAATGATGCTTCTTCTAGATTCTTATCTGCTTCTCGTAATGCACTTTTCCCTGCATTCTCTTTAGGATGGCGTTTATCAGAAGAAAGCTTCATGAAAGATCAACTTTCTTTTGTTAATGACTTGAAATTACGTTTTGGTTGGGGTAAAACAGGTAACCAAAAAATTGGTAATTACAACGCGTATACTACCTACCGTGCGGACATTTTCCACGCTGGTTATCCAATCGACGGATCTCAAACTACTCCAGCTATTGGTTATGATGCAAACGCATTCGGTAATCCAAATGCGAAATGGGAAACTACAACTTCAACTAACTTTGGTTTAGATGCTGCTTTGTTAGATAACCATTTAACTTTAGAATTGGATGTTTGGAATCGTGTTACATCAGATATGTTGTTCACAACTCCAATCACATTCTCAGCAGGTGATGCAAGAGCTCCAGCTTTCAACGTAGGTCAAATGACTAACAAAGGTATTGACTTAGGAATTAGCTACAAAAATGCAATTGGTGATTTACGTTACTCTATTTCAGGTAACTTATCTACTTACACAAATAATGTAGATAAATTAGATGCTTCTCCAAATACACGTTATTTCGGATATGGATCTCGTGTTCCTGCGGTTACTGTAACGCAAGCTGGTTTACCAGTATCTTCTTTCTACGGATACAAAGTGTTGGGTATATTCCAATCAGATGCTGAAGCGAAGGCTTGGGCTCCTTATGAGGATTACAACAAAGCAGGTAAATTCAAATATGCTGACATCAATGGTGACGGAAAAATCACAGATGCTGACCGTACAATCATCGGTTCTCCACATCCAGATTTCACTTATGGTTTGAACTTGAACTTAGGTTACAAAGCATTTGAATTAACAGTATTTGCAAACGGATCTCAAGGCAACTCGATCTTTAACTATACTCGTTACTTCTCTGATTTCAATACTTTCCAAGGTAACCGTTCTAAGCGTGCTTTATATGAAGCTTGGCAACCAAGTAACCCTAGTGGTACTGTACCTATCATGGATGCGAATGATCAAGTATCTAGCCGTCCTTCTAGCTATTTCTTAGAAGATGGTTCATACTTACGTATCAAAAATGTTCAATTAACTTATAATTTACCTCGTTCTATTGGTAAGAAATTTGGTTTAGACAATGCTCAAATTTATGTACAAGCACAAAATTTAGCAACGTTTACGAAGTATTCAGGCCTTAACCCTGAAATCCAAACTGGAGCTGATAATACAATTGGTTTTGATGGTGGTTATATGCCAGTATCGAAAACTTTCATCTTAGGCTTAAACCTTGGATTTTAATTGTTGAATCTAAATTCTTTAATTATAAAGTTTGAACATTGTTAAATTTTTAATAAAAATAAAAATATGAAACGCAATAATATTTTAAAAATGTTCTTGTCAGCTGGTTTCGTTTTAGGAATTGCTACTGCATGTAGCGATGAATTCTTAACTCGTCAGCCGCAAGCTCAATATAGCCCATCTGCCCTACAAACGGCTAAGGGTGTTGAAGGCGTACTTTTAGGTGCTTATGCCATGCTTGATGGTCAAGGTTTAGATGACCAAGCTCCATGGGAGAATGATATCCAAAACTGGGTATTCGGTGGTTTAACTTCGGATGATGCTTACAAAGGAACGGATGCTGGTGACCAACCGGAAGAGTCTTTCTTAGAGAAGTGGGATTTCCAAGCAACAAATGGACACATCAAGAACAAATACAGAGGTTTGTTCAAAGGTGTTGCACGTACAAATGATGCGATCAATACATTAAAAAATGTAAAGGATATTGCTCCAGAAAGAGCTACTCAAATCAAAGCAGAAGCTCAATTCTTGAGAGCGTTGTTTCACTTCGAGGCAAAGAAAATGTTCAAAAACATTCCTTACATCGATGAGACAATCTATAATTTGAATGACCTTGAGTCAACGAAAGTTCCAGTTAACCCACAAGCTTGGGCTAAAATTGAAGCTGATTTGACTGCTGCGGCTTCTGTATTACCAGATAAGCAAGCTCAAGTAGGTCGTCCAACGAAATGGGCTGCTAAAGCTTTATTAGCAAAAGCAAAAATGTTCCAAGGTTGGAATATCTCAACTGGTGCTGCTAACGCAACTAAATTAACAGAAGCAAAAGCGATCTTAGAAGAAATCGTTAACAGTGGTAAATTCAGATTGGTTGACCTTTACAGAGATAACCATGATGCTAGCACTCGTAACAATGCTGAATCAATCTTTGAAATCCAATATGCTTCTTCTTCAGCAAATGCTGATGCAGCGAACGCGGGTGTGGGTCTTGCTCACCCTTACGCTTCACCTTGGGGATGTTGTGGTTTTTACCAACCATCTCAAAACTTGGTTAACGCTTTCAAAACTGAAAACGGTTTACCAATGTTAGATACATTCAACAACAGTGATGTAACGAATGATCAAGGTAAAACATTAGATGCTGCTTACACTCCATATCAAGGTGAATTAGATCCACGTTTAGACCATACCGTTGGTCGTAGAGGTATCTTATTTATCGACTATAAAATTCACAATGTGGATTTCATCCGTGATCAAACTTATGCGGGTCCGTACTCACCTAAGAAACACATTCCATCGAAAGCTTTCACTGGAATCAACGGTTGGGGAAACTTAACATCTAACAACTATAGAATCTTGCGTTACAGCATGATTTTATTATGGTTAGCTGAGTGTGAAGTAGAAATCGGAAGCTTAGAGAAAGCTCGTGCTTTGGTTAATCAAATCAGAACTCGTGCAGCTAATCCAGACGGATTTGTTCAAAAAGCTGTTCAAGGTGGAACTCGTGATGCTTATACATTGGTATTCGACGGAAACGGAAAACCAGTTCCTGCTGCTAATTATGTGATCAATAACTATACTGGAGCTTGGACTGACAAAGATGTTGCTCGTAAAGCAGTTCGTTTCGAAACTCGTTTAGAGTTTGGAATGGAAGGTCACCGTTTCTTTGACTTACAAAGATGGGGTGTTTCTGCAGAGGTATTGAACAAATATAATGCAGCTGAAGCTACTAAGCGTGTGTACAAGAAAGGTGCTAACTTCGTAAAAGGTAAGCACGAATTCTTCCCATTACCTCAAGAGGCAATTGACCGTTCTGAGAAAGATGGAAAAGCAACGTTAGAGCAAGATCCTTCTTACAAATAGTAGAAAGGAAATTATTTCTAATTTTTTAAAAGAACAGAGATGGCAAATGTCATCTCTGTTCTTTTTTTTAGTTATTTTTAATAAAATTTCTTACCGGCCTATATGAATTTCAAATCTACCCTATCAAGCATATTCACCCTTTCATGTATCTTGCTTTTTACCGGATGTCAATCAGACGAAAAAAACCTTTTCACTGAACTAGATCCTGCAGATACTGGTATCCAATTTTCCAATCGGATTACGGAAAATGATACCATGAATATCTTAACCTTTGAATATGTCTACAATGGTGGCGGTGTCGCACTTGGAGATTTTAACAATGACCAAAAAGTAGATATCTATTTTACAGGTAACCAAGTAGGAAATAAATTGTACCTCAATGAGGGTGTTGGAGAAAATAAACAACTGAAATTCAAAGATGTAACCAAAGCATCAAACGCTACCGGAGAAGGCCAATGGAATTCCGGAGTGACCTTGGTCGACATCAACAATGACCATCTTTTGGACATTTATGTTTGCTCAACCGTGAAAAAAGTAGCCAAAGAAAGAGCCAATATTTTATACATTAACCAAGGAATAGACAAAAACGGAATACCTAGCTTTAAAAACTTAGCGGAAGAATATGGAGTAGCCGATACCACCCATTCAACCAATGCCAATTTTTTCGATTATGACAACGATGGCGATTTAGATTTGTATGTCATTGTGGATGAAATGGCCGATATCCATTACCCCAACATGTATCACCCGAAAATCGTAGATGGCTCTTCTCGCTTAACCGACCGATTATATCGAAACGATTATGATCCGAAAACGAAACATGCCCATTTTACCGATGTGTCCAAAGAAGAAGGCATTTTAATCGAAGGATTTGGTTTGGGAATTAACATTACCGACATCAATCAAGATGGCTGGAAAGATATTTATGTAACCAATGATTATTTGAGCAATGATTTGCTCTACATCAACCAACATAAAAACGGGAAACATACAGGCTTCATCGATCAAGCCTCCTCCTATTTCAAACATACCTCCCACTCGGCCATGGGAAATGATGTGAATGACATCAATAACGATGGATTGGTAGATATCATCGCTGTTGACATGATGGCCGCAGATAATTACCGCAAAAAGATGTTGACCATGGGCAATAATTACCAAACCTACCAAAACAATGATAAATTTGGGTACACATTCCAATTCCCTAGAAATACCCTGCAACTGAACCGCGGAAAGGATCCCAAAACAGGAATTCCGGCTTTCAGTGAAATTGGCTTATTCGCTGGTGTAGCAGAAACCGATTGGAGCTGGACACCCCTGGTGACCGACTTTGACAATGATGGATTAAGAGATATCATCATTACCAATGGTTTCCCCAAAGACATAACAGAACAAGATTTCATGGTTTACCGAGCTGAAAAAGGCAATTTTGCTGAACCTCAATTCCTTTTAGACATGATTTCATCGGTCAAAATCCCCAACTTTGCTTTTAAAAACAATGGAAACTTGGGCTTTGAGGATGTATCTAAAAAATGGGGTATCAAAAAACCCAGTTTTTCAAACGGAGCGGCTTATGCCGACTTGGATAATGATGGTGATTTGGATTATGTGGTCAACAATATCAATGATTCCGCCTCCATTTACCGCAACGAAGCCATTCAATTAGCGCCTGAAAAAAGCCACTACTTGAGGGTTGAATTAAAGGGTTCAGGTCAAAATATTGGAGGGATTGGCGCTAGTATTGAAATCAAATACGGCAAAAATCAAACCCAATTTTACGAATACAATCCATACCGAGGCTATTTGTCGACCATTGAAAATGTAGCACATTTTGGCTTGGGAAATGTCCAAAAAATCAATGAATTAAAAGTGGTTTGGCCCAGTGGTCAATCGCAAATCATCAAAAACATCGCTGCCAATCAAGTGATTCGTTTGGATGAAAAAAATGCACAATGGCAAGTAAAAGCAGAAAAAGCAGTTCCTACCTTATTTACCGATGTATCGAATGAATTGAACATTCCTTACCAACACATTGAGGATGATATGATTGATTTCAATATCCAAAAATTAATTCCACATAAATTTTCTCAACAAGGTCCATGTTTAGCCGTTGGGGACGTCAATGGTGACCAATTAGAAGATGTGTTTATTGGCGGATCTTCCAAGCATTCAGGACAATTTTTGATTCAAAATGCTTCCGGAAAATTCCAAATCAAAGATTTGGTGCAATCGACAAATGGCTTACCGAAAGTCCACGAAGATATGGGAGCATTGTTATTTGACTTGGAGAACGATGGCGACTTAGACCTGTATGTAGTGAGCGGAAGCAACGAATTACCTTTAATGGATCCTGGATATCAAGACCGAATTTATTTGAATGATGGCAAAGGGAATTTCACGGAAAATAAAAGCATCTTGCCAGCCTTCACCAAAAGTGGTTCTTGCGTAAAAGCAGCCGACTATGACCAGGATGGTGATATGGATTTATTCATTGGCAATAGGGTTGAACCTGGATTTTATCCCAAACCTGTCAGCAGTTACATCCTAAGAAACGAATCGCCGAAATTGAAATTTACAGATGTAACCGCCAAAGTAGCCCCAGAACTACAAAATATCGGTCTCATTTGCGATGCACTTTGGACGGATTTTGACAACGATGGTTGGCAAGATTTAATTTTGGCAGGAGAATGGATGCCCATTCAAATGTTTCAAAACAAAGGAGGTAAATTAAGTTCTGTGACGAAAAACACCGGAATTGAGCACAAATCGGGTTGGTGGAATAGCATCAGTGCGGGCGACTTTGACAATGATGGCGACATGGATTATGTGGCAGGAAATTTAGGTCAAAACACCTTGCATCGGGCAAGCGATAAAACTCCAGCGAAAATTTATTCCGCGGATTTCAACGGAGATGGCACCTATGATGCCATTCCGACCATTTATTTCAAAGATCGGGAAGGAACAAAAAAGGAGTTCCCTTTTAATACCCGGGATGATTTGACGAAGCAATTTATTCAGACAAGGAAACGATTTGACACCTTTGCTAAATATGCGGTGGCCGGTATTTCGGATGTACTGACAGCAGAGGAATTAAGCAAAGCTTTGGTTTTAGAGGCGAATTGGATGAATTCCAGTTACATAGAAAATCTAGGTGGAGGGAAATTCAAAATTGCTGCCTTACCAAGATTGGCACAAATGGCACCTGTATTGGCTATTCAAGTTCAGGATTTTGATGAAGATGGCAATTTGGATATGGTCATCAGCGGCAATGATTATGGTAATGAAATCAGCACAGGCCGGTTGGATGCTTCCAAAGGATTATTTTTAAAAGGAAATGGGCAGGGTAAATTCAGAGAAACATCGCTTAGCCAAAGTGGATTAAATTTAGATGGAGACAGTAAAGCTTTGGTGAAAGTGAAATCCAGTCAGGGAAAATTATGGTTAATGAATTCTCAAAATTTAGGAACTATAAAAACCTATGTGCTGAATAAAAAAGCTTTGGATATCCCGCTCCAACGTACTGAAACCTCAGCCATCATCACTTTGAAAAATGGTAAGAAGAGAAAAGAAGAATTCCCTTTGGGAACGACATATATGTCGCAAAATGGACAAAGGATTTGGTTGAATGGCAGCATGAACCAATTGGATGTGTTTAACCAAAAACGACAAAAAACAAGGAGTATGAAATATGGGTTTTGAAATATTTGTGTTCATAATGTTCATATATGTTGTTTATTTAACACCCTTTTTACTAAATTTTTCCCCTCCTACCCTTGTACTTTATTATTAATCAGTCAAATTTGTACCTCTGTCTAATAAGAATCTTTCATGAGTCAATTTGACCCAAAATCGCTGTTACCCTCCCTTCCTGAAGAACCAGGGGTGTACCGGTATTTTGATGAAAATGACGCGCTTCTGTACATCGGGAAAGCCAAAAATCTGAAAAACAGAATATCCAGCTATTTCGTTAATGGCCGGAACCATGATTCCAAAACTAGAAGACTCGTGCAACAAATTCGCCGAGTAGAATTTACTTTGGTGCATTCGGAATTTGATGCTTTGCTGCTTGAAAATACCTTAATCAAACAATTTCAACCGAAGTACAATATTTTACTACGCGACGATAAAACCTACCCTTTTATCTGTCTCACCAAAGAACGTTTCCCTAGATTAATTACCCTGCGTCGGATCGATCATAAAATCGGCTATTTTTTTGGACCTTTTGCCAATCCAAAATCCATGAATGCCTTGTTGGAAATGTTGCATCAATTATTTCCCCTACGCACTTGCACCCTTGCACTTAGAAAGGAAAATATTGAACAAGCCAAATTCAAGGTTTGCCTGGAATACCACATCGGTAATTGCAAAGGGCCCTGCGAAGGTCTCCAAGAAGAATCCGAATACCTTGAATACATTGAACAAGTCAGTCAAATACTCAAAGGAAATTACCAAAAACCCAAACAGTTCTTTTTTGATCAAATGCAACAATCTGCTTCAAAATTAGCCTTTGAAGCAGCGCAAGAATGGAAAGAAAAATGGGAAATTTTGGAAAATTACCAATCAAAATCAACCGTCGTAAACCCCGCAATTCACAATGTGGATGTTTTCACGATGGTCGCCGATGAACAATTGGCCTACATCAATTTCATGAAGGTCATCAATGGAACCATCACTCAATCCCAAACTTGGGAGGTCAAAAAAAAGCTGAACGAGGAAGAATCCGACCTTTTAACCATGCTCATTTGGGAAAAAAGAGACCAATTCCAAAGCGAAGCTCGTGAAATCATTACCAATATTCCCATGGAAATTGAGTTCCAAGGAATTAAAAATACCATACCTCAAGTGGGCGACAAGAAAAAACTCTTGGATATGTCGCTGAAAAATGTGCTGTATTTTAGAAAAGAAAAAGCCGATAAAAAAGCCGCAGAAGAAAGTGGTGGCGACCGCAAAATGCGTGTTATGTTGACCCTGAAAAATGATTTGAGATTGAGTACACTACCCAAGCACATCGAGTGTTTTGACAACTCAAATTTACAAGGAACCAATCCCGTTTCTGCCATGGTTTGCTTCCTGAATGCTGTCCCCGCCAAAAAAGAATACCGCCTATTTACTCCCAAAACCGTGGAAGGTCCTAACGACTTTGCGACGATGTTTGAAGTCATCACCCGCCGTTACACTCGGTTATTGGAAGAGGAAGCTGAAATACCCGACCTAATCATTGTTGATGGTGGAAAAGGCCAATTAAGTGCCGCGTGTGATGCTTTAAAAGCCATCAATTTATATGGCCAAGTTCCCATTATTGGTATTGCAAAAAGATTGGAAGAAATCTATTACCCAGAAGATAGCCTTCCATTATACATTGATAAAAAATCCGAATCACTCAAATTGATCCAACAACTTCGCGATGAAGCTCACCGTTTTGGCATTGCAGCTCACAGGAATAAACGGAGTAAAAACTTTTTGATTAGTCAGCTAGAACAATTGGACGGTATTGGCAAATTAACTGCTCAAAAGTTAATGAAGGAATTTGGAAGCATTAAACATATGAACGACGTTCCGGTGGAAAATCTGGAAAAAATATTAGGAAAAATGAAAGCCCTGAAATTCAAAAAACAACTCGAAAATTGGGTGGAGTAATTTAGAAATACTAAAAAATATCAAGGATTTGATATTCTACGAACCCAATTTTTTAAAAAATAAACTTTTTATAAATTGCACAAAAATCCTAATCAAAATAAAACATGAATTTACAAATTATTCAAGATAGGTATGGAAGAAAGACCGGCATTTTTATTCCAATGAAAGATTGGGAAACAATAATCGAAAAACACAATGACTTAAAGATATTAATGCATTCAGAAAATACTCCAAAGAAAAATTTATTTGAATTAGCAGGCAAGTTGTCACATAAAACAGCGAATAAAATGCTTAAATACGTATCAAAAAGCAGAGAAGAATGGGAAAAAACTGATTAATATACTAGCAATTGGAATACCTACTAGACACTAATATTATTATACATCTCTTAGATGCCTCATTAAGTAAACATGGAATGAAGCAAATGAAAGAAATTGTAAATCAAGAAATAATGCTATCCGTTATCACAAAAATGGAAACATTGGGTTACAATTTTGATTCAGAGGAAGAGCAAATATTGTTTGAAACCTTCATATCTCAGTCCTCCATACTGACATTAAATAATGATATTGTTGAGGAAACCATTTGGATTCGAAAAATTAAAAAAATCAAACTTCCTGATGCTATCATTGCAGCAACTGCAAAAATTCATGATCTAATATTAATTTCTGAAAATACTTCAGATTTCAATAACATTCCTGGATTGAAAATAATAAATCCCAATGTTTTATAAAGTGGAACAAACCTCCTACCTATTAACTCTTACCTTCTACCTAATCATGCGAATTAAGGGTTAACATATTCATTAATATCTCAACATTCCATATAGCATTGCCATTTATTGGCTAATTCATTTTCCATGGCATTTCTTTTTTTTGAAAAAAAAGAAACAAAAAAACTTATTAGTCGCAAGTTAATCCAAGACGAATCAGCAAGCTGACCGATTTTCACTTCGCTCTCGGCTATTTTCTTTGACCCTGACGCACATACCCCATGCGCATTGTCAAAGCTCCGCCTACCGCTACGTTCAAATCTTTCGTCGGATTAACCGCAAGTTCATTTAAAAGTTCTAAAAAAGAATAAATAGCGTTGGCTGAGCGGAGTCGAAGCCAAAAGCGGTAAGAAGAGCAGTGTAAATTGGATATTTTAACTCTTAATTCGCATTAACAACTATTACCTAATAACTACTACCTATTACCTATTACCTATTACCTATTACCTTTTACCTATTACCTATTACCTCTTACCTTTTACCTATTACCTTTTACCTATTACCTTATACATCAACACCCTTATACACCCGATACATCTGTAAAATCATGGCCAAGGCAATCGCCATTTCACAAACACCGACAACCAAAACAAAAATACTCATCATCAAACCTTGATGACTTGAATCATTTCTTGAAAAGGCTACTAAGTTTAAATTGGCAGCATTTAACATCAATTCGATTCCCATTAAAATAAAAATGCTATTGCGTTTCAATAAAATGATCGCTAGTCCAATCGAAAACAACAAAGCACTTACCCATAAAAAACAAATCAATGGTATGTCATTCATGATTTTTGGCAATATATGTGGCACCTACTAAGGCAATTAATAAAAAGACCCCCACCAATTCAAATGGAAATGAATAAGTGGTTAATAACTCAATACCTACTGCTCTCAATTTTGAACCAGGTAATAGTTCATTTCCCCCTTGCCATTTCAATTTTGAAAATATCCAAATCAATCCTAGAAAACTGCTTAAACCAATCGTCATTGACCAAAATAAGGTAGAATGCTTGGTCAATAAATCATTTTGTTGTCCTTTGGAAACATTACCCTGCTGAGTTAACATAATACCAAAAAGCAATAAGATCATCACCCCTCCCACATAAATCAGTAAATGGGAAACGGCCATCACATCGGCATAAGCCAATACATACAAGCCCGCCAATCCCAACATTGTTAAAAACATGGCTAAAGCAGCATGAAGTAAGTTTTTGGAAAAAAGCATATAAAGGGCGCTTCCACCTGTTAAGAGGGACAAGAAAATGAACGATAAAGTCAATGGATTCATCATATATTTTCTGAGTCGGTATTCGGCTTTTTGACTTTAAAACTAGGTTTAAATACAGGTTTTGGTTTCGCAACAGGTTCTTCAGCTTTTTCTTGCGTTACTTCTGGCGCTTGTGCTTCTGATGCTTTTGCCTCTGGCGCTTTGGCTTTAAAACTAGGTTTAAATACAGGTTTTGGCTTCGCAATAGGTTCTTCTACTTTTTCTTGCACTAAATCTGGCGCTTTGGCCTCTGGCTCTTTGGCTTTAAAACTAGGTTTAAAGGCAGGTTTTGGTTTTACTTCAGATTCTGTGGAATTAGCAGCCTCTGGAACAACTTCCGCCTTGGTTTGCGCTTTTAAAGCTTCTTTTTCCGCAACAAACTGTTCATACAATTTCTTTTTTTCTTCCGCCTCCGCTGGACTTAAATTAGCAAAAGAGAAATTATGAGAGGTGATATCAAATGTTGAAAAATCATATTCCGATGTCATGGTTAAACATTCGGTCGGACAAACAGTTGTGCACAATCCACAAAAACAACACTTGGCCATGTCAATATCAAATTTCGCTGCATACAAACGAATGGGAGATCCATCGGATGCATGCCCTACTAATCCAGTAGCTTTAATCGGCTCAATATCAATGCAATCCACAGGACAAACTTTCACACATTTGTCACAGACAATGCAATCGTCCATTTCGTTGTGCAATTGATACCTTCCATTGATTGGAGTAGGTACCTCCACATGCGGATATTGACTTGTAAAAATACCTGTGGAATGGGTAAAATAATTAGGATCTTGAATCTGTTGAATTTGACGACTTTTCCGTGCCGCAATTAGATGTTTCCAAGTAAGGCCCATACCTTTTTTAGTGCTAGAAATAGCATCAAAAATGGATTGGAAATAGCCTTTGAAGGTTGACATAATTAAAAATAAATGGCAGGATAAGTAGTTGGATCAGATTCACGCATAATTTCATATACCTTATCAACTACATTTTCTACATTGGGTTTTGAAAAATAATCGCCATCTGAACTATAGGCAGGACGATGCGGTGCTGCTGCTATACATTCTGCTGGACTATCCAACCAAGAAAAAGCACCTTGTTTATCCAAAACTTCTTGCATCATGTAGGCGCTCGCCCCACCAGGCATATCCTCATCCGCAAAAAGCACTCGGTGTGTTTTTTGAATCGATTGTAAAATACTATGTGGACGGTCAAAAGGCAATAAAGTTTGCACATCAATCACTTCCACGGAAATACCCATGTCGGCTAATTGTTCTGCAGCTTCCATCACAATTCGACACATAGAACCATAGGTTACCACCGTAATATCATTGCCCTCCCTTAGAATCTCTGGAACTCCTAATCCAACTTTAATTTCATCGATATTATTCGGCATCGGTTCTTTCAACCGATAACCATTTAAACATTCAATCACAATTCCTGGATCATCCCCTTCCAATAAAGTTCGATACATCCCAGCCGCTTGTGTCATGTTTCTAGGGACACAAAAATGCATGCCACGCAATCCATTGATCAAGGTTCCCATAGGGCTACCCGAATGCCAAATCCCCTCTAAGCGATGTCCTCTCGTCCGAAGAATCATCGGTGCTTTTTGGCCACCAGCGGTCCTATAATGCAAACAAGCTAAATCATCTGACAACAATTGAAAAGGATAAAATATATAGTCCAAATATTGAATTTCAATGATGGGTTTCAATCCACGCATCGCTGCCCCAATTCCTTGTCCAACAATGGTCATTTCACGAATACCCGTATCCGTGATTTGTAGTTCCCCGTATTTTTCTTGCAAACCTGCTAAGGTCTGGTTCACATCCCCAATTTTACCCACATCTTCACCCAAAATAAAAACGCGTGGGTCTTCTAAAAATTTGGAAAAACTTTTATTCAAAATCTCACGACCATCCACCAAAACAGGTTCCTTATCGTAAGTGGGTTGAACAGGTGTTATTTTCAAAGGTGAAAAGTCGGATTCACTCAATTGATGAGAACTAAATCGTCTTCTATTTCTATTTTCTAAATCGTTGAGCCATTTTCTCAACAATTTAACTGCAGGACCTTGATAAAAACGAAAGGCACGCAAGGTTTTTCTACCTGCCCGAACCAAATCGCTAAAAATAGGATAAGGCAATTGCTTTAAATCATCGATGATGGATTGCAAAATACCCGGCTCATTCGTGGATTCAATTAAATTTTGAGCGATTCGCAAAAATCCCAAACGATCAAAATCGACGGAAGCCATATAAGCCGTAAATGCTTCTTTTTGATATTTACGAGCTTGAAGTTTAGCTTCCTCGTCAATCGACGACAAAACATCTTCTGTAGCAAATCCTTGTTCAATAATCCATGTTTTGAACAATAAATTACAATCGACCTCTTGTTCCCAAGCTAACCTTTCGGCAGATTTATAACGCTCATGAGACCCAGAGGCGGAATGACCTTGAGGTTGTGTACATTCTATCACATGCACCAAACAAGGTACATATTCCTCCCTAGCCAATTGGGAAGCCCGTTGATAGGCTGCAATTAAACCAGGATAATCCCAGGCCTTCACTTGAATTATTTCGAGTCCTTTCTTTTCAGCTGTTCGTTGATAACCTGCCAAAGCCTCTGAAATGGACGACTTGGTGGTTTGGTATTCGATTGGAACAGAGATTCCATATCCATCATCCCAAACTGAAAAAACAACAGGAATTTGTAAAACACCTGCCGCATTAATTCCTTCTAAAAACATTCCTTCCGAAGTGGATGCATCCCCAATAGTGGTGAAACACACTTCTTTCCCATCCTTTGAAAATCCTGCTTTGTAAGGAGTTAAATCAATATTTTTTTGATACAACTTGGAAGCATAAGCAATTCCTAAAGCTTTCGGTATTTGTCCGGCAGTAGATGAAACTCCGGCAATCGAATTAAACTGATTTGTTTGATCCAACCAATCTCCTGAGGCATCCAACAATCGCGTTGCATGATGATTATTCATTTGACGACCACCCGAATGGGGATCAAATTGAATATCAGGATGTCCATAAAGTTGGGCAAAATATTGCGGCCAAGTCATGTCACCATTGGCTGCTGCGACTGTTTGATCACGGTAATAACCAGAGAAATAATCCCCTTTTCGCATGGAATTGGCTAAAGCAATTTGGCACAATTCTTTACCGTCTCCGTATATGCCAAATTTGGCTCTCCCAGAAAATACTTCCTTTCTAACAAGTAAGCTGCATTGTCGACTTATTGCTGCCAAACGATAATCTTCAAGAACCTTTTCAGGATCAAAATGAATATCGGGCTTAGAAAATTGTACTTGTTTTAAATCGGACAAAGGAGTATTGAATAAATTTTAACGTAAAAATACAACAAAATCCTTGCGTGCCAAATAACATGCAGGCTTGACCTAAGATAAAAATAAATGAAATTACTTTGTCTAATCTGTACTTTATTTTAGCTTTGCTTCTAAATCAAACTTTTTAACCCCATTTATATCATAACCATGAAAAAATTATTAGCCTTATTGGCACTAATTGTAGGTTTCGCGTTTCAATCAAATGCACAAGGCGGAACGATTAAGTTCAAAAAAGAAAAACACGATTTTGGTAAAGTATCCGAAGGAACTCAAGCAGCTTATACGTTTGAATTTACCAATACAGGTACAACTCCAGTAGTTATTTCAAATGTTCAACCTTCATGTGGTTGCACAACTCCAGAATGGACACGTGAACCAATTATGCCAGGTAAATCAGGTAAAGTAACCGCTTCTTATAATTCAACAGGCAGACCAGGACCTTTCAACAAAACCATTACTGTAGTTAACAATGGTGCTGTTTCCCAAATTGTTTTAGCTATTCAAGGAGTAGTAGAAGGCAAGAAATAAGAGAGAAGAGAGAAGAGAGAAAAGAGAAGAGAGAAAAGAAGAGAGAAGAGAGAAGATTTTTACATCTTGGCTCTTCTTTTTTTTATGCCTAAATTTTAGATTTTCACATTCTTAGTGATTAGTTATTAGTGTTTAGTTATTAGTTGTTGGTTATTAATTTACCTAATACCTATTAATGCGAATTAAGAGTTGAAATATTCATTATTATTTCAACATTCAATATAGCAATGCATTTTATTGGTTAATTTAATATCCATGGTATTTCTTTTTTTTTAGAAAAAAAGGAAACAAAAAAAGGTATTTTCTTCCAGTTAATCCAAGACGAATCAATTTAATTATGAGGTATGAATTATTTATTTCGTTTCTTTCGTCGGATTAACCACAAATTCATTTATAAGAACTAAAATAAAAAACGTTCGCAGAGCTCGTTTACTGAGCTTGCCGAAGTATCTAACCCAAAAGCGTTAAATAAAGAGCGAAAATATGTAAAATTTTGTGCCCTCCGTGTAAAAATGAATGGTTTAACACAAGGGACACAAAAATTATTAAATCCATCTCCTAGGGATAGAATATTTGCTCAAAAGGATTTCAACCCTTAATTCGCATGATTACCTATTACCAATTACCTTTTACCTATTACCTATTACCTTTTACCTATTACCTTTTACCTATTACCTATTACCTTTTACCTATTACCTTTTACCTATCACCTTTTACCTATTACCTATTACCTTTTACCTATCACCCCCTAATCCCTATTTCTCAAATCCGGAGACAAAGAATTAATCCAAGAAGCAATTTTCAAAACATCTTTTGCAGGTACATGACTCATGGGTGCCATTTCAGTGGCATAATCCGGCCAATTTTGAGGCTTTGGATGATAGACTAAATCCAATATCTGTTTATCAGTATATTTTCTTTTGGCAATATCACGGTAAGAAGGACCTACAATTTTTTTCTCCTTCGAATGACAAGCTAAACAAGTATGTTTTTTCAAAAGCGCCATCGCCTCCTCTTCAGTAACAATCGACTTTTTAGTATCAGAAGATTTTGCCACTTTCGTTTCAATCACTTTTTCTACTTTTTCAATGACCGGTTGGTTTTCAGTAGATACAGCTAATTTTTCCCCTTGCGGAATTTGATTAAGTGTGTAATAGGCTGTTTCATGCAACAATGATTCGCCTGCTTCATTTAATAAGCCTGTCAACTTAAATTCATGAATAAAATATTGACGAATTCCATCGATCACTAAACGAACCTTTTTCTTATCGGAGGAAACTGAAATCGCTTTAATTTTCAAATCTTGTACTTTTACGATGGGACTACCATACTGATGATGGTATTCATAAATATAGGATCGAATAGCATAAGAAAGGGCTTTTTTCGCGGAATTAATATCTACCGCTTGGGTGAAACTAAATTCAAAACCATCCGACTTAGCTTCTATATTTTTAATTTCAAAAGGCATTACTCCATTCCAGACCAATCTTTGAATCCCAAAATCATCCTTGCCCGTCGAGCCCCAGCCCCTGGAAGTCATACCTACAAACATACTTCCATCCAAGCCAAAACGTTCTCTCAAAATACCCGACTGAAAGCCTTCACGGTAATTGATGCAAAATCCTTGGTACACCCCATTCACTTTTTCTAAACCCATGCGCATCACTTTTGATTGTCCTTGATCAGACACAAAATATTGCCCAGGAAATGGGCTAAATTTTCCACGAGTGGTATCTTGTAAAATATCCGAGGTAGAAATTCCCATGATGGCATGAGGGAACCAAACGGCAGGTAATTTTAAATTTTTCACCTTTTTGGCGGCTTCAAACATCGGCTCAGAATTATCTGGTATTTCTTCCAGTGTTAATTTGAAAGGACTGTTCGGCTCTTTTGCCCATTTTAATCCACCTGGATTTCCTGCAAAATCACCTTTTGCTAAATGGGTTACTCGGCCAGAACCTACCCAATCCCCTTGATTTTCCCCATAAAAAATATCCCCCTCTTCATTGATGCTATACCCTGCTGGCGAACGTAAACCTGCTGCAAAAGGCTCTAATTTTCCATCTTTAGTGATTTTCACTAACCACCCTCTCCATTTCGAAAATTTGCCTTCCCCAAATCCTACCCAAGCCAAATTCAAGGTCACTAGCATGTCACCATTTTTATCAATGACAGGCCCATAGGTATATTCATGGTAATTGCCGGACAAATCAAATTGATAAACGGGTTCATATAAATCCGCCACACCATCTCTGTCGGTATCACTCACTTTGGTCAATTCGCCTCTTTGGGAACAATAAAACACACCATCTTGATAGGCTAAACCAAGAATTTCGTGCATTCCGCTAGCAAAACGAGAATAATAGGTTTGATGATTTCCCTTTTGATAAGGATTTTCAATGATCCAAATTTCACCCCTCCGAGTACTAACGGCAATTCTTCCGTCTGGCATCGTGGCAATTCCACCTACTTCCAATTTTATTTCAGATGGAATGGGTAAGGTTTTTATTTCGTAGAAATCTTGTTCGGATTTTTGTGCCGTTTTTTGACCAAACGCGACAAGCTGAATGAATACAAAAAGTATAATTAATTTAAATTTCATTGTTCTAAAGTTTACCAAATGATTTGATATGAAAAACTATTTCCTTCTACTGCCACCCGTATTTCTTTCTGATTTTGGGCTGCCGTCAAAATAATTTCATTGGCGCCGTTCCAAACAACATAATAAGACATACCATTAAGAGCTAAATATCCTTTGTCCAAATTCACCACTTCTGGACTTATTCCTAAAAGGGCTTCAAACGAGGACTGATCTGGACTTGCGCCGATGAATTTAATTGTTCGTTTCAATCCGTTTCCTTTTTCATTCGGGATAATCCAATCTTCCAATTTCACTTTCCCGTCCAAATAATCGTATAAAAACACAGGACGTCCTTCTACCATTCGATAACCTTTGTACACCAATCCAGAGGTCTGCATTGAATCCGGTAAAGCTTGATGAGATTTCACAATAGGGAATTTAGCATCCAAAACGACTTTAACTCCCATGGGATCAGCTGTTTGTGGCTCCCCTCTTCCGTCCCACATTTGGGTTGCATCCAAAAATTTACCTTTCCAAACTTGCAGTAAACCAGCTTGCTTTAAATTATAGGAATAATGAATTCCGGAGGGATCTCCCACATGAACAACATGTGATTTCTTCACACCTTTGTGAAAGGCAAAAGAACGTTGAATAACAGGTTCAGCTTTGGATTCTACCTCAATTAACGAAACAGCCTCTTGTTCTGGCAAGGAAAGTCTTTCATGTAAAGGAACTAAATGGGCACCAATTCGTTTGACGAACAATCCCAAAGCCTTATTCCCCCAACCAAAATCCTTGGCAAAAATTAAACTTAAATGATGCTTACCGCTTGTTAATATTTTGGAAGCATTGACTTGTTGATTGTACCAATGGGCACCCTGATTGAAGACTTCACCATCAATCATCAACTTTCCAGATCCTGTCCAAAACGATTGAAATTCATACGTATCATTTTCAGGAACGATCAAATCTCCATCAAATTGAATGAGAAAATCGGACTTAGCCGTGATTAATTTATTGGTCAATTTGGGTGCACTACCCACCTTTAATGGCTTATTTCCAGCGATATCCAAATTCGGATATTTGCCCTCATAATAGGCATATTGAATATTTTCAAGCTTTACACTTGGTTTATCAAAAGTTTCATACCATAAGTTTCGGAAAGCGATGGGTCCATGATCGCCTTGAATAATGATAGGCCCTGCTTCTGCTTCTTTATCGAAAATGGCACCTCTGGTCATGCCCGACACTTCGATATTTTCATGAATAAGTACATCGTTAAGAACAACCTTTTTGAAGATAGCATTTTGAATCTTTTTCCCAGAAGCATCAAATCGAGGAGCTTGAAAATCGATTTCAATGGTTTGCCAAAGTCCGGGTGCCCGGCTAGCGTTATGCCTAGGAGCGAAACCTTCATAACCTTCATTCCCTTTTCCTCTTCCATCATCCCAACGTTCGTATATGCCACCGCAATCGCCAAATTTCAACTTTTTCTTGCCCCATGAATCGAATAATTGTACTTCATAACGGCCCTGTAAATAGATACCTGAATTAGCGCCTTTGGGTAATAAAAAATCAAATTTCAAATGGATGTCACCATGATTCAATTTAAATTTCAAATCATCCGTACGTTTGTATTTACCATTTCGTAGGGTATTTACTAAAATACCTTTGCCCATGGAAATTTGAAAAGTAGTATCTGAATATTTCGATTTCACCATTTGTTCAATTGTCCAATTATTACTGGGTTGATCAAATGCACTCAAATCGGTTAAAGGAATGGTTTGTTGTGCCCAAATAGACAAAGGCAAACACAAGAAAAATAAAATTTTTCTACACATAATTAAAAGGTTTATAAATTTTAGACCAATTTACTGAGTAATTCGAAGAAAAAAAATTCCCAATTTCATCGGCACAAAATAACTCTAGGTATATTTTAGCGTATATTTCGAAATTCAAAAATTAAATTGCTTCTATTCCCCTAAAGAACATGAACAATAATTCTATAAAATTCAGGCCATTCCTGATTCATTTGATTTTTTGGCTTTGCTTTATTGCACTACCTTATTTGATGAGGCCAAGTGATGCTTCCGCTACTTTGGAAGAAATTCAAAGACATAACCAATGGACCTTATTTTTTATCATTTACGCCATAGCAAACATTCCATTTTTCTATTTGAATACCGAAATTCTGATTCAAAAGGTCTTTAAAAAGAAAGGTGCAGCCTTGTATTTAGTCCTTTTATTAGTAAGCATCATTTTTATGCTTTGGTTAAATGAAGAAATAAGAGAATGGGTGTTTTCTGATGACAATATGTCCAAAATGGGAAAAGGTTCTGGATTTAGAAGAGGACCTGCCTTGGGCACTACATTTCAATTACTTTTTGTGGTAACCATCGGAATTACTTATCGTTTTTTCGCTGATAATTTGAAGGAAAAAGAAATTGTCAAAGAGGCCGAAAATGAACGTTTAAAATCAGAATTATCCTTTCTAAGATCACAAATTAGTCCACATTTCATGTTCAATGTATTAAACAGTGTTGTTTCCCTTTCCAGAAGAAAACCTGAAATGGTGGAACCTGTTGTTATCAAACTTTCTGAATTGATGCGTTACATGATTTATGAAACTACTGATTCCAAAGTGCCATTGGAAAAGGAAGCGGTCTATTTAGAAAGTTACATTGATTTACAAAAAATACGTTTTGGCAACGATATTCAAATCAATTATGATGTTGCAAACATTTCGTCCAATTGCAGCATTGAGCCCATGTTATTGATTCCATTTGTTGAAAATGCATTTAAACATGGAGTGGGTATGGTCCAAAACCCCAGCATAGATATTCATCTGTCTTATGCATCTAAAAAATTATTGTTTACGGTTAAGAATAAAGCAAATCCTGCCAGTAAATTGGAAAAAAAGGATGAAAGTTCAGGGATTGGCTTAGCCAATGTGAGACGCAGATTGGAGCTTTTACATCCCGACAATTATGTGTTATCCATCCAAGAGGAAAAAGACACTTATTTTATCAGCTTAGAAATCACAAATTGCTAACATGGAAACTGAAAATCGGGAGAATTTTGTGCCCCAATCAAACAATACCCTTTCCTGCATCATTGTAGATGATGAGAGTTTAGCATTGGATTTATTGGAAGATAATGTGGCAAAAGTTCCATTTTTGAAATTAGTGGCAAGATGCAGAAATGCGTTTGAGGCATTGGAATTTTTGCAAAACAATGAAGTTGATTTGATTTTTCTAGATATTCAAATGCCCGGAATTACTGGAGTTCAGTTTATCGAAGGATTAACCCAGAAGCCCATGGTCATCTTTGTGACCGCCTATCAGCAATATGCTATTGAAGGATTTAATTTGGATGTGATTGATTATGTACTTAAACCCATCTCTTTTGAACGTTTTTTAAAGGCTTCCAATAAAGCGTTGGATTATTACAAAAGTAAAATAGAACCCAAAGCAAACTTCATTGATCCCAATAAAATTGAATACATTTTCATCCATGCAGATTATTCTTTGATGAAAATCATGCTGGAAGATATATTATACATCGAAGGTTTAAAGGATTACATCAAAATCCATTTAAGCACCCAAAAATACCCGGTTGTTTGTCGGATGACCATGAAGTCAATTGAAGAAAAATTACCCAACAATGAATTTTTACGAATTCACAAATCCTATATCGTTTCCTTAAAAAAGGTAGAATCGATTCGAAATCAGAAAATCAAAATCGGGGAAAACCATATTCCATTGAGCGATAATTATTCCGATCAATTTTACCAAACCATCGGTTACCAAAAACAATAGACTATTTCTCTTTGAATGTATTTTTGCCAAAATGGTAGGAAACCCCTAACCAAGCCCTCAAAAGGCCTGTTTGAACTTTGGTATCGGTGTATGGGGTAATTTCAAAATTAATACCAAATTTGGGCGCTTTTTCAAATGGAAAAGCTCTAACTCCCACACTACCATAATATCCTTTTAAAATAGATGAGTTATTTAAAATATTGGCCGCCCAGCCAATGTTGACTCCACCACCAAAATAATACAAAGCATTGGAGCTTTTATGGAAGGTGATCATTGGCCCAAATTCTGTTGTAATGGCCGAAGTTGCAGAATTCATTTGAACCCTAGTCTCTACAAAGACAACATTTGTGGGATTGGAGGAAATCGCAAGTTGAGAATTAAATGGATAATAACTAATATTTTGTGCCAGACTTGTCGAAGTAACCGATAAAAGAAAAAGTATCCCCCAAACGTATTTTTGCATGTGATTATTGATTTTAGCTCGCAAGATAGTTAATCTGTTTTTATTAATAAAATATCGAGAGGTCAATGAGCAAAAATGGATAATTATCCATACAATCACTATTCAATAAAATGCTTAACTTTGAAATTGAGAAAATAAGCTTATGTCCATTTTAAAAAAATTAGCTGGAGAAACACTATCGTATGGATTTAGTACCATACTTGGGCGTTCTCTTAATTTTTTGCTTGTTTTCGTGCATACTAAAGCTTTTTCACCGGCCGAATCGGGAATAAATGTCAAATTATACGGATACATCGCTGTTGCCAATATAATATACACCTATGGCATGGAAACCGCCTTTTTCCGATTTGCCAAAGAGGCACCCTTAAAGTATTATCGGCTAATTCTGAGTGCCATCATCGCCACAACAAGCCTCTTCACATTATTATTATTCCTGTTTTCAGAGCCTTTAATTGCACAGTTGGGTTATCCGGGGAAAGGCATATTTCTTCAATGGATGGCATTGATTTTGGCCATTGATTCCATCACCGCCATTCCATTTGCCAAATTGCGCCTAGAGCATAAAACCAAACTTTTTGTGAAGGCGAAAATAAGTTCTATTGTTATCAATGTCGGTTTAAACCTAATCTTTTTATTGGTTTTCAAACCTATTCATGAAGGACATTGGGAACAAAGTTTACCTACTTTCTTCCAATACCTTTATTCTCCAAGTATCGGAGTTGGATATATTTTTCTTGCCAATTTAATTTCCAATGGTACCTTGTTTTATTGGCTGAGAAAGGAATTTTCAGAATATCGATGGGAATGGGATTGGCCAGAATTTTCAAAATTATGGATATATGCGTATCCATTGATGCTGATGAGTTTAGCAGCTATGTTCAATCTGATGTTCGACCGATTACTTTTAGAAGAACTTCTACCAAGCCATTTTTACCCGAATCGAAGTAGTCAAGATGCTTTAGGTATTTATGGCAATTGCTACAAATTATCGGTATTTATGAGTTTAGCTATTCAAGCATTTAAATACTCGGCAGAGCCATTCTTCTTGGGCAAAAAAACAGAAGAAAATTCGAAAGAAAATCTAGCTTTGGTGACGCATTGGTTTGTGATTATTTGTACTTTGCTTTGGGTAGGAGTTTCGAACAATTTATTTTGGATCAAAAAATTATTTCTTGGAAGACCCATCTATTGGGAAGGCATCGGAATTGTACCAGTATTGTTATTAGCCAATTTATTTTTAGGAATTTATTACACACAATCCGTTTGGTTCAAAGTGAAGGATAAAACCTATATGGGCACCATCATCACCCTCATTGGTTTAATCATTACCTTGATTGGGAATGTGATATTTATCCCGAACTATGGTTACATGGCTTGTGCCTGGTCATTTTTAGCATCTAGCGTAGTTATGACAGCCTTGTGTTATATTGGGGGACAAATATATGACCCCGCACCCTACCGATGGAAAACTGCCATTGGATATTTATTCCTTGGTTTTTTGGCAATTGAATTGCATCAATTTTTACCAAAAGATAATTTACCAACTATGATAAGTGAAAATTTGGGTGGATTACTATTTGTAGGTATTATTATCTGGAGAGAATTTAATTGGGAAAAAGGAAAGTTGGTATTGGCTAAAATCAAATAATGATGAAACCTGAATTAAGAACGCAATATTTAACCTTACAACTGAAAATCACTCAGATGGTCAATTTGCTACAAGAAAATGCAGGTGAAATAAATGAACTTAAAAATAAAATTGAAGGTTTAGAAGAACAATTGAAAAGTAAAAATGCTGATCTTTTTAGCTCCAAAGAGAAAATAAAAGAATTGGAGAAAAACATAAAAATATCAGATAAAATTACTAAAATTGTAGTTAATACGAATAATACAGCGGTCCCAACTGCTGAGTTGAAGAAAACGTTAGATAATTATATAGCAATTATAGATCAGAGTATTGAAACATTACGCAATAAATGAGCCAAAAACTTCCTTGTAATTTACTATTAGGAATTCAAACAGTAGCTTTGAAAGTTAGCCCAGAAGAAGAATATTGTGTAAGAAGTGCTGCTAATTTGATTAATGAATTAGTACGATACTATGAAAAAAAGACAAATAGTTCCGACCCTAACAAGGTAATGGCATTAGTAGCATTAGATTTAGCTATGTGTGGCGTTAAATTTGAAAATGAGTTGAACTCATTAAGTTCAAGTGTTAACGAACAAAATAATGACCTTTTGGAATTAGTTAGCTCCTATAAAATCTAAATCAACCCTTTTCTTTGTCAGTTTTGGTGACTAATGTACATAAAACAACAATGTACTATGTCCTTAATAACTATTATAATCCCCCTTCTTGCTTTAGCTGCGGGGGTATTTGCTGGAAAAGTAATCTTTTCTAAAGTGAACAAAGATTTAGAATCAGAAGCTCAAAAAAAGGCAGATGATATTCTAAAAAATGCAGAAATCTCTGCAGAAAACATCAAAAAAGATCGCATGCTGGAGGCTAAAGAAAATTTTCTACGCCTAAGAGCTGAATTTGAAGAAGATAGTCAAGCGAAAAAAGCCATCTTAATTGAAAACGAACAAAAATTAAGAGAAAAAGAAAGAACACTTGCTTCTCAACAAGAGATTCAAAAACAAGCTGATCAAGATTTGCAATCGCAAAAACAAAGTCTGGCATCCAAAGAAGAAAACTATCGTAAAAAATCGGAAGATGTTGAACGCAAAAAAGCAGAGGCAGAAGCGATGTTGGCCAATCAAATTAGCCAATTAGAACGTATTTCTAATCTTTCCGCCGATGAAGCAAGACAACAATTAATGGATGCCTTGAAAGCAGAAGCGGAAAGCAAAGCTAGTTCCATTGTTAAAACTGCTATCGAAGAAGCAAAATTAACAGCAACGAAGGAGGCTAAAAAAGTAGTGATTGAAACCATTCAAAGAACCGCCGCTGAAAATGCGATTGAAAATTGTGTTTCGGTGTTCAATATCGAATCGGATGATGTAAAAGGTAAAATCATTGGTCGAGAAGGTAGAAATATCCGTGCATTAGAAGCTGCAACAGGCGTGGAGTTTATTGTAGATGATACCCCGGAGGCCATCATCATTTCTGGATTCGATCCAGTAAGAAGAGAAATAGCCCGATTATCATTGCATCGTCTTGTTCAAGATGGTCGTATTCACCCAGCTCGTATTGAGGAGGTTGTGAATAAAACAAAGAAAAACATTGAAGATGAAATCGTTGAGATCGGAGAAAAAACGGTCATCGATTTAGGAATTCACGGACTTCATCCTGAGTTAATCAAGATGGTTGGCAGAATGCGCTTCCGTTCTTCTTATGGCCAAAATTTATTACAACACTCGCGAGAGGTAGCCAAATTGTGTGCTACTATGGCAGCAGAATTAGGCTTAAATGTCAAATTAGCGAAACGTGCTGGTCTATTGCATGACATAGGTAAAGTTTGGCATGAAGAACCTGAATTACCACACGCAGTTTTAGGGATGGAATTAGCTCAGAAATACAAAGAGCATCCTGAAGTTTGCAATGCGATCGGAGCTCACCATGATGAAATTGAAATGACATCTATGATATCGCCCATCATCCAAGTTTGTGATGCAATTTCTGGATCACGTCCTGGTGCACGACGCGAAATGATGGAATCGTACATGAAACGTTTAAGAGATTTAGAAAACTTAGCAACCTCTTTTGATGGCGTTCAAAAATGCTACGCCATTCAAGCCGGTAGAGAGTTGAGAATACTTGTCGATTCAGAGAATGTAAGCGACGAAAAAGCATCCAACTTATCATTTGACATTTCTCAGAAAATAGAAAAAGAAATGCAATACCCTGGCCAAATCAAAGTAACGGTTATTCGTGAAATGAGAGCGGTAAATTTTGCTAAATAAAAATACTATTTAGATATTTAAGGCTGTTTCTTAGAGACAGCCTTTTTTTATGGAAATTAGACAACCCAATAGCCCTACCGACTGGAATAATTATTATGCACTTCGATATGAAGTATTGCGTGAACCATGGAAACAACCCGTAGGTTCAGAGATACTAAATGACGAAGCATCGGCCATTCATGCCATGATCGTTGAAGACAATCAGGTATTGGCTGTTGCACGTTTACATGTGGTAAAACCCGGACTTGGCCAAGTTAGGTGCGTTGCAGTGGCTACCAACCAACAAGGCAAAGGACTTGGGAAAAAACTAATGGATTATTTAGAAAACGAGGGATTGAAAATAGGTGTTAACGAGATTATCTTGGAAGCTCGAGAAAATGCGGTTCCTTTCTATCAAAACTTAGGCTATCAAATAGTTCAAGAATCCTATCTACTTTTTGGAGTGATTCAACATTATCAGATGACCAAAAACCTTTTGCATCATCCAAATCATTCCACCAATTAAAAATACCTCCATTACAAACAATACCAATTTTAAAGGCTCCGTTAATTCATGTAAGCCTTGAATATTCACCAAACCATTCCTCCACCAAATGGCAGGTTGAACCGCAAAAAAGAAATTAATCGCCAAGAAAAAGTAAAATTCTTTCGTACTTTCCCAATTCAACATAAATACCAGCGGAAGCAAATAAGCATAAGAATAATTCGCATAGGAACTTTGTTGAACAAGCATTAACCAGATATACACCAATACAAATGCAGCGGGCAGAAAACTCTCAAACGAGATAGTATTCCTGTATTTCAGGATAATATAACTTAAAAGAATTTCAATGAAAGCCAATCCTAACCAATTCAAATACCGAGGCCCATAAGGACTTAAGCCGCCGCTAACCGTATGAAAAAACGACCACAGATTGGGATTTCTAGGTACATTAGCCTCGGTTAATGGCCACAAAAATCCCCAATGCGAATAATGATATAAAATCACAAAGGTGGGAATTCCAATAATAGCTAATCCCAATAAAACCTTACATTGCTCTTTAAAACCTTTGAAATAAAAGATAATTCCGGGTAGAATTAAAATAAAGATAAACTTCGTCAATAAAAGCACAAAACCTCCAATTATTCCCACCCAAATCACATTTCTATTTTTCAAATACATGAGAATCAACAAGGATAAAAACCCCCACATCAAAATATCTTCTTGTCCGCCAAGAATAGAAAAAATAAATGTGCTCGGTAAGGAATAATACACCAATGATTTAAAATGCGGCTTATTGAGATGAAATAAGTTGGTACATGCCCAAACGAAAATGGCTTCAAGTAAAATTAAAATCAACACAATGGATTTGGAACTTTGCCAAAAAGGGACGATTAGGCCAATTAAATAAGGGAATAATGGAGAGTAACTCGTTTGGAAATCTCGATAGACAAAATTCCCCTCAATGGCCATTTTGGCTGAATCGTAAAAAATAGGCACATCGGAAGTCGTATCAAACTGAAAAACGATGTAAATCAATAAAAATGGGATTAACCGAAAGATGCAAAAAACTCCAAAGTAGAACAAGGCAGAATATTTCTCTGCCAATCTTTGAATGAAATTTCTTTTATGAAAAATGAAAACTTCGAATAAGACGAAAAATATGGAAAGAGCAATTTTTCCAAAAACTATCAGATCCATTCTTTGACTAAATAAATAACTGATAAAAATACGTATAAATTTTCTTCTGCCAAGAATTAATCCAATTCATCCATTTGATAAGGATGAATTGGAATATCAAAAAGCCATTTTTTCTTTTTGAACGAAAAGAGTCCTTTACGGGATTAATGTGAATGTTCTAAACCTTGTGCACTTGGAATTTGATTGAATTCAATACCATGCTTCTTCGCATCTTTAAATGCTTCCTTTGGTTTGATGCTCAAAATTTGAAATAATTCCTGATCCGATTTCGCATCTGGATTCGGAGTTGTTAATAACACATCTCCAGAGAAGATGGAATTTGCACCTGCCATGAAACAAAATGCTTGACCTTCATAATTCAACTCCAAACGACCTGCTGACAAACGAACGGCAGATTTCGGCATCATGATTCTAGCGGTAGCAATAACACGAACTAAATCCCATACAGAAGCGGTTGCTTGATTTTCAAATGGCGTTCCTTCCACGGGTACCAAATTATTCACTGGCACAGATTCCGGATGCTCAGGCAAGTTGGCCAAAGTTAAAAGCATTCCAATTCGATCGGAAGAGGATTCCCCCATACCGATAATTCCACCTGAACAAACTGATATTTTTGCTTTTCGGACATTTCCTAAAGTCTCTAAGCGATCTTGATAAGTACGAGTAGAAATAACATCTTCATAATAATCTTCACTCGTGTCAATATTGTGATTATATGCGTACAAGCCTGCATCCTTTAATTTTTCAGCTTGTTCTTCCGATAACATACCTAAGGTACAGCAAACTTCCATCCCTAAAGAATTCACACCCTTCACCATTTCCAACACCCGATCAAAATCCTTGTTATCTCTAACTTCTCTCCACGCAGCACCCATACAAAAACGAGAACTTCCGTTATCCTTGGCACGAACCGCAGCTGATATCACCTCTTCATAAGGTAGTAATTTTTGAACTTTTACATTGGTATGGTACCTAGCTGCTTGGGAACAATAGGAACAATCCTCTGGACAGCCTCCCGTTTTAATAGACAACAAGGTACTAATTTGAACTTCATTAGGATCATGATGCTGGCGATGAACCGTAGCAGCTTGATACACTAAATCCAAAAACGGTTGATGATATATTTTCTCAACTTCCTCTCTAGTCCAATTATTTCTAACCATATTTTTTAAAATTTCATCAAAGATAAAGCTGAATTCTTTATTTCTACTGAAAAAACTATTCAAATTCCATCATAAATGGCATCATTGTTAAAAAGCCTTCTCTTTTTTTCATGCGATCAAGCTCCCAAATGGATTTCGCCCATGGTAATTTTGATTTAGTCAATCGTTCCTCTAAAGATGATTCAGAAGTTGCTTCAGCCAAAATTTCATCAAAAAAGGATTTAGCTTTTGGATAAACAACAACTTTATAGGCTCCTGACTTAATTTTTGCTTTTTGAGCTGCAATTTCAATGGCTTTGTCTAAACCACCCAATTCATCTACTAAGCCCAATTGCTTCGCTTGAATACCCGTCCAAACTCGTCCACCGGCCAATGATTTCAATTTTTGAATCTGCATTTTTCTTCCTGCAGCCGCTTTGGAAGTAAATGACTCATATCCTTGATTCACCATGTTTTGTACAACTGACTTTTCGAACTCTGTCATGGTGCCAAGAGAAGTCATAAAGTTGGAGTTAGCATGCGTGTTGACTTGATCATGCGTAATACCCAATTTATTTTTGAAAAAATTATCCAAGTTTAACCATTGAGCAAAAATACCAATGGATCCTGTCACGGTGGTTGGTTGAGCTACAATTACATCGGTACCCATAGCCATATAATAACCACCTGATGCGGCATAATTCGACATGGAGGCAATGACAGGCTTTACTTTTTTAGCCAATAAAATTTCACGCCACATGATGTCTGAAGCTAAAGATGATCCACCCGGTGAGTCGATACGTAAAACAATCGCTTTGATGGATTTATTATCACGAAGCTTTTTTAATTCCTTGACAAAATCATCTGAACCAATGCTACCATCGCCACCTTTTGTTCCAACAATCTCCCCTTCTGCCACCAAAATTCCTATTTTATCCGTTCCTTCCACCTTTTCAATTGGATTCTTCGCTTTTAAGTAATTTCCTAGTTTCACAAAAGTGACATCATCAGATGTTTTGAGTTTTAATTTATTTTTCAAAATCGCTTCAAATTCATCCCAATAGCCCAATTTTAACATACCCAATTTTTCTGCCTCTTTGGGATTATACGCTTTTAAACTATCTGCTATTCGATTTAATTGATTCACGGGGATTTTCGTAGAAGCAGCAATTTTGGAAAATACTTGATCATTGATCGATTTTAAAAATGAATGCGTTTGCATTTTATTTTCTGGACTCATATCCTCGCGGATAAATGGCTCCACTGCCGACTTGAATTGACCAACACGAAAAACCAATGGTTCAATATCTAATTTTTCAAATGCTTTTTTGAAAAACATGTATTGCACACTAATTCCATTAAAATCTAGCAATCCTCCTGGATTCAAATAAACCTTATCTGAAATAGAAGCTAAATAATAGGCTTTTTCAGAATAAGCATTTGAATAGGTGTAAACAAATTTTCCTGATTTTTTGAATTTCTCCAATGCGTCCCTAATCTCTGTTAATTGAGCATAACCGGCCATTGGAAAACTTACATCGATATAAACTCCTTTGATATTTTTATCAACACGAGCTCTTTCCAACGCTGAAATAATTTGAATTAAACCCACTGACTCCGAATTAGATAAAAAAGGACCTGCCAAATCTGCAAAAGGATTATCTTCGGTGGAAGCGTTTTCAACTATTTCACGGTTCAAATCCAATTTTAACACCGAATTTTCTTTCACCTCAAACTCTGCTTCAGAGCTATTCATAGCTGAGCCAATGCCAACAATGATAAAAAAACCAAAAAGAGAAAATAGAAAAAATCCAACGATCGTTGCTAAAGTAAATTTGACAAATTGCCACATATTAGTAGGGTTTAAAATGAGCTACAATTTTCGACATTATTTTACAAAATTTAGACAAAATAATGTCGAATGGAAAAATCTTACAAACAATGGACAAATACCTATCCGAAATTTTTTCGGTAATCCTCTCTCGACTGGCGAATTACTTCATGAGCAATTTCTCTACCATACACATCATCAATATCCACCGCATTGGTAGTGGTTTCACCAGGTAACATTTTATAGGTCCAAAAATAATGCCTTAATCGTTGAACGATATCCTTGGGAGCATCTGAAATATCTCTCCATTTGCCATAAATTGGATCATCTTTTAATACAGCAATAATTTTATCATCAGCCTCTCCTTTGTCAATCATGCGAATTCCACCAATAGGAATGGCTTGACACAAAATATCTCCATGAGTAATGGCTCTCTCTGATAAAACCAAAATATCCAAGGGATCTCCATCGCCCTGGGTGATATCTTTTCCTGAATATTTCCTTGCTAATTCAGCAATTCCTTCGGCACAATAGGTTTGAGGCAAAAAACCATACAAAGCTGGTACAATGTTGGAGAATTTTTGAGGGCGGTCAATTTTCAAATAACCCGTTTCTTTATCAATTTCATATTTGACAGTATCTGTAGGTACAATTTCAATAAAGGCCGTTACTTGATCGGGCATTTGCTCCCCAATTTGGATTCCGTGCCAAGGATGAGCTTTGAAAAAATTTCTATTCATAAAATGTTTTTTATCTACTTAGGATTAAAATCTTGGCAAATTACAAAAAATCGAGCAAATAAAGTTTAGCAAGCTTTCCATTAAAATGATTAAATTTGCGGTTTGATTTGAAAAATATGATTTACCCTATCATTCCTTACGGAGACCCTGTGCTAAGAAAAGTTGCTCAAGATATTGAATTTGGAAGTATTGATCTGAATAAACTTTCTGAAGACATGTTTGAAACAATGTACGCCGCAAGTGGTGTAGGTTTAGCTGCGCCTCAAATCGGAAAAGATATTCGAGTGTTTGTGGTGGATGGAAGACCGATGAATGAAGGCGAAGAAGACGAAGACATTGACCCATCCTTGATCGACTTTAAAAAGGTTTTTGTAAATCCGACCATCTTGGATGAGACAGGTGAAGAATGGGGCTTTGAAGAAGGCTGTTTATCGATTCCAGGAATAAGAGGGGAAGTTTTCAGACCTGAATATGTGAAAATTCATTATTGGACGGAAAAAGGAGAAGAAAAAGAAGAGGTTTTTGAGGGTTTGGCTGCTAGAATTATCCAACACGAATATGACCACATAGAAGGGATTTTATTCACGGATCATTTAAGTGTCGTGAAAAAAAGATTGATAAAAAATAAATTAACAGACATTACTAAAGGTAAAGTTTCCGTCGATTATAAAATGAAATTTACCCGATAATTTAGCAAGATGAAGATTTCCCTTAACTGGTTAACAGATTTTATTGATGTTTCAAAACTGCCTCAAAAAGGTAGTTCAGAAGAATTAGATGTCCTTTTGACCAATACAGGTTTGGAGGTAGAGGGCATTGAGCCACATGAAACCATCCCAGGTGGGTTAAAAGGATTTGTGGTAGGTGAAGTCCTAACTTGTGAAAAATTTCAAGTAAAAGAAAAAACCTTAAGTTTAACAACGGTTGATGCAGGCTTAGAAGAAATATTGACCATTGTTTGTGGGGCAGCAAATGTAGCACAAGGACAAAAAGTGATTGTGGCTACTCCTGGCACTACCTTATACGACAAAGAAGGGAAAGAACTTTTTAAAATCGAAAAAAGAAAGGTTTACGGTCAACCATCCGAGGGGATGATTTGTGCGGAAGATGAAATTGGCTTAGGTGATTCGCATGATGGTATTTTGGTTTTGGATACGCAAGTGGCGAACGGTACTCCTGCTGCTGATTTTTTCCAATTACGTTCCGATTTAGTGTTGGAAATTGGACTTACGCCCAATCGTGCAGATGCAGCATCCCATTGGGGAGTAGCGAGAGATATTAAAGCAGTCAGTGGAATAAATATCCAACTACCCAATGTGGATAAATTCTCAGTAGACAATCAACAATTTCCGATTCAAATCGATATCAAGGATGAAGGCTGTACCCGTTTTTGTGGTCTTAGTATAGATCAAGTAAAAGTAGGTCCTTCTCCAGAATGGTTGCAAGAAAGATTAAAGGCCATTGGTTTAAGACCCATCAATAATGTTGTTGATATCACCAATTTTATTTGTCATGGCCTAGGACAACCCATGCATGCCTATGATTGGAACAAAATTCGAGGAGGAAAATTAGTGGTGGACCAATTACCAGCAGGAACCATTTTCAAAACCTTGGATGGAGTAGAAAGAAAACTATCCGGTGAAGAAATCATGATTTGTGATGCCGAGGGCCCCATAGGTTTAGCGGGTGTTATGGGTGGTGAAGATTCTGGAATTCAAGAAGAAACCACAAGAATCTATTTAGAAGTAGCCCATTTTAAACCGGAAAGAATCCGAAAAGCTTCTCAGCAACATAGTTTGAAAACAGATGCATCTTTCCGATTTGAAAGAGGCACAGATGTAGAGGCAAAATTATTAGCCCTACAATACGCAAGCATCTTAATTCAAGAATTAGCGGGTGGAAAAGTATCCTCCGAAGTGGTCGATTATTATCCAATTAAAGCTGAATTAGCGAGCATTGATACGACCTTTCAGCGGATCAACGATTGGATGGGCATCGAATTACCCAAAGAGAAAATCCAATCTATTTTGGTTGCTTTGGATTTTGAATTAATCAATGTCACAGCTGAAGGTTTCACTGCCATTGCACCTGCATATCGAGTAGATGTAACCCGAGAAGCAGATTTAATTGAAGAAATATTACGAATTCACGGTTTGGATAATATCCCCTTATCAGACCATTTAAGTGCAGCTTTTGTATCTGAATTTCCAGCTTTAGATAAAGAAAAAATACAACAAAATGCTTCTTTAAGCTTAGCCGCAAAAGGATTCAATGAAATCATTTCCAATTCATTGACCAAGGCGAACTATCATCAATTGATCAAAAATGATTTGGCATTTGAAGATGTAGAAATACTGAATAAGTTATCGGAAGACTTAGGAGTCCTAAGACAAAGCATGGTTTTCAATGGCTTAGAAGCCTTGGCGCATAATATTAATAGAAGACAAAAAGATTTGAAGTTTTTCGAATTTGGAAAAACGTATCATAAAAAATCGCCTAAATACATTGAAAAAAGACATTTAGCGGTGTACATGACAGGTTTATTGAATGGAGAAACATGGGATACACAAGCTCAGAAAGTTCAATTACATCATTTATTTCAAGTTTGCCAGGCATTGATGAGTAGCTTGGGAGGAAAGGCTTTTGATACGGAGGTCATCGAAAAATCCAGTGTTTTTGCTTATGGACTAAAAATTTCCATCCAGAAGAAAGTCTGTATCGAATTAGGAATGATCCATCCCAATTTAGCTCAGAAATTTGACATCAAACAAGATGTTTTCATGGCAGATTTTGATTGGGATTATTGGTTAAAACAAGAGAAGAAAGATTTCAGTTATCAAGAAATATCGAAGTTCCCAGAAGTGCGACGTGATTTATCTTTGGTGATTGATCAAACGGTTACCTTGCAAGAAATTAAAAAAGTTGCACAACAAACCGAAAAATCCATCTTAAAGTCGATCAGTATTTTTGATGTCTATGAAGGCAAAAACTTAGGAGAAGGTAAAAAATCCTATTCAGTTGCCTTTATCCTTCAAGATGAAAATCAAACCTTAACGGACAAGGTAATTGATTCCACGATGGAACGATTAATCAAAAGTTTTGAGAAAGAATTGGGTGCACTGATAAGAAAATAATGAATATTCTCCGGAATTTTCGAATGGCTGAAATAAAAGAAAAGAAGTTTATCTTCCCTTGCTTTTTACTATTCTCGGCTTTCTTATTTTTTTTCTATAATTATTCATTTATCGTTAATTTCCCAATTCAGGATGATGTAAATTACATTATGTTGACCTCTATGTTAAAAAAGTATTCTTTTTTTTCAGGAGAGTTCATCTCTTACAATTTGAAAATGACCATTTAACCGTTGTCCCTAAGTTATTGATTCTATTGGATGATGGAATTTTCGGAATTCTCAATTTTCGACATATAATTGTTATTAGGATATTATTTTTTCCTCTTTTGTTATTTCATTTATCTTGAATTTCAAAAATTACACCTGGCAAATTGGACGATCCTTCCGGTCGTTTTTCTTTTATTTCAACCCCAATACCACGAATTATTCAATTGGGCTTGTACTGGAATAACACAATTCGCAATGGTATTATTTGCGTTTTTATCTTTTACATTCATCCATTCCACTAAAAAATATGCTATATATCTAGTAGGAATATTTAGTTTATTGGCAGCTTATTCCTTTGGCAATGGTTTTATAGCTTTTGGTTTAAATATATTCGTTTTACTCATTCAAAAAGAATATAAAAAAACAGGGGTAATCCTATTATTTTTTCTCCCATTCATCTTAAATTATGTATTTTTCTACGAAAAAGGGGCGGAAACATTAACTTCATTTGATGTCAATCGTTTCGTTGGTATATTTCTTTCATTGACGGGCGGGATATTTATAAATGTAAGTCAAGAGTATGGATTTCCCATTACTATCATGGCTGGACTTATAGCTTTCTTATCCACCTTATGGTATTTTTACAAAGGGGTATTTTCGGAATTTTCAAAGCACTTTACCCCGACTAATTTACTTCTTTACTTTTGTCTAATAAGTCTTTTTTTAATCGCTGTGGCTAGAAGTGGTTCGGGAATATTCATTTTTAGAAGCAGCAGATATCTTTTTTATTCTCCATTGATTTTTACAGGATTATATATTCAATTAATCCGATCAACTGTTTTTGTTCATTTAAAATCATTACCAATCTACCTTCTGATTGTAGTTATAACTGTTTTCATAAGTATTAGCTCATTTTATTTCAATACGGAATTATTATTCAACAGAAAGAAAAATACAATTGCGGATAGTGATAATTGGAAACATAACTTTAGCACGATATCCATTTCTCCAAGAATGTATGCAAATATTCAAGACGAGTTAAAAAATAGCTATCAAAATGGGATTTGTGAAACTGAAATAGACCTACGAAATAACAAACCAGGAAAACAAATTTATTCGGGCGATATAAAAATAAAAAATAACCTGCGAATTAATCATTTAGATTTATCCAAAGATGTCATAAATAAAAGTCAGAATAACAATTACATTTATTTAGAATTCGGCAAGCTTTCCTTACCTAATTACCAGCGTTTTTCAGAATGGTATGTTTGTTTCAAATCTAAAAAAACAAATTTTGAATTTTTCACTCCCCTCGTTTTTAAAAGGGGGTCAAAGAAAAATTTGGTTTTAAAATTTGACTATTTTTCAAATGAAGGAACTACTTCGATATGGAATCTTCAAATACCAGAAGGTCATTACGATGTTTATTTTGTTCAAAAAACAGACCAATTAAGCTACTATCAGACAGATGTAGAACTTATTTATGGAATGCATTTGATGAAGTTAAAGTAAACTATCTCTTAAACATATTCCCAAGGTTTGGCATTTTCATTTTACCATCTTGTACCTTGTTCATCATCTTCATCATTTTTCGCATATCTTCAAATTGCTTCAATAAATTATTGACTTGCTGTATAGATGTCCCAGAGCCTTTCACAATTCGATTTTTGCGGGAAGGGTTTAAAATATCAGGGTTTTGACGCTCTTTAATCGTCATGGATTGAATAATAGCCTCAATAGGTTTAAACGAATCATTGGATACATCCACATCTTTGATGGCTTGTCCCATGCCAGGCACCATTCCCATCAAATCTTTGATATTACCCATTTTCTTGATTTGTTGCAACTGAGCATAGAAATCTTCAAAAGAGAAATTATTTTGACGGATTTTCTTGTTCAATCGAGCCGCTTCATCTTCATCAAAAGCTTGTTGAGCTCTTTCTACCAACGAAAGCACATCACCCATGCCCAAAATACGGTTGGCCATACGATCAGGATAAAACTGATCCAGGGCTTCCATTTTTTCTCCGGTGGAGATAAATTTAATAGGCTTTTCGACTACTTGACGAATCGACAAGGCAGCTCCCCCTCTGGAATCACCATCCAATTTGGTTAAGACAACCCCATCAAAATTCAAACGTTCATTAAATGTTTTTGCGGTATTAACTGCATCTTGTCCAGTCATGGAATCCACCACAAACAAAATTTCTGTAGGTTTAATCGCTTGCTTAACAGCAGCAATTTCATTCATCATCGCCTCATCGACAGCCAAACGACCGGCGGTATCGACAATGACTACCTTTTTACCCATTTTACGGGCATATGAAAGGGCGTTTTCAGCAATTGAAACAGCGTTTTTATTTTCAGGTTCTGCATAAACCTCTACGCCAACTTGTTCTCCTAACACCTTTAATTGGTCAATAGCCGCAGGGCGATAAATATCACAAGCAACTAACAAAACTTGTCGACCTGATTTTTTGATGTATTGCGCTAGCTTTCCGGAAAAGGTTGTTTTACCTGAACCTTGTAAACCAGCGATTAAGACCACTGAAGGATCTCCTTTTAAATTAATTTCTTGTTTTTGACCGCCCATTAGGTTGGTCAATTCTTCATGAACAATCTTGACAAGCAACTGGCCTGGTTCAACTGAAATAAGAATTTTTTGCCCTAAAGCTTGTTCTTTAATACGATCTGTAATCTCTTTAGCTACCTTATAGTTAACATCGGCGTCCATTAAAGCACGACGAATTTCCTTCACGGTAGCTGCAACATTTACATCAGTAATACGACCATTCCCTTTAAGGGTTCGCATCGCGGTGGTCAATTTGGAACTTAAACTTTCAAACATAATACTTAATTAATTGAAAAAGGACTGCAATTTACGCTTTTTAAAACAAATATTATTCAAATAAAATGGTCTTATTCTGGTGAATAAAAACTCGGTCTTCCAAAACCATTTTTAAAGCTTTGGCTAAAACAATTTTTTCTACTTCTTTTCCCGCTTTCGACATATCTTTAGCTGATTGCGTATGGTTGACGGAGACTACATCCTGACAAATGATGGGACCTTCATCTAAATCATCTGTGACAAAATGCGCGGTCGCACCAATGATCTTCACTCCTCTTTGGAATGCTTGCTGATAAGGATTGGCGCCGATAAAAGCAGGTAAAAATGAATGATGAATATTGACCATTTTGCCCAAATATTTGACAGAAAATGATGTAGATAAAATCCGCATGTATTTTGCCAAAATAATTAAATCTGGTTGATACGCATCAATTGCTTGTCCAATCAAGTCTTCATGTACCTCTCTGTCTATCCCATCTGCCGAAATAAAATGAAAAGGTATTCCAAATTGTTGACTAATGGGCTCAAGTGTTTGATGGTTTCCAATAACCGCTTGAATTTGAAAGGGCAAATCCTTGAATTGGTTTTTAATCAATAAATCGCCTAAACAATGATGCTCCTTGGTCACCAACACAACTACCTTTTTTAATGAAGGAGGAATGACCTCCACTTTGGCATCTGTGGGCAAAAGTTCCAATATTTCGTTTTTCAAACTTCCCACATCGCAAGTCCCTGTGAAAGAAATCCGCATAAAGAAACTATTACTAACCTCATCCACGAATTCATCCGTCCGAGTTACATTTAATAATTTATTAAAAAGCACACCTGTTATGTTATGAACTAAACCTTTTTCATCTTTACACGTGATCTTTATGACAGTCTCCATTAAAAAATATTGATAAATTTTTCAAATTTACCGCAAAAAAATGGAGTAAAAAAGATTTAGTACCTACCTTTGCAGGATTATCGAAAGCCGAAGCCTTTGATATTCACTAACAATTAAATTTCTGAAACGTAAAATGGAAAAAATTAAAGTAGCCAATCCAGTAGTAGAACTTGATGGTGATGAAATGACCCGTATTATTTGGAAGTTCATCAAGGACAAATTAATCTTACCTTATTTAGATCTAGATATCAAATATTATGATTTAGGGGTAGAATATCGTGATGAGACCAATGACCAAGTAACGATTGAAGCAGCAGAGGCAATCAAGAAATATGGTGTCGGCATTAAATGCGCTACCATTACTCCAGATGAAGCACGTGTAGTTGAATTTGATTTGAAACAAATGTGGAAATCTCCCAATGGAACTATTCGTAACATCTTAGACGGTACCGTTTTCAGAGAGCCAATCGTTTGTTCAAATGTACCAAGATTAGTACCTAACTGGACGGCGCCTATCATGATTGGTCGTCACGCATTTGGTGATCAATACCGTGCAACTGATTTTGTTACCAAAGGAAAAGGAAAGTTAACCGTTACATTTACGCCAGAAGAAGGTGGAGAAGCTCAAACTTTTGAGGTTTACAACTTTAAAGGAGATGGTGTAGCATTAACCATGTACAATACGGATGAATCCATCAAAGGTTTTGCTCATTCATGTTTCAACATGGCATTAAGCAAAGGATGGCCTTTATATTTATCAACTAAAAACACCATCTTGAAAAAATATGATGGTCGTTTCAAAGATATCTTCGAAGAAATCTTCCAAAGTGATTACAAAGCTAAATTTGATGCAGCAGGTATCGTTTATGAGCATCGTTTAATTGATGACATGGTGGCTTCGGCGTTAAAATGGAATGGTAATTTCGTTTGGGCTTGTAAAAATTACGATGGTGACGTTCAATCGGATACAGTGGCACAAGGATTTGGATCTTTGGGTTTAATGACTTCCGTATTGATTACACCAGATGGAAAAGTAATGGAAGCTGAGGCTGCTCATGGAACAGTAACACGTCACTACCGTGATCACCAAGCTGGAAAACCTACTTCTACCAATCCAATTGCTTCTATTTTTGCATGGACAAGAGGTTTGGAATTTAGAGGTAAATTAGATAACAACAATGCCTTAATTCATTTCTGCCAAACCCTAGAAAAGGTTTGTGTCGAAACGGTTGAATCAGGCAAAATGACAAAAGATTTAGCTGTATGTATCCATGGAAATAAAGTTACCCATGGTGAACATTATTTATACACTGAAGAATTCTTAGCTGCATTGGATGAAAATCTACAAGCTGCTTTGTCAAAATAAGAACTGACAACCAATCAAAAAGCCCAGGAATTAAATTTCCTGGGCTTTTTTTTATACTTCATACAATTGAAAACTTACTTAGCAACAATCAAAGCTTTTTCATAAACATGATCAATGGTATTTACAATTAAAAAATATTTCCCTTCTCCAAGCTCACTTACATTGAATCCATACAGTCCATCTTCATTAATTTTACCACTTGCCATTAATCGACCATCAAATGCATACAATGAATAGGTAGCATTTTTTAGACTAGAAATCGACTGGATATTCACTAATTCATTGGGACGAGCTGGATTCGGGTAAATGGTTAAACCACCATCTTCTGGAATTTTATAAGTAAATTCATTGAGAGCCGAAACACAAGTCGGACCATTTGCGAATTTTTTAGACACGAAAATCCCATAACTCCCAGGTTCTTGCACGCGTAAATAAACTCCTTTTTCCGTTAAAGCCATTTTATTAAACGACCAATTGTATTCGGTATCAATGACTTTTAATCCCCCATATAAAAAGTAAGGGGAAGATTGACTGATGCTGGTAGGTGCTGGTGTAGCAAACAATTTGGTTTGCACGGCATTGGAATACTCGGATTTGCAGTTATTTCCATCGATTGTGGCGACGCTAAATATCCCGGCTTTGTTAACAACAATAGAAGGTCCTGTCTCACCTGATTTCCAAACAAATTTATTGGAGCCAAAGGTAGCAATCAGTTCAACCGAATTACCACTACAAATCAATGTATCTCCAACTGTTTTAATAATAGGTTTACTTGGATTTGGATTTACCTTCACATAAACCGTAGATGAAAATGGAGAAATGCATAGGTTTTTATCAATGGTTTTCAATTGAAAAGAACCTGATTTCTTAATCGTGATGGAATCGGATTTTTGTCCTGAACTCCATTCATATTTTCCAGCACCATTGACACCCATCAATTTAACTAAACCACCATCACAGAAAACCGTATCACTTAAGGCTTTGATAGAAGGACTGACAGGATTAGGCCAAACGGTCACATATATTTTACTGGATGGTTTGGAAAGGCAATTATTCGAATCAATGGTTGCAACATGAAAATTACCAGATTTCACAATAGTCAGTTTATCTAATTTCTCTCCATTTGACCAAAGGTAACTTTTCGCACCGTTAGAGGCTAGCAAATCAACTGATTTACCGTCACAAAATAATGTATCACTCAAGGCAGAAATTTCTGGAGTATTAGGTAATGGAAGGGCAGTAATTTTGAGTGAATCCGAAAATTCTGATTGACAATTAAATTCACCCACAGCAAGTACTTTAATGTAACCGGAATTTTTGACACTTATCTTTTGAGTTTTTTCTCCTGAATTCCATTCATATTTACCCAAACTATTGGTAGCTGTTAAATCTACCTTATCGCCTTCACAAAAAGTGGTAGATGAATTGGGGATAATGATGGGTTTGGCAGGTTTAGAAATTCGAGTCAAAACAATGGGATTAGAACTAGCGGTACAATTATTGGCATCTTTCACAAGAACCTGAAACGTACCCGATTTAGTCAATTTGATGGAGCTGGTCGTATCTCCTGAATTCCATTGGTAAGACAAATGATTACTTAACACAGATAAGTTGGATAAGCTTCCTTCGCAATAAGTAGAATCTTTGCTAAGACTCATTTTCAAAGGTTCATTAATGGTGAAATTCTGTAAAGTAAAACTGGGCACTTTAAATTTTAATCCGAATGAATCTTCTAATTCCAAGTTGTATTTCCCAGCACTTAAATTTTTGTATTCCTTTGTAGAACCTACTAGATTTTGATTTGCATCGTATAAATTAATTTTTTTATAAGGGGAATTAATCACAATATGGTTCGAATTATCAGTACCACATTGTTTTTCTAACATTGGAAGTTGGTTAGCGTAAGTAGGTTTTGAATCAGAGAAAAACTGATTTGTTAATTTATTGAACCACACATTGGCCACCTGATTAAAATAATTTCGAGAAAAATGGACGCAATAGGCTATTTCATCACTATTTCGAGGGATTTCAATGGAGTCTGTATTAGGCCCTTCGAACAATTGAGGTAAATTGGAATCTGTCAAAAATTCTAACTGCGCTTCTGCAATGCTATTTGTATAATTAACCTCGCATGTCCCATTTTCATACCTTGTGGCATAAAAAGCAGATTGAGCAATCACCCACGGAATATCTTCACCTATGTCTTTTCTAAAAATGGCAATGAGTTCTTTAAGGTAATCTTTATAAACACTTGGTAACATTCGTTGGAAAGAATCTGTTTCTCCATTGTGCCATAATACTGCACGAACGCCATTTTTTTTACCGTAAATTTCTGCTACTTTTTTTAAATTGTTGTAAGGGAAACCTGTTGGATAATATAAACCTGAAGCCCAAGGGTTTTCAGATCGCCCACCCCGCGCCGACTCAGTCCAATTACGAATGGAAGTACCTCCCCATGCTACATTGAAAAAACAAATGGGGACATTTAATTTCTGAGCGAGTGAATCTCCTAAATTCGCCCAATAATAACTAGTTCCACCAGTGGGTCCAATGATGGCACCTGAACTTAATTGTTTAAAAGCATTTTCTGGGTATTCAAGGCTATTTTGACTTATCGCTTGAAAATCATCTTTGGCTGGATTTACGGAACTGATCATATTACTGAAACTTGCCACATTGACACGGTCATCTAACGCAGCAACATCATCCTCAACCTTTCTAGTACCTTGGGCATTGGATTGCCCAGCAATGATAAAATTCTCACCGACTCCTACACGAGAAATGGTACTTGAATCCAAAGCCATTCCGTCCGCTAATGCTTTAATATGTAAGGTATACCAACCCCCTTTAGCTGTTATTTGGCCTTGGAAAATACCGCCCAAAGGATTTGCTTGCAAATCCGTCCAATCTACTGCCACACCTTGACCTTCTTGAACGGGTGTTAATTTATACAAGATGGTTTTAGCGGTAATTGGACAAGACCCTAATATCGAAAATTGGGCCTCATTGTTGTTATTTCTTTGAAAGATTTGTCGATTATATGGATAATTAATCGACAATTGCGAAAATACAATATTGGGCAGAAAAAGGAGTAAAAAAAGAAAAAATCTACGCATTTAAATGTCTAAATTATTTATCAGAATATAAAATTATCATTATTATTCTAATAATTAAACCATAATGCAAAAAAGGTCAAATCGAAAAACGATTTGACCTTTTAATTTCGAAAAATAAACTAATTATTCAGCTACTACTGAAAAAGAAATTTTATGTTTCACTTCCTTATGCAAATCTAAAGTAGCAGAGTAATCGCCCACCATTTTAACTTCAGAATCAATTGAAATTTTCTTACGATCTACATCGAATCCTTTTTCTTTTAATAAATCTGAAATTTGTAAGCTAGTTACACGACCAAAGATTTTACCACTATCACCCGTTTTAGCAGGGATAGTTAAAGCTAATTCACCAATAGAAGCAGCTAAGTCTAAGGCATCTTGACGAATCTTTTCAACTTTGTGAGCAGCTTGTTTGATATTTTCAGCTAATACTTTGCGATTGGACTGAGTTGCCATGATAGCAAATCCTTGTGGAATCAAATAATTACGACCATATCCTGGCTTAACAGCCACAACATCGTTTTTATATCCTAATCCAGCAATATCCGTTTTTAATATTATTTCCATTTTATGTTATAATCAAATGTTTATTGGATTAACCAGATCTATTTTAAGCCATCAGCTACATATGGCATTAAAGCCAAATGACGTGCTCTCTTGATTGCTTGTGATACTTTACGTTGAAATTTCAAAGAAGTACCAGTGATACGACGAGGCAAAATTTTACCTTGTTCGTTAACTAACTTTAATAAGTAGTCTGGATTCTTATAATCGATGTATTTGATACCAGATTTCTTAAATCGGCAATACTTCTTACGATTACTATTTTTATCTACAGGTTCGTTTACAAGTGTCATATTATGCTTCTGTTTTTTCTGGTTTTCTACCTACTAAACCTTTTCTTTTTTTCTCATTATAAGCAACTGCGTGCTTGTCTAATGAAGTCGATAAGAAACGAATTACACGCTCATCACGTTTGTATTCTAATTCTAACTTTGCTATCAAAGTAGGCTCCGCTAAAAATTCAAATATTTGATAGTATCCCGTGTGCTTGTTTTGAATTGGATAAGCTAACTTACGTAAGCCCCATGCATCTTCATGTACAATTTGTGCACCGTTATCTACCAACAGCTTTTTGAATTTTTCAACGGCGTCCTTCGTCTGTTGTTCAGACAAAACGGGAGTTAAAATGAACACCGTCTCATAGTTTTTTAATTCCATAAAAATTGTTGTTTGTAAAAAATAAAAAATTGGACTGCAAAAGTACAAATAAATACTTCTAAATCAAATTCTTATTAAAAATTTTGAATTAACGAACCTCAAAGGTTCCTAAGCCAATTAAAAAACCTTCCGAATAGAGCTCAATTTCATGTTTCCCTTCTCGATAGGCGTTAGGCCTTGCGTAAATAAATTCAACCGATTGGTGATTATTTTCGTAAAAAATTCTTTGTTTGGCGGTGTAGGCGATGTCCTTTCCTTTGAAAGTGAAAATACCAGAACCCAATGCATAATCCGACAAAGTATTACCCGTTGGCTCAATGATTCTTAAATAGATGGTTTTTATTTCCTTGGTAGCTAAACTGTTATCCTGCAAATGAAACATTACCCGAATTTTTTCAATCTTCCTCGCTTTTTGATTTTGAACTCCTACTTCTTTACCTCTAGAAGAAATAGCATAAACGTTCACTCCTTCTGCTCGTAACGCTGCTGCTACGCTCACCTTCTCAACCAACTCTTGATTTTTAACCTCCAAAATTCGAGAACGTTCACTCAACTCTTTTTGCTTTTCTCCAAATGTTACACTAGAATCCTTTAATGCTTTTTGAACATTCGTCAACCCGTCTTGTAACATTTTTGCTTCCCGACTCAAAGAATCATTACGAGCAATTAAATCAACATTTTCTTTCTTTAATCGCTTGATTTCTAAATCTTTTTGACCTAATAATCGCAAATAATAAGAAAGTTTTTTCTTAAAATCTTCTTCATTCATGGAAGGATTTTCCGCAAGTTCTTTCTGATCGCCTAAAATCTTTTGCTTAGCAATTTCCAACTCGTTTACCCTCCCACCTAATTTTTTGATTTCAACTAATTTTATATTCAATTGATTGGCAATAGAATCCAATTGATTGTTGGCATTGTCGACAAACTCATCTTTCGATTTAGGTAAAAAAGGAATATTTAAATCCCACTTTTCATTCGCCCACATTCCTGCAAATAAAATAACCAATATTGACAATAAAAGAACCAGACTGTTGGTCTTTTTGCTTTCAATGTTGTTTGATTCATTCTCCATAGTTTGTGCAAATAAATAATTGCTTGATTAATTTAATCGATTCAAAAATAATAAATTAATTTTGATTTCAAATTAATCTTTTGTCAAACTCACAAATGTCTATTTCCCAAAACATCCAATTCATTACCCATGAACTAAGTTCTAGTTCGGCAAAGTTAATTGCAGTAACCAAAACACGAAGCATTTCAGAATTGCAACAAACCTATGATGCTGGAATTTTGGATTTTGGTGAAAATCGAGTTCAAGAAATGGTCGAAAAACAGCCATTATTGCCCAATGACATCCGTTGGCATCAAATCGGACATTTACAAACCAATAAAGTCAAATACATAGCCCCTTTTGTGCATCTGATTCACTCCGTCGATTCATTCAAACTTTTGAAAGAAATCAATCTACAAGCGCAAAAAAATAATCGAATCATTCCGTGCTTATTTCAAATTTACATTGCCAAAGAAGAAAGTAAGTTTGGTTTAGATTCGGAAGAACTTAAGCAAATCATTCAAGATCCTCAATTTCTAGAACTTCAACACATCCGAATTGTAGGATTGATGGGAATGGCTAGTTTTACCGAATCTGTGGAACAAATTGAAAAAGAATTCTCCTATTTACAATCCATGTTCCAAGAATTCAAACATCAGCAAATAGGAATAGAATCTGGTTTAATTGAATGGACGGAACTTTCCATGGGTATGTCATCCGATTATCTTATTGCCGCCAAATTAGGCTCCACCTTGGTCCGTGTCGGATCGGCTATTTATGGGGCTAGAAGCTAATCCCGTACATAGCGGTGATAGACCAAAAACAAAAATTCCAAGCAAAAGAAAACAAAGGCTAACAACCAAAGTGTAATAGATGAATCAAAAAAATGAGCTCCTTGGGAGAATTCATTCCCAATATTCGACACATCTTTCACTTGAACATTGGGATTTTTTCCATAAAAATCTTTTAACTCAGCCGCCGTATAGGATTCAAGCCAACTTTCAGATTTGGGATAATTAAAAGCAACGATTCCGATTTTTTGTTTACCAACAAACACATCAAAAAATCCATTAATAACCCCTCCTGTTTCATTTGAACTTGGCAGGTTACATTCCCAATGATTTCCTACCCACCGCTGAATCGGAATAAGTTCTATTTGAGAATTTTTCAATTTCACAAGCTGCTTTTCAGCATTGGTAAAGATAAAATTAGGGGGAGCTAGAATTGAAAATTTAGGATCACTTACTTCAATACTCAAACGTCTAGGAGACGAATGCTGCAAAACAAGCTCCTGTAAAACGGGCAAAAATAAACCATGACTTTGAAAAGAATGATTCCTTCTTAAAATATTAGAAGAAAAAATAAATACTTGTGCTTTTTCAACCCTCCATGGATAAAGAAAAGAAGCACGATTCTCAAATTCAAGCAATGCATCTGGATGGCCATACATTTCCCAAACTAGATTGGATTTCCATAATTGCACCCGATGCCTCAAAGCACTTGAAAGCATAATTTTCTGAAAAAATTTCTTGGTAAAATCAGGCTGAGCGATGGCAAATTCTTTACCCGTTGGATTTAATCGTGCTTTCACACCCATTTGGTTCAAAAAAGAAATAGCTTGGGTAGTTGAATTGGACTCTGGTATGAACACACAAGAATTACCTAATTTGAATTGATTTTGGATGGATTGAAATTCTGTGGAAGTGAAATTCTCAATACCTTGGAAGATAAAAAATGCCTCTCCTTTGAACGATGATGCCAAAAATTCGGCTTTACTTATTGCTTTGAAATCAAAGGATGTTTCAGATTGAAAGACTTTTTTCAATAAAACAGATGATGCTTGATCTCCCACAAAAACTACTTTCTGTGCAGCACTAGTCCTTACAATGAAATGATATTTATTGTCAAAATTCACTTTGTCATCTATCATAAAATGGGCCTTAAATTCACCCATTGTCGGAAGAGAGGCTTGAAAACTTAATTCCTTTTCCCATTTATTCTCGAAGTTCCATGATTGATTATTGACCAAAAAACCGTTGAGGTAAAACCCAATTTGATGTTTTTTAGTAGACATTTGATTAAACGCTTGTTTTAATCTGATTTTGATGGTGAATTTTTCTTTGGGTTTAACAAATCCATCGCTGAGCCAAACACTGTCAATCACAACATTATCAAGGTTTTTTGAAAGTATAGGCCATAAATGAATTGGATGATTGGCGTCAAATTTCGGCAATGGTTTATTTTTAGGAAAATCGGACATCCAATGTAATGTCATCGGAGTGGATACCGAATTTCGAACAGAAACTTCATCAAAATGGTACAGAATGGATTCAGAGCTTTGATTCCGATGAGATGGTATATGTTGGGACCAATCATTTTTCAATTGATCCAAAGGGATTGTATGGTAATCAGTCGATTGAAAATTGTTCGTAAAAAAACGTAAATCATTGGCCGAATTGGGTATTTCTTTGCCTACATCAAGAAAGGATTTCCGATTTCCTAAAACAAAGGCAGGATGATTGTCCAGAAAAAGAACAGACTGTTTGGATGAAGAAATGGAAGGATAGAAAAAAGTATGCTTAGGTTTTGCGAATGCCAAAATCAAAGAAAGCAACAAAAGTATTCGCAGAAGAAGCAATAATAGTTTTTCCCAATTTCGTTTACCCTTGTCTTGACTTTGCAGCGCATCAAAGGCACGTAAATCAGAAAAATATCGCTTTACTTTTGATTTTTTTTCATAGAAATGAAGCCAAATGGGAACAGCAATTCCCAATAATGCCCATAAAGCGGCTGGATTTTCAAACAATGAATTCATCATGCCTAAAAATACAAAATCCCAACCTTTCGATTGGGATTTTGATCAATAATAGTTAAAAATTTTATCGGGTGATCGACATAATTTCAAATTCCAATTTTCCAGCTGGTGCTTGAATTTCTGCTAGGTCGCCTACTTTTTTGCCTAATAAACCTTTACCGAATGGAGAAGAAGATGAAATTTTACCCGCGCGTAAATCCGCTTCTTCTTCAGAGACAATCGTATAAGTGACCGATGCCCCCGATTTGGTGTTCTTTATTTGTACAATGGAATAAATGGAAACCTTGGATGTATCGATGGTTGATTCATCTAAAACACGAGCATTCGCTACAATTTGTTCCATTTTAGAAATTTTCAATTCCAATAAACCCTGGGCATCTTTTGCAGCATCATATTCAGCATTTTCACTTAAATCTCCTTTATCACGAGCTTCGGCAATTTGTTTGGCCATATCAGATCGACCTTGAATTTTCAAATGATGAAGTTCAGCCTTTAACTTATCCAACGCTTCTGCCGTGTAATATTGAAAATTTGCCATAATTGATTTGTTTACTCGATGAATTTATAGGGTTATAAAAAACAAAATAGAACGGCTTCCGACCGTTCTACTTATTTTATTTGTAGTTTTGTTTCGGATCCGGGACTATAGTAAATATCTTGTTTTTAGCACTATTTTGTTTTTTACAAGTGCAAAGGTAATCAAAAACCCAATATATTACCAAATAAAACATCTGACTCGGAGGAATTTCACTTTAAGAAAAAAGAATTATGCGTATCATATTTTTCGGAACTCCTGAATTTGCCGTTGCTAGTCTACAAGCTTTGGTTGAGGCCAATTTACAGGTAGTTGCGGTGGTAACAGCACCTGACAAACCAGCGGGTAGAGGCCAACAATTGCAATCATCCCCCGTTAAAATATATGCCGAGAGTCAAGGCTTGCCTGTTTTACAACCTGAAAAACTGAAAAATCCAGCATTTTTGGAGGAATTAAAATCCTATCAAGCCGATTTACAAATCATAGTAGCCTTCCGAATGTTACCTGAACAAGTTTGGAATATGCCTCCGTTGGGAAGTTTTAATTTACATGCATCTTTATTGCCCAACTACCGTGGAGCGGCGCCTATTCATTGGGCTATCATCAATGGTGAAACAGAGACAGGCGTTACTACTTTTTTCTTGCAACATGAAATCGATACGGGAGATTTATTATTTCAGGAAAAAGAATCGATTTCAGAATCAGATACTACTGGCGAATTGTATGAACGATTAATGATAAAAGGTGCTCATTTGGTCGTGAAAACAGTAAAGGCCATTGAAAAAAAGGAAACAAACCCAACACCACAAGAAGAATTATCGAATGCAAGAATCGCGCCTAAGTTACATCGAGAAACGGGTCAAATTCATTGGAACAAAACAGGAAAAGAAATTTACAATTTAATCCGAGGAATGAATCCATTTCCTGCTGCTCACACCGTTTTTCAGGGTAAAAATTGCAAAGTATTTCAAGTGACATTTCATGCCCAAAGCATTCCTAGTCTAGGAATAGGCATTTGGGATACAGACCAAAAATCCTTTCTACGAGTAGGTTGTGCAGATGGATATGTCAATATTTTGGAGTGGCAAATGGAGGGCAAAAAGCGTTTAAAAATAGAAGATTTCCTCAGAGGATATTCTTTTTCATTCTAAAGTCCATTTACCCAAAGAATAAACATAACCCGATTGTCCTTTTTGAACATACACCCAGTTTTCTTTCAAATTAGCAAAAACGACTGCTTGATTTTGGGATAAAAATTGCTTCAACAAATTCACTATTTCATCATCATTGGATGGCATTATGGCTTTGGAACAAGCACAATTCTGATTTAATCGAATATTGTTCAATTGCGTCAATAAGGCTTTGGTGTCTTCCACCAAATATTCTTTCCCTAAAGCCGATTGTTTCTGGAAAGTATTCTCATATTGACCTTCATATTTTTCAAATTCAAAACCCAAAATTGGATATTTAGCTACAAGGGAGGCGCTGTTTGGGAAGGCTTGAATATGTCCAGGATCCGGGAAACCCACAAAGTCGCCACCCCAAAATAAGCCCAATTCCTTTGCTGAAGCACCCATTCGATTATACGTATTCCCTCTCCTAACATATTTACGATGGCGGTAAATACCAACATCTGCTGCTAAACCAAAATTATGCAAGGATAACATAATTTTCGACTTGCCTTTTTTATGTAATTCAATTTGTTTAGCCAAACTTCGACTTTCAGACACAAATTTCAATCGATAGGGTTTTGGATGAAATTTATCCAATAAAGTGTCTTTTTTGATGGAAAAACTATCCAATTCTGATGAAAGCGTCTGTTTCCAAAATGAGGCAATTTCTGAATGTTGATGAATTAATCGTAAAGCGTATAATTCGACTTTATTCAACGAATCTAAAGATCTATGATCTTGACCAAATCGCTTGAATGTGGTGGTTCCATCCTTCGATTTCCAACCGAGGGTCAAACTTTGGTTCACCGCATAATCTGCTAATGTATCTTGTTGTTGATAAATCCACAACAAATCCTCCAAGGAAATAGAGTCGATATTGATTTGTTTGCACCGACGAATGGGTGAAACAGGATTATCTTTGGTCCAGATGAATCCACTCAAAAAAAGCAATAAGACAATTGGAATTAGAAATATGGAAAAACGCTTTTTCAAATCAATTTAGGGGTATGATTAATTGCTCGCCTCTTAAAGTGATATCTTGCTCTTTATGATTCACTTTCATGATGGATTGTTTTGAAACATGGTATTTTTCGGCAACTACCCGAAGTACATCACCCGGTCCTACGGTGTGGATAGCTTTTACTTTGACATTCAATTTAGTTACACCTACTTTTAAACCTGCTGGATCAACACCCGGATTCAAGGCTTTTAATTGATCGAATTTAAGACCAAATCGACTAGCGATACCCAAAAAAGTTTCTCCTTTTTCGACGGTATAGGCATGAGATTTACCTTCGGGAGTTTTTACTTTTTCCTCTGGTACAACTTCCGCTTCAGCTTCTTTTTTTTGCGCTTCCAAATCGGTTTTCAACTTTGCGACGGAATCAGCTTCATTACTTTCAATGACAGGATTTTCTTTTTGAACTTCTACGGCAATGGATGCTGCATCAGGCAATTCATCTTCAATGATTTCCTCATTCTTGATTTTATCCGCTTTGGTCAATTCGTTTTTGTTCGTTCCTAAAAAACTTTCATATCCAACAAATACCAATGTCAATACAATTACCCCCAAAACAATTAAAGTAATAATAGGTAATTTATGCGTCGACGACTCCTTGATAATAGGTGAATTATTTTTCATGATTATTGGATAGAAGATTTAGTTTTTTGACTCATTTCGCCTACTTTTTCAATCAGGTCCAATTTGTAATCCGATAATTTTTGAGCCAAAGAATCATCTGAAATAGCCAACATTTGAATGGCTAACAATCCCGCATTCTTAGAAGCATTTAAGGCTACCGTTGCCACAGGAACGCCATTCGGCATTTGCAAAATGGATAAAACAGAATCCCAACCATCTATGGAATTGGAAGATTTTACGGGAACTCCGATGACTGGCAAAATAGTTGCGGAAGCCACCATGCCAGGCAAGTGAGCTGCGCCACCAGCGCCTGCGATGATAACCTTTATTCCACGTGATTTTGCCTCTTGAGCATACGTTAACATTTTAACCGGCGTACGGTGAGCAGATACGATATCCACTTCATAAGCCACTCCAAAATCTTTGCAAATTTGAATGGCATCTTGCATTACTGGCAGATCAGAGCTGCTTCCCATGATAATTCCAACCATATTTTTCTATTTAACTAATCACTCGAATTAGATTTTTCACTTGATTTGCTTTTTCTTCTATATCCTCCCTGGACTCGCCCAAGATGGTAATATGACCCATTTTTCGGAAGGGTTTTGTTATTTTTTTGCCATACAAAAATGGATAGACACCTGGAATTTCCAAAATTTCGGCTAATCCATCATATTTAGCTTCCCCTTCAAAACCTTCCGCGCCTAATAAATTCAACATTCCAGAAAAGGCTACGGCTTTTGTTTCTCCCAAAGGTAAACCAGCAATGGCTCTTAAATGTTGTTCATATTGAGAACAAGCATTTGCTCGAATGGTTTGATGGCCGGAATTATGTGGTCTTGGAGCTACTTCATTGATCAGAATTTCACCACTTTTGGTCAAGAACATTTCAACCGCTAAAACACCTACTAATTCCATTTTCTGGATTAATTCAACCGCGATTTGTTCCGCTTGTTTTTCAATTTCAAGGGATATATCTGCTGGTGAAACCAAGAATTCAACCAAATTTTGAACAGGATGAAAAACCATTTCAACAGCTGGAAAAGCTTTCACATCTCCTTGTGGATTCCTGGCCACAATGACCGCCAATTCTTTATCGAAATCAATGGCCTTTTCCAATAAACCTGGTGCATCAAAACCTTTTTCAACATCTTGTACATTCGAAATTAATTGAACTCCTTTTCCATCATAGCCCCCTTTACCCAATTTATGAAATGCCGGTAAAAAATCGGTATGATTCAAAAGATCCGCTTGATTCTCTGTTAATCGAAAATCGGCAGTAGGGAATCCATGCTCTTTAAAAAATGCCTTTTGAGTTCTTTTATCCTGAATCATTCTCAAAAGATGCGGCTGTGGATACACTAATTTACCCTCATCTTGCAACTTTTCCAGGGCATCAATATTCACGTGTTCAATTTCTATGCTAATTAAATCTTTGTTGCGACCAAATTGATAGACGGTATCGAAATCTTGAAATGAACCATGAACAAAGTTGGCTGCTAATGTATGACATGGCGCATTTACATCAGGATCTAGACAATCGATTTGAAAATCTAGGTCAATGGCTGCTTGAAGTAACATCCGACCTAACTGACCTCCACCTAATAATCCAATTTTGGGCAAAACTTTGTACATAAATTCTTTTAGATTGGGTAAAATTACGGCTTTTGTTTTACCTTTGGAAATTATTTGAACAACCTCATTATAATTCTTTAGGAATTATATCCATCATAATGACAAAAAAAACAGGAATACTTGTAGCATTTTTAGGATTAGCTATTGCTAGTCGATTTATTATTTTGGCAGGACCATCTTGGGCAAATTTCTCTCCAATCGCTTCCATGGCACTTTTTGCTGGATATTATTTCCCAAAACGAAGCCAAGGAATCTTGTTCACCATCCTTGCGGTTTGGATTTCCAATATCCTTTTAAACAACCTTCTTTATCCTTCATTTTATGAAGGTTTTTCTTGGGGTTTCGATCAAGTGCATTTTGCATTATTTGCATTAATTGCTGTTTTAGGGCATCAATTTTCGAATCAACCGATCAACGGGAAGACTTTTTTAGGAATGAATCTTTTAACCGTTTTGGGATTCTTTTTAATTTCCAATTTCGCTGCTTGGTTATCCAGTGAAGTTACTTACAGCAAAGATTTCAATGGATTAATCGCTTGTTATACAGCAGGTATCCCTTTTATCAAAAATAGTTTACTAAGCCAGTTTGCTTTCTCCATCCTATTTTTTGGAGGATTTGAAGCAATTCATGTAAAAGTGTTAGCTAAATAATTTTTACGCTTGATCGGAAGCTAAGATTAAATCAATGTGCTTCCAAAAACTTGGATACGATTTATTCACGACCGAATGATCATGAATAAGTATTTCATGTAGCAAGGCTACCGGAGCAAATGCCATAGCCATACGGTGGTCATCATACGTTTCAATTTCGGGAATGCTTGAGACACTAGCAAAATCTGGGCTTAACAAATATTGCGTTTTTGCTACCACTTCCGATAAGTTAGCACCTAGTTTGATTAATTCGTTTTGCAAAGCCAAAACACGATCAGTTTCCTTCACTTTCAAGGATTCAATACCTGTCAAAGTTAAACTTACATTTTTTACGGCAGCTACTACGCAAATGGTTTGCGCTAAATCTGGACAATCCGTGAAATCCCAAGCCAATGAATTTTGGGAATCACATTTCGTTAACAAATATCCTCTACCCGTAAATGTACTTTTTACACCCAAAGGCAACATGATGTCTTTGATGGCAGAATCTCCTTGAAGAGAATTTTCTTTCAATCCCAATAATTCTAATTGTGCATCTTCATAAGGAGACAACGCAACCATAGAATACCAATAACTAGCACCAGACCAATCTGACTCTACTGCGAAAGGAATATTTTGATAGGATTGAGCAGGAATATCAATGGTACCGGTTTCCCAATTTACATGCGATTGAATCCCAAAATGCTTCATTTGAGCCAATGTCATTTCCACATAAGGCTTTGAACCTAAAGAACCCGTAATGGTTAATTCCAAACCTTCTGGTAAAATAGGTGCTAGCATGATCAATGCTGAAATAAATTGAGAACTTACATCCCCACGAATGGCAAGCTTACGATTTCCTGAGTAAACAAATCCTTGCAGATTCAAGGGAGGATAACCTTCTACTTTTTCATAAGCAATATTGGCCCCCAATTCCTTTAAGGCCTCCACTAAAATCCCAATGGGTCTTTCGCACATTCTTGGAGTACCCGTCATTTGCTTGACTTGTCCAGTCAAGGCATAATAGGCGGTCAGAAATCTCATGGTAGTTCCAGCATCAAGTACATCTGCCACAGGGCCATTTTCCGTCAATAAACGAATCATGGTTTGTGTATCCCTGGCTTCCGCCAAATTGGATAATTGATTTAAAGAGCCTTTTACCAAGGCATTTAAAATCAACGCTCGATTGCTTTCTGATTTAGAAGCAGGAAGGGGTATAATTTCTTGAAAAGTACTTGATCTAGGATATAGGCGAATTTGACTCAAAATGAAATAAGCGATTAACGCAATTTTAGTGTAACAAGCGAAAGAACAGCCAAAATAATACCCACAATTAAAAAGCGAGTAACAATTTTTGCTTCATGATAATTTTTCTTTTGAAAATGGTGATGAAGAGGCGACATGAGAAAAATTCTTCGACCTTCACCATATTTCTTTTTAGTATATTTAAAATAGGCGACTTGAATAATGACCGAAAGATTTTCAATTAAAAAAATGCCGCACAATACAGGAATTAACATCTCCTTTCGAATAACAATTGCTAAAGTAGCGATTACTCCACCCAACATTAAACTTCCCGTATCTCCCATAAAAACCTGTGCAGGATAGGTATTGTACCAAAGAAATCCGATACAAGCCCCCACAAAGGCCGCACAAAATATGGCCAACTCCCCTGAATTAGGAATAAACATCACATTTAAATATTGTGAAAAAACTTTGTTTCCAGAAACGTAAGCCAGCACAGCTAAGGTTAAACCGATAATAACGGAAGTACCTGCTGCGAGGCCGTCCAATCCATCTGTGATATTTGCACCATTGGAAACAGCTGTGATAATGAAAATCACGACTAAAACATACACGATCCACACATATTGGTCAGGAACAAAATCTGGCAGCAACATATTGTAATCGAATTGATTATTCTTCAAAAATGGCACCGTAGTCATTAATGACTTTGTATCGGTATATTTTTGAATTTGAGATCCATCTGCTAAAGTTTGAATTTTATCATAAATACGAACTTTCGTATAATCATTGAAATACATGGTTAAACCTACAATGATACCCAAACCTATCTGGCCTATAATTTTGAATCGTCCCGAAAGGCCTTCTTTATTTTTCTTAAAGACTTTGATATAGTCATCTGCAAAACCAACCGCTCCTAACCATACGGCGGAAATCAACAAAAGGACGATATAGACATTGGTAATTTTAGCAAAAAGAACAGTTGGAATAATTAAGGAAAGTAAAATGATAAAACCACCCATGGTTGGAGTTCCTTTTTTTGCCATTTGACCTTCTAAACCTAAATCACGAATTTCTTCACCAATTTGAAGACGTTGCAAACGGTAAATAACTGCCTTTCCCCAAATAGCAGCGATACCCAAAGATGTAATCACAGCAGCGAATGCTCTAAAAGTGATATACTGAAATACTCCAGCACCAGGAACATTCAAATTTTTATCTAAATAATCGAACAGATAATATAGCATAAGAGCTGTGGAAATTTATTCTAATTAAAATAAGGGACAAAATTGCAAAAAAAACTTAAAATAACAAGGAAAGAATTACGGTGAATCCCAGGACTTTTGGCTTAATTTAATGATTAAGTGCAACCTAGAAGCGAAGCAAGAATAATTCAGTCAAGAAACCTATTACCTATTACCTTTTACCTATTACCTTTTACCTATTACCTTTTACCTATTACCTAAAAAGCTTCCATCACCACCTCTTTGTCATCAAAATGATGCTTCACTCCTTGGATATCTTGATAATTTTCATGCCCTTTTCCGGCGATTAAAACAATATCGCCAGCATGAGCGATGGACTGAATTGCGGCAAAAATAGCTTCTTTACGATCAATAATGCGTTTCACCCTTAAGGTATCCTTTGCCTCAATTCCGACTTGCATTTGATCCAAAATAAGTTCAGGATCTTCAAACCTTGGATTATCAGAAGTTAGAATGACAAAATCGCTGTAATCTGCTGCCAAAGAAGCCATGATAGGTCTTTTACCCGTATCACGATTCCCTCCGCAACCAACGACTGTAATTATTTTTTGTTCTTTGTTTCGAATGGCCTGAATGGTTTTTAACACATTCTCTAAAGCATCTGGTGTATGAGCATAATCGACAATGGCCATTTTTCCATTAGGTCCTTGCATTTGTTCAAATCGGCCAGGCGCTGTTTTCAATGCTGACAATTGAATCAAGACTTCTTCTTTTTCTTCACCCAATAAAATGGCGGTACTGTATATGGCCAATAAATTATATGCATTAAACATACCAATTAATTGGGCATGAATGGCTTGACCATCCAATGCTAATTGTAAGCCAGCCATGCTATTGGAAATGATTTTGGCTTTGTAATCAGCGCTATTCAATAAACCATAGGTGTATTTTTTCGCTTTGGTATTTTGCAACATCACCATTCCTCTTTTGTCATCTACATTGGTTAAAGCAAATGCATCAAGAGTCAGCGCATCAAAAAATCCTTTTTTCGCCTTGATATACTCATCAAAAGTTTCATGAAAATCCAGATGATCTCGGGTGATGTTGGAAAAAATAGCCCCTCTAAATTTCAATGCATGAATCCTTTTTTGAACGACTGCATGCGAACTCACCTCCATAAACACATAGGTGCATCCAGCTAAAAGCATTTCATTCAACAAAGCATTGAGCGACAAAGCATCTGGAGTGGTATGGGTAGAAGGAATTACCTTATCTTGAATTTTATTTTGAACGGTAGAAATCAATCCACAACGATGGCCTAAATTTTTAAATAATTCAAACAGAAGCGTTACGGATGTTGTTTTCCCATTGGTTCCGGTGATGCCAATTAAATTCAGTTTAGTCGATGGTTGTCCATAAAATAGATTTGCCGCTTCCGCTAAAGCTTCATTCGAATCCTTGACTACCATGCAAGTCACATTCGCGGGTAAATTGTCAGGCAAAGTTTGTACTACACATGCTGTACAACCTTGTTCAAAGACTTTCTCTAAAAAAGCATGTCCATCTACTTGAGTACCTGGAATTGCAAAAAATAAGGCCCCAGGAGTTGCTTTTCTAGAATCGAAACAAAGAAAATCAATCGACTGATCTGAACCATGAATGGACGATTGAATTTTTGCTGGAATTAAAGAAAATAATGACTGAGGCATACTGATTATTTTAGGGTTAAGTGTACGATTGTATTTTTGATGGCAGGTGAACCTGCCACGATGGATTGAGCCAGAACTTTTCCGTAGCCATTTGACCGTACTTTGAAACCTCTATTTTCTAAATTAAAGATAGCGTCTCTCAAAGACATCCCAATCACATTCGGCACCGTTTTAGCAACGAAACTTACAGGTACATTTTGTGCCACTTTTTTGTCTAAATTAAATTTCACCCAACGGCCATCTTCTTCTATTTTCGGCAAACCAAAATGAGATGTTAAAATTTCATGATCATTGGGATGAAGAAAATTTGACAAACTAGCATTGTTTAGTGAATCAGGTAAAGTACCCGATAATCTTCTTTGCAATTTCATGTCCCTAGCATAAATATTATCCGCAATTTCTCTAAAAACAGGGGCTGTTACTTGTCGAGAATAGGTCGTCTCTGAATTACCTTGTGGATTATCCATGGCAATCAACATGGTGTATTTGGGTTTATTGGCAGGAAAATAGCCAATGAATGATGTATAATAAGTACCTTTTACATAGGCACCATTCACTAATCTTTGTGCAGTGCCTGTTTTACCTGCAATCCCATAAGGGGTTCCTTTGATGTTATTTCCCGTTCCATGTTCCACTACCCCTTCTAACATGGTTCGAATTTTCTTCAAAGTTTTTTCAGAACAAATGGGAGAAGCATCTCGCACCTGACTTTCGGTGTAATCTATTTTTACCTCTTCGCCAACAACGGCCTTTTTCACGATGATGGGTTGAATCCAATAGCCATTATTGGCAATTGCATTATAAAAACTCATCAATTGAATCGGCGTATAAGAAGTTGAATAACCCACAGAAGACCACAACATTTGATATCTATCCCATTTAGAGGGAACCGTAAATCGGGGTTTCGGATTCCTTGATCTAATTTGAAAATTGATGGGGTCAATTAAATGAAATTTTTTCAGGTAGTCATAATACTTGGATTGTTTGGTTCCAAAAGTCCGCCACATCAATTTCATTACCCCATTATTGGATGATGCTTCAATGATATGTTGAACGGTGGCGTCTCCCATGGTATGAGAATCGGTCATTTGTCTGCCAAAATAGGATGAAACCTGTGGTCCTACATGTATCATTTCGTCCAAACGTAAATCATCCTCTTCCATCATAGCCATCATCGAGGCTAATTTAAACACAGATCCTGGATCATTTGGTGTTGTAATAGCATGATTATCTGCTTCTAAATATCCCGTGGGCGATTTTTCATTTTTAGACAAGTTAGAAATAGCTCGAATTTCACCTGTGGCGGTTTCCATAACAATGGCAACTGCATAATTTCCTTTGTATAATGACAAAGCTTTCATCAAGGCTATTTCAACTATATCTTGGATGTTTACATCCAAGGTAGTTTGCAAATCATAGCCGGGTGTTGGAATCGTCTCTTTGCCACTATCCACAGGCCTCCAGGTATTTTTATCCATTTTTTCAAAGAGACCTACACCAGGAATACCTTTTAACTCTTTATCAAAACTGCCTTCAATACCTACCGCCAATTTATCTTTTAAATAACCGATGGTTCGGTAAGCCATCTGCCCGAAAGGCGCATAACGAACATTTACTTTATCAAAAACGACTCCCGTTTTCGTGGGGTCACCTTTAAACTCGCGGAAGAGAGGAAATTGCAGGACTTTTTTTCTTTCTTGAAAATCCAATAATCGATAATTGACCAATAAATAATTTCTACCATTTTTTCGGGCAGATTCGATTCTATTTTTATATTCTTCTGCCGTTCGATCTTGGAAAAAATTAGCTAGTGCAACACAAAGTGCATCGATATTCTCTTTGTATTTTTGACCAGACATTTTACTCCGGCCATACACTGTCGGATCTAAACCCAATCGATACTTGGGTAAAGAGGTAGCCAACAAACTTCCATCATGGGCATAGATATTGCCCCTCGTGGCTTCAACACTGCGTTCTTTTACATAGGTCTGATTAGCTTCTTCTCTTAATTCGGGTCCCTTAATGACAATAACCCTCCATAAAAAAAACATCAGGATCACAAAAAGGGCAAAAATAAACATGATGAAATAGGTAAATCTCTCAGTTATAATTTCACGAATATTTTTCCTTCTTACATTTGACATTCTATCGACAATTTCAATTTCCTCCTACTTATTTTCTTCTATTTTTTCATCACTAACTACCTTAATCGGCGGAATTAAACTTAATTCTAAGTTGTATTTCTTCATCTCCAATGCTAAATAACTTTGCTTAGCCGCTTTCATGTATTCAGCTTTTTGGGTAGTATAATCTGCTCTAACCTCTTGAAGTTCGGTTTTAATTTTCGCAATTTGATGTATCTCCCCATCTGCAACCATCGAATTAAAGATGTACACAATTATCAGACAAGCGACATAGATCATTTTCTTAATTAAGTCTATCGGAAGTTCACCTCCAGTTAAAGGATCTAAATTAAAAATCAAATCCAATAGACCTGATGATGATTTGTTTTTTGTTTTAGAACTACCAGTTGATTCAACATTTTTTGCCATATCTAACCTTTATATGCTATCCGAAGTTTTGCACTTCTAGATCTTGGATTTCTTTTTAATTCATCTTCAGTGGCTATAATAGGTTTTCTTGTAAACGATTCAAGTGGTTTATGCACCACACCGAACAAATCTTTGTCTTCTTTACCAAAACAATCTCCTGTTTTAATAAAATTTTTAACCAAACGATCTTCCAGGGAATGAAATGATATAATACACAATCGACCATCTTTGGCTAAGACATTTGGCGATTGAATCAAAAATTCTTCGATCACCGAAAGCTCTTGATTTACCTCAATTCTAACGGCCTGAAAAGCTTGTGCAAAATACTTAAATTCTCTAGATTTAGGAGCGATTTTGAAAAGTATTTCTTTGAATTCCCCTGTCGTTTCCAAAGGTTTTCTCGTTCGAGCTTGAATGATTGCCAGGGCTAATGTTTTTGCATTTTTGATCTCTCCATACATGCCAAAAATCTTTTGAAGATGTTCCGCTGAATAGGTATTCAACACTTGTTTGGCATCCAATGGTGCGGAAGGGCCCATGCGCATATCCAATGGACCATCAAAACGGGTGGAAAATCCCCGCTCCGCAGCATCCAATTGGTAAGATGACACACCAAAATCGGCTAGAATACCGTTCACTTCTTTGACATTATATAATCGCAAGAATTTTTCCAAATGACGGAAATTACCCGTAATTAAGGTCAAACGATCATCTTCAATTTTCTCTGCTTGTTTCCACGCGTCTGGGTCTTGATCAAAAGCATATAATCGACCATCCGGCCCCAATTTTTCCAATATTGCTTTCGAATGTCCGCCTCCGCCAAATGTCACATCAACATATGTGCCAGAAGGTTGAATGTCTAATCCTTCTATGCATTCATCCAATAAAACCGAGGTGTGATAATTTTGCTCCGACATAATTTTTTCTTGAAACAAATTTACAAATTATCCTGTGGCATTTTTCATGGAAAAGCAATTTTGTCAATATTTTTATTGCTCATTTTCTTTGATGTATCTTTGTTTCATAAACTCAACTTTTGATGAAAAAAATTTCTTGGATATTCATCCTTTGCAACTTGGCATTTTTATCATTGAAGATGCAAGCACAATCGACAAAGTCAGTAAAAAATGGTCCTTGGAGAGGAGAATTATCCTCAATTGGTGGACAATTACCTATGAATTTCACTGTTGAAAAAGGAAATTCGGACAATACGTTTAATATTAAAATTCAGAACGGTGCGGAAAGTTTCAACTTAGGTGAATCGTATTTTAGGGGCGACTCACTTGTCATCCCGTTCGACTTATATGATTCTGAAATAATTTCCGCTTTGGATTCCGATCATACCTTAACTGGATTTTGGGTCAAAAGAAGAAATGGCAAGATTATTGGAAGAATCCCATTCAAAGCAAAGCAAGGTTCCACCAAAAGATTTATCCATCTAAAACCGGCTACAATCAATGTAACAGGCAAATGGAATTCCGATTTTTGGAGTGATGAAACAAATCATAGTCCAGGAGTTGGTGTCTTTGAACAAAAAGGAAATGAAGTAACAGGCACTTTTTTAAAGCCTAGTGGCGATTACCGTTTTTTACAAGGTAATGTCAGTGGAGATAGTTTGTTTTTGAGTTATTTTGATGGAAGTGGTGTCTATTTGTTAAAAACCAAATTAAGTGGAAAAGAACTGAATGGACAATTTTCATCCGGATTTGCTGCCAAACGAATATTCAAAGGAAAATTTGATCCAAGTGCAAGTTTACCGGATTTGAAAAAATTAACTTTCCTGAAAGATGGTTATGATCGATTAGATTTTAAATTACCAGCACCTAATGGGGAGATGATCAGTTTACAAGATGATCGTTTTAAAAACAAAGTGGTCGTGATAGAGCTCCTAGGATCATGGTGCCCAAACTGCCTGGATGAGTCTAGATTTTTGGCACCTTTTTATCGAAAAAATAAAGAAAAAGGATTAGAAGTATTGGGTTTATCGTTTGAATATTCGCCAGAAATGGCCATTTCTGGACCTAAAATAGAGAATTTCAAAAAACGCATAGGTATCGATTATCCCATACTTTTTGCAGGAGTACCCAGCGATGAAACCATCAAAAAAGTAATACCGATGATCAACCAATTTTATGGGTACCCGACCACGTTCATCGTGGACAGAAAAGGAAGGGTACGAGAAATTCATACGGGTTTTTCTGGACCAGGAACAGGAGCTTATTATACAGATTGGACCATTGAGTTTGAAAAAACGATTGACCTATTATTGAAAGAAAAATAATGAAATTTTGTTCCATTCAAGTTTTCGTATGTTTCTTTTTTTTGTCCTTTCAGATAAATGCACAAGAATCTATCCTGAAAAAAAACAAACAATGGATAGCCCCGATCCTATTGGGAGGAATTGGTTTGGCATGTTATAATCAACCGATCAAGAATGCTCAATTGGAATTTCGAAATGATAATTTTCCGAACTTTCAAACAAAAGCCGATGATTTTCTACAATTCACTCCTACCCTTTTGTACATCGGAATGAATATTAGTGAAAGACTCGCTACGAAAAGCAAAGAACGATTAAAAGATCAATTCGGAGTATTTGTGATTGGAACGGGCACATATGTTCTATTAGCTCAAGTACTAAAAAGGGGCATTAATGAAACAAGACCAGATGGCAGCGATTTTGCGTTCCCTTCTGGTCATACCACAACGGCATTTTTTGGAGCAAGACTACTTGATAAAGAGTTTAGACAAACAAAACCCTGGTTAGTAGCAAGTGCTTATACATTAGCTACTGCAACTGGATTTCTTCGAATGGCCAATAATAAACATTGGGCAAGTGATGTGTTGGTAGGTGCTGGATTGGGAATTGCCTCCGCTGAATTTGCCTATTGGGTGTACCCGAAAATTCAAATGAAATTAGAAAAAAAACAAGCCTTTCGGTTTGAACCTATTTTAGCTCCTAATTTATACGCTGCCAGAGTAGCATATACATTTTAGTGAAGCAAGAGGTAGGTTAATGGAGAGAGAAAAGAGAAGAAAGAAGAGAGAAAAGAGAAGAGAGAAGAGAGAAGAGAGAAGAGAGAAGAGAGAAGAGAGAAGAGGGAAGAGAGAAGAGAGAAAAGAGAAGAGAGAAGAGAGAAGATAGAAGAGAGAAGATAGAAGATAGAAGAGAGAAAAGAGAAGAGAGAAGCATTGATTGAGCGATTCGAAGCCAAAATCATTGAGAGTAACAATGAAAATAATTTTATCAAACAATTGAACTTTTTAACCATTAAATTGCAGGGGGTAAGGGGCCACATTCCCCCAAAAAAAATTACATCATAATAGCTAATTCAAAACTTATATTTTTCATCCATCAACTGATTTTTTTCTAGCGTTTTCACTATTTTATTTTTCAAGTAAGTAAAGCGACTTAGGAGTTGAGGGAGGCGATGTGATAAATAGCATTTACTGAGCAATTCGAAGCCCAAAGCGGTGAGAAAAAGTTATCTAAATTGATAATTTAACTCTTGATTCGCAGGAAATAGGTAATAGAAATATTCGAGACTTTGTGTTAAAATAAGGGATTTGTGTTTAACACAACGGACACAAAGAGTAATCCATCCGTTTACCACGGATGGATTATTTGTTCCAAGCGATTTTAACTCTTAATTCGCATCAATAGCTAAAATTCATAATTCAATATCGATTTTGCTAAAAAATCAAATAGATCGCTGCACCAGCGAAATACCCCAACAAGGCTAAAATACCTATATTTTTAGCATACCAGCCGAACTCAATTTTCTCCATACCCATCACTGCCACACCTGCCGCTGAACCGATGATCAAAATACTACCTCCTGTACCTGCACAAAAAGCTAAATATTCCCACATTTGATGATCCATAGGGAAATCTACCAAGGAATACATACCCATGGTAGCCGCTACCAAAGGAACATTATCAACAATGGAAGATGCAATGCCAATCAATGTTACAATTACTTGTTGATTACCAAAAATATGATTTAAGCCCACCGCCAATTCTTCCAAATAGCCAAATGATTCCAAAGCTGAAATCGCCAATAAAATACCTAGAAAAAACAACACACTAGACGTATCTATTTTACTCAAGGCATGTCCAACCGTGAATGGTTTTTTGGTTTCGTCATCCTTTTCAGAATGTATAAACTCGGAAATTATCCATACAATACCTAAGGCCAACAGAATACCCATGTATGGAGGTAAATGCGTTAATGTTTTAAACACGGGAACACCTAATAAGCTTAACGTTCCAGCTATCAACATTACCTTTCCCTCTTTTTCTTCCTGAATACTTAACGGAGCAATCGATTCAGATACCCCCAATGTCATTTTTTTAACTTTTAAGGAAGCGAATAGTATAGGCACTAGTAAAGAAATTAAAGATGGAAAAATTAAACTTTTCACAATTCCCAAAGCGGAAATTTGTCCACCAATCCAAAGCATGGTGGTTGTTACATCTCCAATAGGCGACCATGCCCCACCTGCATTGGCTGCAATAACAACAATACCGACAAAATATTTCCTGGTTTGAGGATCCGAGATGAGTTTCCTTAATAGTGTTACCATGACAATAGCCGTTGTCAGATTATCCAAAACTGCAGATAAAAAGAACGTAATGATGGAACTAATAATAAGAAGTTTAACCGGATTTTGTGTCTGAATTAATTGACTTATAAAACGAAATCCTTGATGCGCATCTACCAATTCTACCAAGGTCATCGCACCCAAAAGGAAAAACAAAATTTCTGAAGTGGCTCCCAAATGATGAGTCAAAATTCCTAATTCGCTTGAACCTTTGACCAAAGCAAAAACGACCCAAACAAGAACACCTGTAACCAAGGCACTTGCTGTTTTATTAATTTTCAAAGGATGTTCAAAGGCAATTGCCAAATATCCAATGATGAAAATAACAATTGATATCAATTCCATAATGTCTCCATTTCGTAAACAAATAAAGGGGCCAAGACCCCTTCATTTGTAAATATATAAAATTGTATTCTTACTTCAACTTGGCAACGGCCGTTTTAATTCGGTCACAAGCTTCTTCTAATTGCTCATCCGCCGCTGCTGTAGAGATACGCATGCAATTGGGTGCACCAAATCCAGATCCTGCAACCGTTGCTACAAAAGCATCAGCTAATAACCAAGAACAAAAATCATCCGAATCTTTAATAAGCGTTTTACCATCAGATTTACCAAAATAATACGATATATCTGGGAATGCATAAAAAGCACCATCCGGCATATTAACTTTAAATCCTGGAATTTCTCTCAATTTTGATACCACTAACTTTCTTCTACGATCGTAAGCTGCTTTCATTTCGAAAGCATGATCCAATGTACCGTTAAATGCAGCTACTGCCGCTTTTTGTGCAACTGAATTCGTACCAGATGTTACTTGACCTTGCAATTTTTCAATTCCATCAGCAATCCATTTTGCTGCTGCTACAAAACCAATTCTCCAACCTGTCATGGCATGACCTTTAGCAACACCATTAACCGTAATCACACGCTCCTTAATTTCTGGAATAGAACCGATGGAGAAATGACCTCCCTGAGTAAAATTGATATACTCATAAATTTCATCGGCTAAAACATATATATTCTCGTGACGAGCGACCACATTGGCAATATCTCTCAACTCTGATTCGGTGTAAACTGAACCCGTTGGATTATTTGGAGAAGCAAACATCACCATTTTTGTTTTAGGTGTGATCGCAGCTTCAAATTGTTCAGCTGTAACTTTAAAATTATTTTCAAATGCTCCTTGAACAATAACAGAAGTTCCTTCCGCTAATTTGACCATTTCTGAATAGGATACCCAATAAGGTGAGAAAATAATCACTTCATCTCCTGGATTAACCAAGGCAGCTATGGCATTCGCCAAAGAATGCTTAGCACCTGTAGAAACTACAATGTTTTCTGAACTCCACTCTAACGCATTATCTCTCTTTAATTTATTTGCGATGGATAAACGCAAATCAGGATATCCCGCTACTGGAGAATAACCATGAAAACCATCATCGATTGCCTTCTTGGCAGCCTCACAAATATGTGCAGGAGTTTTAAAATCAGGCTCCCCAACTGAAAGACTAATAACTTTATGGCCTTGTGCAGCCAATTCACGCGCTTTTTTGGTCATTCCTAAAGTGGAAGATTCCTCAAGTGCTTGAATACGTTGTGCTAATAATGAATTTGACATATTTCCGGTAGAACTTATTAAAAACGATGCAAAAGTACCGTTTTCTGTCCTGAATTACTAATGAAATTGTAAAATAGAATTTAAGAATACGAAAAAAATCTAATTCGTATTACTCAGTTTAGCATAGATGCCAGTTGAATTTTTGATCAAATTTTCATGTGTGCCTCTTTCAAGAATTTCCCCTTGTTGCACCACCAAAATTTCATCTGCTCCTTGAATGGTACTTAAACGATGCGCAATCACCAAAACTGTCCGATTTTTCATCAAATTGGTTAAAGCAATTTGAACTAATTTCTCTGATTCATTATCCAAGGCACTCGTGGCTTCATCCAATATTAATATAGGTGGATTGCGTAATACAGCTCTCGCAATGGATAATCGTTGTCTTTGACCTCCGGATAATTTAGAACCTCGATCACCAATATAGGTTTGATAACCGTCTGGACTCTGCATAATAAAATCATGAGCATTTGCAATTTTTGCTGCCTCTTGCACCTGCTCTAGACTCGCTTCCGTACCAAATGCTATGTTGTTATAAATTGTATCATTGAACAAAACCGATTCTTGAGTAACAATTCCCATCATAGCCCTTAAATCATTCAAAGGAATATGTTTGATATCAATCCCATCCATTTTGATTTGCCCCTCAGTCGGGTCATAAAAACGTGGCAATAAATCTGCCAAAGTAGATTTTCCTCCACCAGAAGCCCCTACCAAGGCTAGCGTTTTCCCTTTAGGAATTTCAAATGTGACTTGATTCAACACTTTTCTTCCTTCCACATATTCAAAACCTATATTTTCGAAGGTAATCGATGTATCAAATGTCGATTTTAGAATAATCGGCTCGATGGTTTTGATTTGGGATTCCGTATCAATTATTTCCAAAATTCTTTCCGCTGAAGCAACCCCACGTTGAACACCACTAAAGGCGTCTGCTATCACTTTTGCAGGGCGCATGACTTGAGAAAAAGTAGCAATAAAGGCAATAAAAGTAGAAGCACTTAATCCACCTTGACCATCAATCACCAAACTTCCTCCGTACATCAAAATGCCTGTGATGACAAAAACACCTAAACTTTCCGACACCGGCGAGGTTAATTCTTGTCGATAACGCATTTTCAAAAAAGAATGACGGTAATTGGAATTGGTTCCACCAAATTTCGAGTCCATCATAGGTTCCGCCCGAAAGGCTTTCACCACTCGCATGGCTCCAAAAATTTCATCCAAATGACTGATCAATGCACTCAAGTGATGCTGTACCAAACCTGAATCTCTTCTTAATTTTCGGGAAATCAAGGCAATAAAACCCCCTGATAAAGGCAAAATTGAAAGGGAAAACAAGGTCAATTTCAAAGACATACTTCCTAAAAAGATAAAAAACAGCACCAAAGAGAAAATTTCTTTAAAAACAGCTGTAAATGCCCTTCCGATACTATTTTCTACCTCCTGAACATCGGTGGTTAATCGAGCCATCAAATTTCCTTTTTTCTGCTCACTAAAATATCCTAAATCCAAACGAATCGCTCGTTCAAAAACAGCTTGTCGCAAGGAGGCAATGGTGTCTCCTCCAACAGCCGCAAGAATACGTTGAGAAAAATACCGGAAAAAATTGGATAAAATAACAGATGCAATGATCGCTAAACATGCATATTGCAAGGCTCCCAAACGACCATAATTTTCAAGAGCATGATAAAAATAATGATTGAATAAAAAGGAAAAATAACTAGGGCTTAAACTGAAATCTGGAATATTTCGGTAAATGGCAAAATCGACTTTAGATGTTTGAAAAAACAAAACATCTAAAAGTGGGATCAATAAAGTGAAGTTTAAAATACCAAATAAGCTGGCAAAAAACGAAAATCCGAAGTACGGAACAATGTACTTTCGAATAGAGCCGGCATAACTTAGTAAGCGAAGATATGTTTTCAACGATTATTTTTTCAAAATTTGGGTTAAATTACAATAAATTTCAATTTAACTCCCAAATTTCCTATTTATCGATGTCAATTCCTAAAAGAATCTTATTTGATGCAGAAAGAATGAAATACCCCAATACTGGTCTATTTCATTTTTGCAAAGAACTCGCCTCAGCTCTCCATCAAGAAATGGATTCACAAAAGGAAGAACTTGAAATATTGACCAATCAAAAATCTTTTACACTTTTTCCTTCCAAATTATTTCGAAAATTACAATTTTGGCATAAAGTAATTCTGCCCTCCAGCAAAAACATCGATGTGTGGCAGGCAAGCCACCAAGATACCCAATATTATCCCTACCGTAAAAAGGTACCCATCGTTTTAACCATTCAAGACATTAATTATTACCATGATCCTAAGAAAAGCAAGGCAAAAAAACAGGCTTTTTTAGCGGATTTGCAGAAAAAAGTGGACGCAGCCAGTTATTTGATTTTCATTTCCGAATACACGCAAAAAGATGTAGAAAAACACTTAAATATTCAAGGTAAACCTCAAAAGGTGATTTATAATGGCTGTAATTTGCCTCCACAAATTCCAGCAAATTCCACCATTCCATCCGAAAATATCCCGTATTTATTTACCATAGGTACGATAACGGACAAAAAAAATTTCCACGTGTTGCCACGCTTATTGGTTAATTCAAACTACCTATTAATTATTGCAGGTATCGTTCAAAGTGACAAATACCTACAAAAAATCAAGGATGAAGCTGAAAAATTAGGTGTTCTTTCACAAGTGAAATTTGTTGGCGCAGTGGATGATGTTCAAAAAGCAATGTACTTTGAACATTGCGAAGCATTGGTTTTTCCATCCTTAGCAGAAGGATTTGGCCTACCCGTTATTGAAGCGATGCATTTTGGAAAGCCCGTATTTCTTTCAAAATACACTTCACTACCTGAAATTGGTGGAGATGTAGCCTATTATTTCGACTCATTTGAAGGCGAATCCATGCGAAAAACATTGTCAGAAGGATTCCAACATTACCTCGAAAATAACCCAAAACTTGCTATCCAACAACGATCTCAATTATTCAGCTGGAAAACAGCTGCCAAAGAATACTTAGAAATCTATCGAACTTTTTATTAATCTACTTCAACAATCGATAATTGCGGTATTCCCCAATCCGGATTCCAGTTAAATCCTCGATTTTTTGAAGAACTTTTCGACGTAAACTCATTTTCTTTCGCAATTGCTTTGGGTCAAAATGGAAAGGCCAATTCTGCGAGTCGATTCGGGCTTGCATGAATTTGGGATGTGTTCCTTCAAAGCGTGTAAGTCGTTCCGCGTTTTCAAAATCAAATTCATAATCGATGGGTACATTAGCCGCCATCCAAGCATCGTCACGATAAAAATGTTGAAAATTTCGAACTTTATTGTTTAAACCTTGAGGCGGCTTTACCCAACCATAATGATTGATAAAAGCGGGAATCAATTTGACTGCTAGTTTCTGACCAGATTTTCTGAAACCTTGTGCGTCTTTATAGGAATGAATATCTGAAGAAAATCGAACTATGCGTACTTCTCTTCGATACCACCTCCTCGAATCAGCAACAAAATCATAGGACCCATAAAAATGTCGATAATGAAAAAGTAATCCTTCCACCTGTACATCCGATAGGTATTTTTGCATTTCCTCTTGAATAACTGCTAAATCATTTTCATGCACGCACTCATCCCCCTGAATGTAAAACGCCCAATCACAATCTTTGGAAATGGCCTGATAGGCCTTGTTCGTTTCCAATGCAAATGTCTTTCCGCCCTCCCGCTGACTTTCGTCCCAAACCGTTTCGATGATTTTAATTTTAGGAGAATTGATGGATTGAATCAATTCCAAAGTGCTATCCTCCGATTTACCCACGGCCACTACAAATTCATCGCAAATAGGAAGTATGGATGAAATGGCCTCAACAATGGAATAATCATTTTTGACAGCATTTCTAATAAAGGTAAAACCAGCAACTTTCATCTTAATATTTCACTTGAATTCCGTGGTATTTTTCTTGCTCCACATAATCCTTGCGTAGGGGATGACCTTTCCAATCTTCTGGCAACAAAATTCTACGTAAATCCGGGTGTCCCTCAAAATGTACACCCACCAAGTCGAAGGCCTCTCGTTCATGCCAATCAGCCGTTTTCCAAATCGAAACCAATGACGAAACAACAGGTAATTGATTGTCTTCCAACAATCTTGGTAGAACTACTTGAAGGTGTAATGTTTGGTGATGCGGGATGGAATAAAGGGTATAGATTAATTCTAATGTACCTTTTTCGGGTCCATTGTCGATGGCAGTTAAACAAGATAATTGATCAAAATAACAGGCTGGATTCCTCCATAGAAAATCGCAAATAGCTAATAAATCCTTTGAGTCTATGGTAATTCTTTGCAAAGATTCATTCCATTCGGGTTGAATGGCCAAATTACTTTCAAGAAGTGATGGAATAAAATCGACAGACATATTAATTTTTATTTAAAGCTTCCAAAATTCGTTTGGGAGCCACCAATGTTTCTTGATTGATTTTTTCTTGTAATTTAATGATTCCACCCAAAAGTGCTTCTGGCCTAGGAGGACAACCTGGCACATATACATCTACCGGAATGACACGATCCACACCTTTGACCACGTGGTACCCGTGTTCCCAATAAGGACCTCCACAATTTGCACATGAACCCATGGAAATCACATATCGAGGTTCAGGCATTTGCTCGTACAAACGTCTTATCCGATCCGCCATTTTAAAAGTTACCGTACCTGCAACAATCATCACATCGGATTGACGAGGGGAAGGACGTGGAAATACCCCAAAACGATCCAAATCATAAGCAGAAGCAAAAGCCTGCATCATTTCAATGGCACAACATGCTAATCCAAAACTCATGGGCCACAAGGAACTCGCTCTAGCCCAATTCAATAAATCCTCGACTTTCGTGATGACATATCCTTCCGTTTGAAATTCTTGATCTAATAAACTCTTCATCATTTATCGAATTATCGTGAGCTCTCCAACCACTTCAGGATAATCCTCTTCTGGTTTGATGGAATATACATAAGTTCCCGTTGGAAGCTTATATGGATTTACAGTGGCATCAAATTGGGGTTTATTACCCTTGCTAGTAAAAACTTGTTGTCCCCAACGATCAAAGATTTTAATAATCACCCCAGAATAAATATCCTTATCGGTAATATTCTCAATCATCCACACATCATTGGCCGCATCCGTATTGGGAGTCATTACATTATAGGGATGAATTCTTGGTAATACCTTGATGATAACTTCAGCGGTGGCTGGGTTGACACAACCTTCTTTAACACCCGTAACCTTAAACTTTAACGAATAAATTTTATTCAAATTTTCCGGCGAAAACCTCGAATCAGAAAATTTAAATAGCGTGTTTAAACTATCTAATGGAGGGATTAAGAGTCCGCTGATTTCTGACAATTCTTCCCATTTCCACACAACTTTGGGATCTCGAGAACCGTTCACAGGAATAGTTACATCTTTAGGCTGCCAATTAGTAATTACTGGATTTATGGCTTTGGGGTTGGGTGGGTCCCCACCTATCAATACTATTTTTTCTTGAGCGGAAACCCAAGGACAACCTGCTTGCGAATAACTTTGAAATGATTGACTCCAAAGGACAATTAGGCCAATAACACTGCATTTTGTCCAAGAAAATGATAATTTTAGTATTTGATACATAAAGCTTTTACGAATTCACACCAAAGGTTTTGTAAATATACCTAAATTCACAAAATTTTTACCTTATGTCGTTTACCCATTTTTTTGATACCGAATTAGGCAAACTCAAGGGAGTAACTCCCCAAAGGCTTTCTTTGCTTCAAACCGAATTGGGATTATTCACTTATGGCGACTTAATTCAATATTATCCATTCCGTTACGAAGACCGAACAATTATTCTTCCCATTCATCAAATAAAGGATGACATGGAACATGCACAATTTGTTGGGCGAATTCGGTTCGTAGAAAAACTGGGGAATGGTCCCAAACAAAGGCTTGTCGCACAATGTTGCGATGAATCTGGTTGCATTGAATTGGTTTGGTTTCAAGGTATCAAGTGGGTGGAAAAATTGCTTAATTCTGGGGCCGACTATCTTTTCTATGGAAAACCCGGAAGTTTCAATGGCCAAATGCAAATGACACATCCTGAAATGGAATTGTATAAAGGCAGGCAACTCACCGAAAAATATTATCATCCTGTTTATCATTTAACGGAAAAATTACGTAAAAAATACATCGATAGTAAGGTCATAGCTCAATTACAGAAAAACCTGTTGGCTATCGCATTTCCTTATATCCGAGAAACATTACCATCTGAAATTATTCAGAAATTCAAACTAATCTCTAAACAAGAAGCCCTCTACCAGATTCATTTACCGCAGTCGGAAAATTGGTTACACCAAGCCAACAGACGACTGAAATTTGAAGAATTATTTTACAATCAATTACGCTTAATCAAGCAAAATTTGATTCAAAAGAAGAGCTATCAAGGTCAAGTCTTTTCTTCGGCGGCCTTGTTGACGAATTTCTATAACAATCACCTCCCCTTTCAATTAACGGAAGCTCAGAAAAAAGTGATTCGAGAAATCTTTTACGACATGCGATCTGGACAGCAAATGAATCGTTTGTTGCAAGGGGATGTTGGTTCCGGGAAAACCATTGTGGCATTTATCTGTATGCTCTTAGCCATTGATAATGGTACTCAAGCTTGTTTGTTGGCACCAACAGAAATTCTATCCGATCAACATTATCAGGGCTTGAAGGTCTTTGCCGATTTATTAGGCATCAAAATTGCCAAATTAACAGGCTCAACAAAAAAGAAAGACCGAGTGGGTTTATTGGAAGATTTAGCTTCTGGCGAATTACAAATTTTGGTGGGTACACATGCCCTTTTTGAAGATGTGGTTCAATTCAAAAATTTGGGCTTATGCATCATCGATGAACAACATCGATTTGGCGTGGCACAAAGAGCTAAACTTTGGGAAAAGAATAAACATATTCATCCGCATGTCTTGGTCATGACAGCCACACCCATTCCTCGGACATTGGCCATGACGCTCTATGGTGATTTAGATATTTCCATCATTGATGAATTGCCTGCGGGTAGAAAGCCTATCCAAACAAAACACAAATACGATTCACATCGACTTGAGGTTTTTGGATTTATTCAAAATGAAATCAACAAAGGGCGACAAATTTATATCGTATATCCATTGATTGAAGAATCCGAAAAAATGGATTTCAAGGACTTGATGGATGGACACGAAAGCATTTCACGTGCGTTTCCAGGTGTACCTCTTGGTATTTTGCATGGCAAAATGAAACCTGCCGACAAAGATTTCGAAATGGCACGGTTTGTGAAAAATGAAACCAAAATCATGGTCGCTACTACGGTGATTGAAGTAGGTGTCAATGTTCCCAATGCAAGTGTCATGATCATCGAAAGTGCAGAGCGATTTGGTCTTTCTCAGTTACATCAATTAAGAGGCCGTGTGGGTAGAGGAGCCGAACAAAGTTATTGCATTTTGATGACCAGTTTCAAAATTGGCGCTGACACCAAAAAACGTATAGAGACCATGGTGCGCACCAATAATGGATTTGAAATTGCGGAAGTCGATTTACAATTAAGAGGCCCAGGAGATATTTCAGGAACCCGCCAATCAGGTGTGATCGATTTAATGATTGCCGATTTAGCCAAAGATGGAGAAATTTTGAAAGTTGCCCGCGAAACCGCCATGGAAATCCTTCATTCGGACCCCGATTTAACCCTTGAAAACCATTTGGTTATCCGCGAGCAAGTCGCACATTTAAAGAAAGATGCAACCAATTGGGCAAAAATAAGTTAAGAGATATTTAATGTAAGTTGAAACCTTTGTGTTAAAAAATCAAGAATAAAACTTTGACTGTGCGGCGCAGAATCCAACAGGGTTAAGATGAGCCATGAAAATAATTTTATCAAACAACTGAAATTTTAAAGCATTAAATTGCAGGGGGTAAGGGGCCCCATTCCCCATAAAATTTGGTGTGCATAATCACAAATTGAAAACTTATATTTTTTATCAAATAAATGATTTTTTAAAAATCCTTTACTCTCTTCTCTTTTCCCATTTTCTCTCTTCTCTCTCATTGTCTGAACTATGATTCATTTGATTTATGTGATGGTATGATTTTTTTCTCTCTTTTCCCATTTTCTCTCTTCTATCCTCTTCCCATTTTCTTTCAATTCAAATTCGGATCCTCGGGGTAAGTGGCTAAAACGCGATAATTCCCTCCTTTGTCCATCAATATTTTTCTCCATAATTGATCACAAGGTTCGTCAAAAACATATTCCGATTTCGCTGGCTCTAGATACCATGCATTCGACTTAATTTCTCTTTCCAATTGCCCGGCACCCCAACCCGAATAACCAATAAAAAATTTAATATCCGAAAATGTAATCGTTTCATTCACCACCGACTCAATTGCTTTTTCAAAATCGCCAGACCAAAAAATATTAGGAGCAATTTCCAAACCACCTGGAATTAAATCTGGCCTACGATGCAAAAATTGTAAGATGCTTGTATCAACAGGTCCACCGGCAAACAAAGGAATATTATCAAATACTTTTTCATCCATCACCGTTTCAAAAACATTATCTTGTTCATGATTAATGATGATTCCAAAGGAATGCGAATTAGAATGTTCACATAAAAGGATCACCGAACGACGAAAAGAAGCATCCTCCAAATAGGGCTCAGAGAGCAAAAGCATCCCAGGTTTCAAATCCTCAGCATAGTAATTCTTTGGCATAAAAAAGAAATTTGTAAGTTTGAGGCGAAATTAACAAAACATGTCCAACATCACCTATTTATCTTTGGGAGGCAATCTAGGAAATACGATTGAAATTTTTCAAAATTCGATTGAAATCCTATCAAAAAAAGTAGGTAAAATCACCCAACTTTCTTCTCTGTATCAAACCGCTGCTTGGGGACCAATCCCTCAAAATGATTTCATTAATCAAGTCATTGAGGTTGAAACTACTTTAAGCGCGCAGGATTTAATGAGCCAATTATTGGAAATCGAGTTGCAATTGGGTCGAGTAAGAACAGAAAGATGGGGCCCTAGAACTTTGGATTTGGATATTTTATTTTTTGATGATCAAATCATTTCAGCTGAAAATCTGGAAATTCCGCATCCTAGATTAGTAGATAGAAAATTTGTTTTGATTCCCATGGCAGAGATTAATCCCGGATTCATTCATCCAAAATTACACAAAACGATGAAAACGCTTTTGTTGGAATGCAATGATGATGGTGATTGCCGTATTGTTTAGGAGAGAAACTGGAAGAGAAAAGATAGACAACAATTACCTTTTACCCATTAATGCGAATCAAGGGTTGAAATTTCTAATTATTAATCTCTTTATTACCGCTTTTGGCTTCGTCGCAGCTCAACCAACGCTATTTCTTTTTTTTCAAGCTCATCAATGAACTTTTGGTTAATCCCAACGAAAGATTTGAACGTAGCGGTAGGCGGAACTTTGACAATGCGCAAGGGCGATGTGCGTCAGGGTCAAAGAAAATAGCCGAGAGCGAAGTGAAAATCGGTCAGCTTGCTGATTCGTCTTGGATTAACTTGCGCCTAATAAGTTTTTTTGTTTCTTTTTTTTCAAAAAAAGAAATACCATGAAAAAAGAATTAGCCATTAAATGGCATTTTTAGGTAATTGGTATTAGGTAATAGGTATTAGGTAATAGGTATCCGTGTCTTTGTGTTAAACAAGGGATTTATTTTTAACACAAAAGACACAAAGATTATTCAAACCGACTAACAAGAATTTTTTATTTGTTCAAATAGGATTTCAACCCTTAATTCGGATGATTTCCTTTTACCTATTACCTTTTACCTATTACCTATTACCTAATTTCCTTCAATTACTTTGATTCGGGAATTTCCAACTTTGCTCGATGATTTTTTTGTAATAATTCTCATACATCGGAAGAATTTTTACCAAATCAAATTGTTTGGCACGCTCCAATGCATTTGCTTTCATCTTCGTCAACAATGCCTCATCCGTCAATAGTTGAATTGTATTTTTGGCCATGTCGTTGATGTCACCAATTTTACTCACAAAACCTGTTTCGCCATGAATATTTACCTCTGTAATTCCACCGGCATCGGAAGAAATGACAGGCACTTCACAAGCCATGGCTTCTAAAGCAGCTAAACCAAAACTTTCCTTTTCGGATGTTAAGAAAAACACATCCGCCAAAGACAATGCTTCTTCAATGGTATCCAATTTCCCTAAGAATCGCACATCGGCTTGAACATGTAAATCGCGACAAAGGGCTTCAATAACCGACCTTTCAGGCCCATCTCCTACCAACAATAATTTACATGGAACCTTTTTTTGAACCTTTGCAAAAACATGAATAATATCCTCTATCCGCTTTACTTTCCGGAAATTGGAGGTATGCATCAATAATTTTTCTCCCTGCGGACAAATGGCTAATTTAAAATGTTCCTTGGCTTGTTTTTTGAAACGATTCAAATCAATAAAATTCGGAATAACCTCAATATGACTAAGAATTTCAAACTCGGAATAAGTATCATTTCTTAAACTTTCCGAAACGGCGGTTACACCATCCGATTCATTGATGGAAAAAGTAACCACAGGCTCAAAAGAAGGATCACGCCCTACCAAGGTAATATCTGTCCCGTGCAAGGTAGTAATAACAGGTACGTTTATTCCTTTGGATTTCAATATTTGTTTAGCCAAATAGGCTGCAGAGGCATGAGGAACGGCATAATGCACATGCAATAAATCCAATTTTTCATTGATGGTCACATCGACCATTTTACTTGCCAAAGCAGATTCGTAAGGAAGGTATTGAAACAATGGATAAGATGCTACACTTACTTCGTGGTAAAAAATATTCTCGCTGAAAAAATCCAAGCGAGGTGGCTGGGTATAGGTAATAAAATGAACTTCATGTCCAACCGCCGCTAAAGCCTTTCCTAATTCTGTGGCAACAACACCACTTCCTCCGTACGTTGGATAACAAATTATGCCTATTTTCATGAAATTTGGTAAGAAAAAAACAAAACTAAAATTTAGTCTAAAAGGTTCCGGTATTTAGCCCTAAATTTGTAAAAAAATACAAAGCAAATTTGAAAAATCTGGTCATCTTCGCCTCTGGTTCAGGCTCCAATGCTGAAAAAATCATCGAACACTTTGCACCTTTGAACATAGCAAAGATAAGTCAAATTTATTGTAACAATGCAGGAGCGGGAGTAATCCAACGTGCCAAACGATTAGGTATCCCGTGCAGGGTATTCAATCGAGACGAATTCAGGAATGGAACGATCTTAAAAGAAATACAAGATTTATCCACAGATTTAATTGTTTTGGCTGGATTTTTATGGTTAATACCTAAAGAATTTACGGAAGCATTTCCTCAGAGGATGATCAATTTACATCCTGCCTTATTACCCAAATTTGGGGGCAAAGGTATGTACGGCCATTTTGTACATGAAGCGGTTGTTGCCAATCAAGAAAAAGAATCAGGAATTACCATCCATTATGTGAACGAGCACTATGATGAAGGGGCCATTATCTTTCAAAGTAGTTTTGAAGTTTTGCCCAATGATACTGCTGAGGACGTAGCCCAAAAAGGCCAAATTTTAGAACATCGTGATTTTCCGATGGTCATTGAGAGAATAATTCAGAAAATTTAAATCTTTTTTAGGCTTTGTTGCATAATCACAAGTACCGTTAAATAAATAATCCAAATATTTGCGAAATATTTTAGAAAAAGTTGCAAAAACACAAGTTTAGGTTTTCGAAAAAGTAAAATATTTGTGTCAAGGTTTTAAGAGTTATTAAGATACCTAACCACAAAATTTTAAATATATCGTCGTATTCTTTCGATTTGAATCATCCGCCCAACATTCATACATTGATTTTTTCAGCACTGTCTGTTCCTACAAATTGTAATTAAATGAATCAAAAAAAAATGGGCAAAAATTATTTCCTAATAATTAATGTGATTTTGGCAATTTCGGTCTTTGATCGACATTATGATGACATACTTCGTTTTATCAACTCCCTAATTGAATTCTTCCATTTTTAACCAACCTATTCAAATGAAAAAACTATTACTAACATCGGCTTTATTGCTATTCGGTTTAAATTCCTTCGCAAACAAAACTAGCAATATCCAAAATTTGCAAGTTGAAACCTTTAATGATAAAATTGAACTCAAATTCGACATGGGCGAATTAAACAATTTATCGAAGAATCAAATCAAAAAACTTGTTAAAAATTTTATTGAAGAAAGATTAATAGATTTTAAGGATGAATCATCCCCTTCTGTTTCAGTAACTTTTACCGGATTTGTGAAAAATAATAATGAAAAATTTACTATTAGTTTAGTAATATTAGGCACCTACCAGGAGATAAAAAAAGAAAGTGCTGTCATAGCAAAGCAAATCTTGTTTCAGATGAAAAATGATTTCGAATAACATGTATGGGGGATGGATAAACATTAATACGACATGAAAAAAGATAAACCTTACTTACAAAAAATCATGGACTTCATTTCGTACACCTAAGCTCACAACTCATTCTTCAAAAACCTTCCTGTATGACTTTCCTTGATTTTCGCGATGGCTTCTGGAGTTCCGGAACCCAGTAAAGTACCCCCGGCATTTCCGCCCTCTGGCCCCATATCGATCACATAATCAGACACTTTAATAACATCCAAATTATGTTCAATGATCAAAACTGTATTTCCTTTATCCACCAATTTTTGCAAAACATCCAATAACAATTTAACATCCTGAAAATGTAGGCCTGTCGTGGGTTCATCCAAGACATACAAGGTATTACCCGTATCTTTTTTGGACAATTCCTCCGCTAATTTTACGCGTTGCGCTTCCCCGCCCGACAAGGTTGTCGCATGTTGGCCCAATGTTATATAACCCAATCCCACTTCCGACAAGGTCTTTACCCTTCGATAAATTCTTGGTTGATGCTCAAAAAACGCTAAAGCCTGTTCCACGGTCATATCCAACACATCGGAGATGGATTTTCCTTTAAAACGAACTTCCAATGTTTCGCGATTGAATCGTTTTCCTTTACAAGTTTCACATTCCACCAAAACATCCGGCAAAAACTCCATTTCAATCTTTTTCATTCCCGCACCTTCACAAGTCTCGCATCTTCCCCCCTTCACGTTGAAACTAAAACGGCCTGCCTTATAACCCCGTATCTTTGATTCTGGTAGTTCACAATACAAAGTTCTAATGTCACTGTACATGTTCGTATAAGTGGCAGGATTAGAACGTGGAGTTCGTCCAATGGGCGATTGATCCACTTCAATAATTTTATCAATAAATTCTAAGCCTTCAATCGATTTGAAAGGCATTGGATCTCTTTTTGTTCGATCAAAATGTTGCTTTAACTTCAACACCAAAGTATCATGGATCAAACTTGATTTACCAGAACCTGACACACCCGTGACAGAAATCAATTGCCCCAAAGGAATTTTAACAGTGACATTCTTTAAATTATTCCCCTTCGCTCCTATCAATTTTATCTCTTTCCCATTGCCCGCTCTCCGCTTTTCGGGAATGGATATCTCCCATTTTCCATTCAAATAATTGGCTGTAGGAGTTTCTAATTTCAAAAACTCAGAAGGTGCACCTTGACCAATGATATGCCCCCCATGACGGCCAGCTCCCGGTCCAATATCCAAGATAAAATCAGACTCCAACATCATGTCTTTGTCGTGCTCTACCACCAACACAGAATTACCCAAATCCCGCAAATCTTTCAATGCTTGAATGAGTTTTTCATTATCTCTTTGATGTAAACCAATACTTGGTTCATCCATGATGTAAAGTACCCCAACCAATTGGGTTCCAATTTGAGTCGCCAAACGAATACGTTGAGATTCACCACCCGAAAGGGTCTTCATAGGGCGGTCCAAAGTCAAATAGCTTAAACCTATTTGTGTCAAAAATCCAATCCTCTTACGAATTTCTTTTAACACTTCATGGGCAATTTGATTTTGACGATCGGATATTCTTTCTTCCAAATGGGAAAACCAAGATTCTAAATCTGAAATATCCATTTGGGCTAATTCGCCAATGTGCTTACCGTCAATTTTAAAATTTAAGGACTCCTTTTTCAGGCGAAAACCCTGGCAATCAGGACAAGTTTTAATAACCAAAAAATCCCTCAACCAATCTTGGGTTTTTTCCGAACCATTTTCTTGTTGCTTTTTCAAAAAATGGATAATTCCTTCGTATTTGGTGGTCCATTCAGTTCCAATGTATTTTTTGGAAGGAACTGGCACGACTTCATCAGTACCGTACAACATGAGTTCAACGGCCTCCGCTGGAAATTTCTCAATGGGTGTGGAAAGACCTACTTTGAAAGGCTTTAATAAAACCTCCAATTGCTTAAAAATCCACAACTCACGGTACTCGCCAATAGGTGCGATGGCACCGCGGATAATACTTAATTTACGATCTGGAATAACCGATTCTTGCGTAATTTCTTCAACAACTCCCAAACCGTTGCAACAAGGGCAAGCACCATAGGGACTATTGAAAGAAAAGGAATTAGGAGCAGGTTCATCGTAAGATAAACCCGTTTCAGGATCCATCAAGGTTTGGGAAAAATAATGCAATTTTTGCTTTTCATCCAAAACATAAACTTGACCCTTGCCTAGATTCATAGCAGTTTGTAAACTCTGAGAAATTCGCAAGCGATCTTCCTCATTGACAATCAAACGGTCAATAACTATTTCAATATCATGGACTTTGAAACGGTCCACCTGCATTTTAGCTTCTAAATCAACAATTTCTCCATCAATACGAACTTTGGTAAATCCCCATTTGGCAATTTGTACAAAAAGTTCTCGATAATGCCCTTTACGGCCTTTGACCAATGGAGCTAAAAGGACCACTTTGCCTTGATGAAATTGTTGCAATAATGTGGCGATAATTTGATCCACCGACTGCTTTACCATTTTTTGACCACTCAAATAACTAAAGGCTTCTGATCCTCGTGCATAAAGCAGACGCAAGAAATCATAGATTTCCGTGGTGGTTCCAACGGTTGATCGAGGATTTTTGGAAGTTGTTTTTTGTTCAATGGAAATAACAGGAGATAGTCCTTCAATTTTGTCTACATCTGGGCGTTCCATATTTCCCAAAAAGCTTCTGGCATAGGCGGAGAAACTTTCCATGTATCTACGTTGTCCTTCGGCATAAATGGTATCAAAAGCCAGACTCGATTTTCCAGAGCCTGAAATACCCGTAACCACAACTAATTGATTCCTAGGAATTTTAACATCAATGTTTTTCAGATTATGCTCTCTTGCACCAAAAACCTCAATATGTGAAAACCCTGTTAAGTCCTTCGTTTCTTGCATGTATGGAATCAAAATTAATCGTCAAAGGTACAAAAAAAGAGGCTGCCCTTGGGAGGCAGCCTCAATAAAATATTGGAAATTATTATTTATTCAATAATTCGTCAAATGTTAAGCTAACATAGTAGATACTACCAACAATTGGGTTAGCCCAGCTTGTTGTGTAAGGAGTACCAAATAAATTGGTTCCACCGACTTTCAAGATAGATTTCATACCTGACAATTTTTTGCTTATTTGAGCATCAACTGTTTGGTAAGCAGGAATTAAACTTTGTTGCGCTAAGCTAACTGCTTGAGAAACTACGCTTGAATTCCAAACAAATTGATCTTGATATCTCCAAGTTACGTTCACTCCCCAGCCAGAAGCTGCAATGTTACGATTTCCCAAAGAAACGTTGGTACGGTATGCAGGAGTGTTAAATCCAATTTGAGCATCTGTAGCGCCACCGTTGTCTTTAACCGCATTGTAAGAAACATTTGAACCTAAAGTCCAATTAGCTCCCAATTGGTAATCCAATCCTAAAGCCCAACCATTTGTAATAACAGTATTATCTATGTTTGATGGGAATGAGAATACTTTATTAAATGGACCTTCCTTATGTTGATCAGGAGTTTGAACAACAACTCTTCCTCCTGAGAAATTGGTGTAGTTCGACTGATACCAATAGAAATCAGCTAATAAACGATCTCCTAAGAATCCTTTGTAACCAAATTCATAAGTTTGAACTTGCTCAGGCTTCCAAGTTTTTGCTTGGTATAATTCTGGCTTACCAGCTGCTAAAGATTCTCTTGTATAAGAGTTACCTGATAATTTATAACGATTTTGAACCGCATCTAAACCACCCAAAAGACGAGCTGTTGGCGTATTCAAATCAATGTATTGATCTTGAGTTGTTGGGATACGGAAACCTGTTTGGTACGAAGCTCTGAAGTTCGAACGTCCTTCAGTGTAAACTCCAGAGAAACGTGGACTAAATACACCATCAAAGTTTTCATTCTTATCAAAACGAATAGAACCAGTTAATTTTAACTTATCACTTAATACTTTCTTACCTAATTGAGTATAAGCACCATATTCATTGATGCTAAATTCTTTACCTGCGTTGTCTAAAGCAAACAAAGAGCCTTCAGAATTCAAGGCATATTGACGATAATTAGCACCAACAATCAATTCTAATTTGTTGTTAAATTTCTCAGTCAAGTTGTACATACCTTCCAAATGATATAAAGCAGTTTTATCCGTAAATTTAGCTCCTTTTGGAATAGCAGATTGCTTAACTTGTTCTACCGCTGAATTAAATGCAGCTGTCCCAGGCGTAAGTACACCCGGAAAATCAATGCCTCCAATTTTAGATGGCGAATTCGCAATTTGTCGAGCTGTTCCAAAATAATAAGGATAAGAAGCTGCATTTGTTGCAGTTGCATTAGTTAATGCGGAGGTCGGATTTTGACCTTTCATTAGGTTAGTTTGAAATTCTGTGGCAAACTTTGTAAATGAAAGTCCGGCAAAGGTTTGAAAAAATGAGGGATACCATCCAGCACTAGAACCATCAGGTAATTTAACTGAGCTTGGTTTCGCATATTCATTAATAATCGCTCCAAGAGTACCAATTGAATAAGCATCACCTGAATTTTCTTGAGTGGTATAACCTCGTAAGAAGAAATTAGCCCCTTTTAATTCGGCCTTGTATTGACCCATGCTAAAGTTTTTGATGGCATAACGATCAATTCCTGTGTAAACAGTAGTACCTTGACCATAAGAACCTTGTAAAATCAACTCAACTTTATCATTGAATCGGTAATGCAAAGCCGCATTGAATTTAATGTTACGATTAGCATAAGAAGCTAAATCAACTTCTTTGTATCCTTCTCGTGATATTGTCATATTAGGGATAAAACTTCCAAAAATCTCGTTGGCAGTTTTTCCTGTAAGTGCTGAAATCAATTTAACATTTGAAGTAATTGGACTGCTTGGATCTCCTAATATAGGTAATAAAGAAGAATATAAATTAGCATTTGTTTCATCTCCATAAACATTCACCCCATTGTAGGCTAAGTTGGATACTCTATCACCGGCACCTAACGAAGTACCATTCAATAAACTTTGATCACGGTAATCTGTTGCTTGCCAATCATCAGCAGTCAACATATTGAAATTCACTTTGTAAGCCCATTTGTTATTGATGGCTTTGGCATAACGCAATGAAATATCTCCGTATGGAGTCATGGCAGTTGTACGATTTCCAGCATACATCGCACCAGCTTTCACTTGAGCACTTAAGCCTTGATACAAGAATGGGCTTTTTGAATTCATTAATAAAATACCATTCATGGCATTTGGACCATAAAGAGCAGAAGCTGCACCTGGCAACAATTCTAAACCTTCTAAGTCTAATTCCGAAATACCTACGATATTACCAACTGAAAAGTTTAAACCTGGAGCTTGGTTGTCCATACCGTCAATCATCTGAACTACACGAACGTTACCATTACCGTTAAAACCACGCATACTTACTGATGAAAAGGACACGGATTGTGTACTCATTTCTACACCTTTGATATTTTTCAAAGCATCATAGAAAGAAGCTGAAGGAGTTTCACGGATTCCTCTGATGTCTAATTTTTCAATAGAAACAGGAGATTGCAAAACACTTTCTTCAATACGACTAGCAGAAACAACAATGTCTTGACCAAGTGTTGCTTGCTCTTTTAATTTAATAGCGAAATCTGTTTTTGCACCTTTCACAACAATTTCTTGGCGTTCATAACCGACCATAGAAACAGAGATAGTAAAGGGAGCGGGAGTAGAAGTTGTTAATGAGAAACTACCATTTGCATCTGTTATGGTTCCAATAACTTTTCCTTTTACGGCGATGCTAACACCAATTAATGCTTCATTAGAAGCTGCGTCTGTCACTTTTCCACTTAATTTAGTCTGTGCAAATACAGATAAACTAAGCATCATAAAAACGACAAAACAGGGAACAATTTGAGTAAAGATTTTTTTCATAAAGATTTTTTTTAATTAGGATTTGGTTTGCCTAAATATAATCAGCGACAAATCTAAAAAATAATATTGTTTTCTTTGATAGAATTATAAAAAAAATAACAATTTTTTGAAAAATAATACACTTTGTAGAATAAGTAATTTGGATAAAAAAGGTGGTAAGTAATTCTCATCATCTAAAACCAATAATTATTAGTAGATTTGACGTAATTTTCTGAACATGAAAAAATTCTTTCCATTAAGTATTTTATTTTCTGCGCTAGTCCTTTTAAACAGTTGCTTGAATACCACACCTACTGTTTTAAAAAAGACTTGGAATGAAGTAGCAAAGCCCGCTGAAGTAGATTATGCCAATATGAAAAATTGGGCTGCTTTACCATCAGTTAAAGATGCAGCTGATTTAGTCCCTAAAAAATCGCCATACAAAGACCAACAAGCAGATGCGAAAGCGGATGTATTTTTTGTGCATCCAACGATATATACCTACGAACCCAAGAATGAATACATTTGGAATGCATCGGTAGAAGATGAATACCTTAACAAGATAACGGATAGTTCTACCATATTAAACCAAGCATCTGTTTTTAATGGATCTTGTAAAATTTACGCCCCTAGATATCGTCAGGCGCATTATTATGCCTTTGTCACTCCTAACAAAAACGATAAAGAGGCCGCTTTGGATTTTGCCTATCAAGACGTCAAAAAAGCCTTTGAATATTATTTGAAGCATTTCAATCAAGGAAGACCCATCGTCATCGCTGGGCATAGTCAAGGAACCATTCACGCTACTCGATTATTGAAAGAATATTTTGATGGAAAAGCTCTTCAAAAACAATTAGTGGCAGCCTATATCATTGGTATTGCTACGGAAAAAAATACTTTTCAACAAATACCAGCTTGCGAATCTCCATCTTCTACTGGATGCTTTGTGGCATGGACTACGTTTACACAAGGTTATTTGCCACCTTGGCATCCTGGCACAAGTACCAATTTGGTTTCCACCAATCCACTTTCTTGGACCTTGGATGAGGAATTTAAACCCAAAGAATTGAATAAAGGTGGCGTATATTTTGGATTTAAGTATGCCAAAAACATGGCAGATGCTCAAAACCATTTGGGTGTACTTTGGACAAACATCCCTTATGTAAAAGGAAGAATGTTCGTCAAAATAAAAAATTGGCACAAAGCGGATTATAATTTATACTATTCGTCCATCAGAGAAAACGTGGGAAATAGAATTAATCAATTCCTATCGAATAAATAAGTATGAAAAATCAATATTTAATCATCATGGCTGGTGGGATTGGCACAAGATTTTGGCCAATAAGTCGGAGTAGTCAGCCCAAACAATTTATTGATGTGTTAGGGGTAGGTAAAACCATGCTCCAACAAACAGCGGAACGATTTGAAGGAATAATACATCCAGAAAATATTTATGTAGTCACTTCGGTGGAATTTGCCCATATTGTTCAAGAACAATTGCCATTTCTTAGTCCAGATCAAATTTTGAAGGAGCCACAAAGAAGAAATACAGCACCATGTATTGCCTACGCAACCTATAAAATCGCGAAGAAAAACAAAAAAGCAAAATTCATCATTGCACCTTCCGATCATGTTATTTTGAAAGAAGAGGCCTTTAAAGACAATATCAAAAAAGCTCTTAAAGCGGCGGATGAGCCCATTTTAGCAACTTTGGGAATTTTACCTACCCGGCCAGATACAGGTTATGGCTATATTCAATATCATCCCGAAAATGTGGAGGCCCAACGGGTGAAAACCTTTACGGAAAAGCCTAATTTAGAATTGGCGCAAGCTTTTTTAGACAGTGGCGATTATGTTTGGAATGCGGGTATTTTCATCTTTAGTTTTTCAACTTTCAAAAAAGAATTAGAAAAACATCTTTCTAGAATGGCCGAACAATTCGAAGAAGGAAGTGAATTTTATTATACGGATGGAGAAGATGAATTCATCAAAAAGGTGTACGGAGTCTGCAAAAGCATTTCCATTGATACCGGTATCATGGAAAAAGCAAGAGATGTAAAAGTTATCTTATCTGATATTGGTTGGTCCGATTTGGGTACATGGAAATCGCTTTATGAAATAAGTGAAAAAAATGAACTCAATAATGTCATAGACGGAGATGTGTTATTATACGATACCAAAAATTGCATTATTAAAACACCAAAAGGAAAGTTAGTTGTAGTTCAAGGATTGCAAAACTACATCATCGCAGAAAATGATAATGTGTTAATGATTTGCCCCCAAGATCAAGAACAACAAGTAAAGCAGTTCGTAGAGGATGCAGGTAACATAGAAGAAAAATTCAGTTAATTTAGTATCAACCCATGAATCCCGTATTTTTAAAACGATTTTTAGTTGTCCTTTATGCCGCCGGATTAATTGGCATGAACATCGAATCCACACAGGCTTTATTCGTGTCTTTAGTTCCCCTAACTCTATGGCTGACTGGTTTCATTTGTGTGTATTTTTTTCCAAAAACCGATGTAAAAACTTACATTATATTGGCTGGTATTGCTGTAGCAGCATGGTTTCTGGAAGTAGTTGGGGTTCATACAGGTAAAATTTTTGGTTCGTATCATTACGGACAAACACTTGGATTTAAAATACAGAATGTGCCTTTAACCATAGGAATCAATTGGTTAATCTTGGTCATTGCAACAAATGCCGTTGTGGAAGAATGGGGAATCGGTGGGAAAATTGGTAAAGCGGCTTTAGGGGCTGGCTTAATGACGGCTTTGGATTTACTTATTGAGCCCGTTGCGATTCATTTCGACTTTTGGCATTGGCAAGGAGAACAAGTACCCATTCAAAATTTTGGTGCTTGGTGGTTGGCCTCTTTCTTTTTTCATTGGATTTATTTGTCAGAAAATCTACAATCGAAATCAAGTTTATTCCGACTAATCGCCCTATTACAGTTTATGTTTTTCCTTGGGCATTGGGCAATGAATTGAGGGCGGGAGGTGATAGGTAAAAGGTAATAGGTAATAGGTAATAGGTAATAATGCGAATTAAGAGTTGAAATTTGGAATAAACTGGAATTCCCTATTTCATTATAACAAAGCAATTTGTTGGTTCTTTTTTTTCTAAGGCATTTCTTTTTTTGAAAAAAAAGAAACAAAAAAACTTAAATTCTGCCAGTTAATCCAAGACGAATCCGCAAGCGGAGCGATTTTCACTTCGCTATCGGCTATTTTCTTTGACCCTGACGCACATGCCCATGCGCATAGTCAAAGCTCCGCCTACCGCTCCGTTCAAATCTTTCGTCGGATTAACCGCAAATTCATTTATAAGTCCTAAAAAAGAATAATTAGCATTGGCTGAGCGGAGTCGAAGCTAATATCGGAGAGAAAAGAGGAGAGAGAAAAGAGAAAAGAGAAAAGAGGAGATAGAAGAGAGAAAAGAGAAAAGAGAAAAGAGGAGATAGAAGAGAGAAAAGAGAAAAGAAAAGAGAAGAGAAAAAATCGTTTGCTGAACCTTTCGAAGCAAGGTTGCTGAGCCTTTCGAGGCATGAAAATTGGAGGAGGTTTTGGGCGATTTAAACTTTTCGAATTTAAACAATATAATTTTAAAACAATTTCCACTAACCTGGGTTTATAAAACATTAACCAGTTCTATGAATCAATATTCCATCAAAGATTTAGAAAACCTAAGCGGAATCAAGGCACACACCTTGAGAATCTGGGAGCAGCGTTATGGAATATTAAACCCTAATCGGTCAGATACGAATATTCGGACTTACTGTGACAAGGACTTGAAATTTGTATTGAACATTGCGATATTACAAGATAAGGGTGGATACAAAATATCTGAAATTTCAAAAATGGATGAGGAGCAAATCTCCCAACATATTCTTCAACTTTCAGAAAATAAGTTAGATTATCCTGATCAAATCCAAGCCTTAACCGTGGCTATGTTGGATTTAGATGAAAGTCTTTTCCGAAAATTAACCGATAATATCGTTCATAATATTGGATTTGAGAGTTATGTCTTAGAAATCATTTATCCTTTTTTAGGCAGATTAGGAACATTGTGGCTTTCAGGATCCGTTGGGCCAGCACAAGAGCATTTCATTACGCATCTGATTCGACAAAAATTAATTGCCGCCATCGATCAACAAGATTTATCCATTAAACCCAATGCTAAGAAATTCTTATTGTACTTACCTGAAGGTGAATTGCACGAGTTAGGTCTATTATTTGCCAATTATATTCTTCGAGCTAGAAAGCATTCTGTGATTTATTTGGGACAATCTTTGCCTTTTGATGAATTGATTTTTGCCGATAATATTCATCAGCCAGATTATATCTGTAGCGTATTTACCACCGAACCGAAAGCTTCTGAAATTGATGAATACCTTTCCGATCTGGCAGAAAAAATGCCTAATACGAAATTTCTATTAAGTGGGTATTTACTTAGTCAAGATGATCGTAATCTAAATCTACCTAGCAATTTAGAAGTATTAAAAAACTTCCAACAATTAATTACCATTGCTGATTCTCTTTAATAAAAGAGAATTTCATCCAATCTCAACTTTCCTGGTTTAGCCCCCAATTCAAACTTTTCCTTCTTTTCATTATTAATTAGATAATTAGGCAATGATTTAACTGTATGAGCAATTAGCTTGATTTTCGAGTAGTTACCTTGCGCCAAAGGAATATTAAACGCTTTATTAGAAAAACCTCTGCGCTCTTTTGGTACTTCTGGGCGATAAAAACCAATTTTTTTCCAACTACCTTTTGAGTCCATGCCCAAGACCACTACATCAGTGGGAGGAAAAACACCCTCATCGGTCTTTTCCAAATAAGAATAAGTGAGTCCTTTCATCGCATTGGCTTTATCAAAAATAAACTCAGCCTCAAAATCCGAACCATTGAAACCCAACCAAGTTTGATTAGGTACACCTTTGGTGTACCTTGCGCCAGATACAAAATTTTTCAAGGTGTAGGATCCTTGAGCAATATATTTAGGCTCAGGCTGAGTTAGTAAAATGATGGAATCAGGCACAAATTTCGACTTAAAAACCCTTAACTCTAAAGCTTTACTAGCCAACCAACCTGATTTGGTAGCCAATATTTTCACCTTGGTATATTGATCAATTTTAATCGGACCTCGAGTAATTAACTTCCCCAAGGAATCAGGTGTTGAATCATTTAAAGTATAATGAAAATCAACGCCTTTCAAAGTATGCTTGAATTGTAAATCCTCTCCTGGCTTTAAAATTAAATTTTCATTAACCAATATGGGTGGATTGATATATAGTTTTTCATCTTTGGGAACATAACCTTGCTCGAGCCGTATTTTGGGAAATGATTGAGTCAATTCCTGAATTTGATCAGGAGTTAATGGGGTATTCCAGATAAACAATTCTTTCAAAGAAGGCATTTTTTGTAAAAATCCAATTAATTCACTTTGTTGAATTTTGGTTCCTGCCAATGATAAAGATGACAATTGCTGACAAGCTAATAATTCGACTAATCCCTTGCTGCTAATATCTGTAAAATTCAAATTCAACTTTTCTAAATGAGTCAATTTGGCGATTTCTTTTAGTTCTGCATCTTTGATGGGCATTTTAGAAATATTCAAAGAAATTAATTGAGTTGATACCTTGGACAAATTCTCCAAGGTTTTTACATCAAATTTTTTCGCTACAAAAAACTCTGCCTCCAGCGCTGGCGATTGACTTGAAATAGACCGAACTGAACAAAATGGTGTATTTACCGCTTGAATATCCGATTCCGATGCAGCAGAGAAATCGTATTCTTCTTCTTTTATTAGCAAATTCTCTTGACTAGAGGCTGATGAACTAAGCCACTTAGAAAAATTGAATTGTTTGGGGTAATCCTGTATCTTTTTATTCACAGAAGCTCCAGATTCTACCCAGAGTTTCAAAATCATTAATTCATCGTTTGTTAATTGTGCTTTACCCTTTGGAGGCATGTGCTCTTTGGCATCTAATGGAAGTTCAATTCGTTGCGTCAAATGACTTTTTACCACATCTCCTGCAATCCATAAAGGTCCATTTTTACCACCCTTTAACATTTTTTCAACGCTGCTCATGTTTAATTGACCTTTGGTTTTTTGGTCGTTATGACATGACTCGCATTTATTCTTCAAAATGGGTCTAACCAAATCATCGAATACCTTAGATTCATTGGTGATGATTATTTGATCATTCGAATTGGGGAACAAAAAATCTTCTCCATGTGTCAAATTAGCTCCTCCATGCCCAGTGAGAATAAATAGAAACATTCCCACCAAACTCACCAAAAGCGATTTCCTAAAGCCTCTAACCCATTCCTTTTCATAAGCCAATAACACCCCAAGGTAGTAGAAATTAACTCCAACCCCTGCCCATTGATGAAAACGGATTAATGCTAAATCATATCCGGATTCCAAAGACAAAAATAGACCTAAAAGTGCTGAAAGACCCGTAAATAAGCATGTCAAATAAAGCAAGAAGCGGAAAATACGATAAAAATCAGTGTATAAAATTTGACCTTTGATCAAAAACAAAAATGTCAATAAAACACTAAATCCAATCGGTAAATGTAAAATTAGCGGATGAAACCTACCCAAAAACGGAAAGGGGACAACAATTTTAGATTGAAAAATCAATACAAAAACCAAAAGACCCTCCAAAAAGAGGATTAACCAAGTTAGTATATCAAATAATTTTGATTTCATTTTCTATGCAATTAATCCAGGAAGTACCTTACCAGCAATATCTGTTAATCTGTATCTTCTTCCCAAATGCTTATAAGTTAATTGTTCGTGATTAATTCCCATCAAATGCTGTACAGTTGCATGAAAATCATGAATATGAACAGGGTCTTTCACTACATTGTAACCAAATTCATCCGTTTCTCCATAAACAGAACCAGCCTTGACGCCTCCGCCTGCCATGAAAATACTATAGGCTCTTGGATGATGATCTCGACCATAATTGTCTTTGGTATAAGTGCCTTGGCAATAATTGGTTCGTCCAAATTCACCACCCCAAATCACCAAGGTTTCATCCAATAAACCCCTTTGTTTCAAATCGGTAATCAAAGCCGCTGAGGAACGATCCACATCTTGTGCTTGCAAGGCCATTTCCTTTGGCAAATTTCCATGTGAATCCCAGCCTTGATGATATAATTGAACAAAGCGTACGCCCGATTCAGATAATTTTCTAGCCAATAATGCATTCGCCGCATAAGTTCCAGGAACCAAACAATCAGGGCCATACATTTTCACAATGTGATCAGGCTCTTTGGAAAGATCTGTCAATTCAGGTACCGCAGTTTGCATACGATATGCCATTTCATATTGTTGAATTTTGGCTTGAACCTCCGGATCACCATTTTCCTCAAATCCCAAACTATTTAATTCCGCCAATTCATCCAACATCCTTCTTCGAGCAGTTTTATCAATTCCATCCGAATCATTTAAATACAAAATCGGATCTTCGGAACTACTGAATACGACACCTTGATGAGTCGAATCTAAAAAACCATTTGTCCATAATTTGGAATAAACCCCTTGACCATTTCCTCTCCCTCTTGATAATAACACACAAAATGCGGGCAAATTTTTATTTTCACTGCCTAAACCATACGACATCCAAGCACCCATACTAGGTCGATTACCCACTTGCGCACCCGTTTGTAAAAATGTCAAGGCAGGATCATGGTTAATAGCATCCGTATTCATTGTCCTTACTACACAAATATCATCCGCAATAGCACCGATATTGGGAAAAATATCCGAAATCCAAGTGCCTGATTTACCATATTGCTTGAAACCATAAAAGGAACCAATTAAAGGAAATTTATCTTGATTGGCAGTCATGCCCGTTAATCGCTGTGTCCCACGAATCGAATCAGGTAATTCTTCTCCACTTCTTTGAACAAGAGTGGGTTTATAATCAAAAGATTCATATTGGGAAGGTGCACCGTTTTGGCATAAATAAATGATTCTTTTTGCTTTAGGAGCGAATTGAGCAACACCCAATGGAAGAGTGGAGGAAGACTCGTCGCCTTTCCATATTTCAGGAACCAACAAAGAACCTAAGGCTAAGCCTCCGATTCCTGCAACTGCTTTACCAAAAAAATGCCTTCTGGTAATGTTCAATTGATTTTTCAAAAATTCATTTTCTCTCATGCTCATTACACTCGAATTAAAGCTTCTTCCATATTATAAATCAATTGAATCGTTTGCATCAATGCAGCTGTAAAAGATTTATTGACCTTGATCTCTTTTCTATATTCCCCAATCCCCATCAATTTTTCTGCTTTTTTTGGATTTTCCTCAAAGGTTTTTTGCTCCTTTTCAAAATACCGCTTCAGAATTTCCAACTCTTTTTTCTGGGGTTTTCGACAAATTATTTTCCTGAAGGCCAGTCCTAATAATTGATCCTCATCCAAATTTTGTTTCGACAAAGCACTGGCCAAGACCCTAGAACTTTCCATCACACTAGGGTCATTCATCATGACCAAAGCTTGTAAAGGCGTGTTGGTTCTACCACGTTGTACTTCGCATTGATCCCGATTACTTGCATCAAAAATCAACATAGAAGGTGGAGGAACTGTCCTTTTGATGAAAACATACATCCCTCTTCGATACAAATCCTGATTGTGGTCTTGAATATAATTCATCAATGAACCACGACCAGAAGAGGCAATTTCCCAAATTCCTTTGGGCTGATAAGGTTTAATACTAGGCCCTCCAATTTCTTGATTTAAAATATTGGCTGAACCTAAAACCAAATCCCGTACATTTTCGGCAGGAACTCTCATTCTTGTGCTATGCGATAAATAGATATTTTCTGGATCTTTGGCTAAGGCTTCTTTTGGAATAGCTGACGACTGCCGATAAGTTGCAGATGTAACTATTTGTTTCACCAAACGTTTGATATTCCAATGATGACTTCTAAAATCAACCGCCAGCCAATCCAATAATTGAGGATGAGTTGGCAATTCTCCTTGCATACCAAAATCGCCTAAGGTTTTAACAATTCCACGACCAAAAAATTGAGCCCACATTCGGTTAACAAATACTCTGCTGGTTAAAGGGTTTTTCTCATCTAATAACCAATTGGCTAATCCTAATCGGTTAGATCCATATTTAGCTGGGGAAAATGGTAATATACTTTTTGGAACTCCGATCGCTACTTCAGCTGCTGGCATATCGTAATTTCCTCTACTCAACACATAGGTTTTTCGTTTAACGGAATCATCCTTCATTACCATGACATCCACAGCAGAAGTATCTTTTTTATTAATGAAAGTTAAGATTTTCCGAATGTCTTTAGAAGTAATTTGAATGTTGGGAGGATCGGCAAAAGAGGCATCAATGGTGCCAAAAAGGCCTTTTTCCGGCACTTGATTGAAAAAAGCATAAGTGCTGTAATAATCCTTCTGAGAAATAGGATCATATTTATGATCGTGGCATTTCGAACATTCAAAAGTCAAAGCTAAAAATGATTTCCCAAAAGTACTTGTTCGATCATTGACATATTCTACTCTATATTCCTCATCGATTACCCCTCCTTCTTGGGTAATTTTATGATTTCGATTGAACCCAGTCGCTAAAATCATCTCTTTTGTGGCATGAGGAATTAAATCGCCAGCCAATTGCCATTTCAGAAATTTGGCATACGAATAATTGCTATTAAAGGCATGAATCACCCAATCTCTCCAAGGCCACATGGTCCTTAAACCATCATCCTGATAGCCGTGTGAATCCGCATATCGGGCAACATCTAACCAGTTGATGGCCATTTTTTCTCCGAAATGCTTATTAGCTAACAATTGATCTACTACTTTTTCATAGGCATTTTCACTTTGATCAGCCAAAAACTTTTCTTGCTCCTCAATACTTGGCGGTAATCCAACCAAATCTAAGTAAACCCGTTTCAACAATTGCTCCTTTTCCGCCTCCTTGCTAGGTTTGAGCCCTTTCTCCCGCATAGTAGAATAGACAAAATGATCGATTTCATTTCGGGTCCAAGACGCATCTGCATCTGGCAATTCAGACTTGATAGGAGCCATAAAAGACCAATGCGGCTTATAAACAGCTCCTTGCTCGATCCACTTTTCAATTAAATCAATTTCATGGGAAGTCAAAGTTAAATTCGACTTCATGGGTGGCATTCTTAAAGAAGTATCTTGGGTAATTAAACGAAGGAAAGCATCGGAGGAATTGGGATTTCCGGGAACGATGGCATGAGCTTTTAAATTGTCTTTAAAGGCTGCATAAGCACCTTCAGGGGTATCTAAGCGTAAATTGGATGCCCGTTTTTTGGCATCAGGACCATGGCATTTAAAGCATCGGTCTGATAAAATAGGACGAATATGAAAGTTATAATCGACAACATCCGGCATAGCATCATCCGATGCATTAACGCTGCTACAACTATAGAACATATAGCCAAAAACTACCAAAATGGCAGATAAAAGCAAAGAATAAAAATATTTCATAGATAGGTCTAAAAATCTTTTCAGATTCAAAGATTAAATATAAATATTTTTTAATTAGGATAAATTATTTTATGGAATTATATGCAACATGAAGGGTTTGGCGATAATTTGTCTCGAAATAAAATGAAATGAAAAATCAATAGGAATTCGACATGGAGACATGAATTGAATTTAATAACTATTGAATGAGTTATGGGTGATTAGTTATTAGTTTTTTATAACGAGGAAAACAATTACCGTCTACTCTTATTTCAACTAATCCCAGATCAAAGTCACAAATCCCTAATCTCTAATAACTAAACACTTATAATGCGAATTAAGAGTTAAAAACCTATTTGACCCAATAAAAAAACCAAGGTAGTTGGGTTGAATAATCTTTGTGTCTTTTGTGTTAAAAACAAATCCCTTATTTAACTCAAAGATGCCAATTACCCCCTTCATTATTATATCAATTTCCGATATCGCATTACCATTTATTGGCTAATTCATTTTCTATGGTATTTCTTTTTTTTAGAAAAAAAGAAACAAAAAAACTTATTAGTCGCAAGTTAATCCAAGACGAATCAGCAAGCTGACCGATTTCCACTTCGCTTTCGGCTATTTTCTTTGACCCTGACGCACATGGCCCATGCTCATTGTCAAAGCTCCGCCTACCGCTTCGTTCCAATCTTTCGTCGGATTAACCGCAAATTCATTTATAAGTTCTAAAATAGAATTAATAGATTTATCTCAGCTCGGTTCCTGAGCCTGTCAAAGGAATTTTCAACCCTTAATTCGCATTATTACCTATTAACTCTTACCTATTACCTTTTACCTAATACCTAATATCTATTCCCTTTCAATGCAATTTTCTGGCTAATTCATTTTCTATGGCATTTCTTTTTTTGAAAAAAAAGAAACAAAAAAACTAATTTACCTCAAGTTAATCCAAGACGAATCAGCAAGCTGACCGATTTTCACTTCGCTTTCGGCTATTTTCTTTGACCCTGACGCACATGGCCCATGCTCATTGTCAAAGCTCCGCCTACCGCTTCGTTCCAATCTTTCGTCGGATTAACCGCAAATTCATTTATAAGTTCTAAAATAGAATTAATAGATTTATCTCAGCTCGGTTCCTGAGCCTGTCAAAGGAATTTTCAACCCTTAATTCGCATTATTACCTATTAACTCTTACCTATTACCTATTACCTAATACCTAATATCTATTCCCTATCAATGCAATTTTCTGGCTAATTCATTTTCTATGGCATTTCTTTTTTTGAAAAAAAAGAAACAAAAAAACTAATTTACCTCAAGTTAATCCAAGACGAATCAGCAAGCTGACCGATTTTCACTTCGCTTTCGGCTATTTTCTTTGACCCTGACGCACATGGCCCTTGCGCATTGTCAAAGCTCCGCCTACCGCTACGTTCAATTCTTTCGTCGGATTAACCGCAAATTCATTTATAAGTTCTAAAATAGAATTAATAGATTTATCTCAGCTCGGTTCCTGAGCCTGTCAAAGGAATTTTCAACCCTTCATTCGCATTATTACCTATTAACTCTTACCTATTACCTTTTACCTAATATCTAATCCCTATCAATGCAATTTTCTGGCTAATTCATTTTCTATGGCATTTCTTTTTTTGAAAAAAAAGAAACAAAAAAACTAATTTACCTCAAGTTAATCCAAGACGAATCAGCAAGCTGACCGATTTTCACTTCGCTTTCGGCTATTTTCTTTGACCCTGACGCACATCGCCCATGCTCATTGTCAAAGCTCCGCCTACCGCTTCGTTCCAATCTTTCGTCGGATTAACCGCAAGTTCATTTATAAGTTCTAAAATAGAATTAATAGATTTATCTCAGCTCGGTTCCTGAGCCTGTCAAAGGAATTTTCAACCCTTCATTCGCATTATTACCTATTAACTCTCACCTATTACCTTTTACCTAATACCTAATACCTAAAACCTAATACCTATTACCTTTTATCACCTTTTACCTATTACCTTTTACCTTTTACCTATTACCTTTTACCTATCACCTTTTACCTATTATTCCTAATTAACTACCACCCCTCCGGCTTGGTTGATACATAACCATCTTTTTTTCTAATTTCTTTAGGTAATTGTGCGTCCATCAACTTTTTCCGAGTAATAATTAAGCTACTTCTAGCCGCATCTTCAATGGAATCATTATGCCTTTGAGGAGGAAAAAAAACAACAACAGATTTTTCAACAAAGGTGTCATTGACAAATTGGATAGAAGGAACTAAGTCGCTATCGCCTGTTATCACAATCGCCACATCGTAATTATCTTGAAAAGCATCTGCTAATATTTGAGTAGCCATATTCACATCTGTCATTTTCTCATTTGGCACAATCCAATTATTACCACATTTGCGACAGTCCATGAATTTTGCTTGATAAACGCCATAATACATAAGAACACCTCTTGCTTCCAATGCTTCTAGGTAGGTATTTTGGCGGTTTTGCTTAGGTGGATTGTGGGTAATTAGGCTAGTAAAAAATTTCACGTCGACTAATTCTTGCTTCGAAGTAAGGTAACTTTGAATTAATTTTTGAACATCTAACCATTTACAATAGGTATAGCCAGCATCTATCATACCAAAATACAAATTGGCTGCATCTATATAGGCAATCACCCGATTCTTTTTATGCTCCATGAAGGCTATACATTGGGAAAAGATGCATTTTTAAATAATGCCTAAAGATAGCATCTTTGAGTTGATGCAACATCAAATTGAGGGATTTACTTTTGTAATAAAATTGAACGAAAAAAGCGATGTATGATGTGCGTAAATTATATGCTTTTGTGAATAAAATAAAAAAAGCCCTAGCTTACGCTAAGGCTTTTGGGGTGGAAGATGGGGCTCGAACCCACGACCCTCGGAACCACAAACCGATGCTCTAACCGACTGAGCTACAACCACCATTTAGGATTGCAAAAATACACAAAAGGTGTTAGTAAGCAAACCTAAACCCGGAAAATTATCTATTTCCCAGCTTATTTTTTTATGCTTGAGCGTCTAAATAACGCTTTTCAGCTGCATTCCAATCGATTACGTTCCAAAATGAATCGATATAATCAGGGCGTTTATTTTGAAATTTCAAATAATAGGCATGCTCCCAAACGTCTAAACCAATGACTGGATGACCTTTTACATCTGCCACATCCATCAAAGGATTATCTTGATTAGGTGTAGATGATACAGCAATGGAACCATCTTTTTGAGCAACAATCCATGCCCAACCTGATCCAAAACGAGAAATAGCTGCTTTTTTGAACTCATCTTTAAAAGCATCAAAACTACCAAATTTAGCATCAATAGCCTTCGCTAAGGTACCAACCGGTTGTCCACCACCATTCGGAGATAAGATATTCCAAAACAAATCATGATTATAATGTCCTCCTCCGTTATTGCGAACAGCTGGAGACTGAGTTGAAATAGTAGCCAATAATTCTACTAAAGATTTTCCTTCTAATGCTGTACCGTTCACGGCAGCATTTAAGTTGGTCACATACGCATTATGATGACGATCGTGGTGAATTTCCATGGTCAATGCATCAAAATGAGGCTCTAATGCATTATTTGCATAAGGTAATGGTGCTAATTCAAAAGCCATAATTGTAAATATTTAAAAAGTACATTCTAAAAAACTATTAACAAGAACATTTTGTTCCCATATTATCTTCTCATCGAGAAAAATTCTTTCAATAAACTCTCAGCTTCAGCTGCCAAAACTCCACCCAAAATTTCAGTTTTGGGATGTAAAATTCTTTTTCCAATTTGCTGAAAACCTCTTTTATCTTCACTTGCCCCAAAAACCAATCTACCTAATTGCGACCAATAAATTGCCCCCGCACACATCAAGCAAGGCTCCAAGGTCACATATAAAGTGCAATCTTTTAAATACTTGGCACCAATTGTTTGTGCAGCTGATGTGATCGCAATCATTTCAGCATGTGCTGTTACATCGGTCAAAATTTCTGTTTGATTGTATGCTTTGGCAATAATTTTACCTTGGCATACCACCACCGCACCCACCGGAATTTCTTCTTCTTCTAAGGCTCTCTCGGCTTGTTTTAAAGCCAAACCCATGAAATAGGAATCCTCATCAAAAATCATAGGGCGGAAATTTGAATCAATTTATTCCTTAAATAAAAGTCTAAGATAACAATTGCAGCCATAGCCTCCACAATAGGAACAGCCCTTGGAACCACACATGGATCATGCCTGCCTTTTCCTGAAACGGTAATTTTATCGCCCTTTTCGTTCAAACTATCTTGATCTTGCATGATGGTTGCAACTGGCTTAAATCCTACTCGGAAATAGATAGGTTCCCCATTGGAAATCCCACCTTGTATACCACCTGAATGATTGGTTAAGGTTTTTATTTCACCGGTATCGGCATCTTTTACAATGATATCATTGTGTTCAGAACCGCGTAATTCCACCCCATCAAATCCGCTACCATATTCAAAACCTTTTACCGCATTGATGCTCAACATGGCTTTGCCTAATTCAGCATGTAATTTATCGAAAACGGGTTCTCCTAATCCTACAGGACAACCTTCAATATAAGCAGAAACTACTCCCCCAACCGAATCTCCTTGTTTTCTAATATCATCGATATAGGCAAACATTTCTTCCGCAAGTGTAGGATCAGGGCAACGAACCGCATTGGTTTCTGTGATGGACAAATCCAATTGCTCCACAGGGGTTTGCAATTTCAATTTACCTACCTGAGAAACATAGGCAGAAATTTTAACTCCTAATTTATTCAGAACCAATTTTGCCAAAGCACCAGCTGCCACACGGGCTACAGTTTCACGGGCAGAACTTCTTCCACCGCCCCGATAATCCCTTAAACCATACTTGGCAAAATAAGTGAAATCAGCATGAGAAGGTCTAAATTGATCGGAAATGTGGGAATAATCTTTGGAACGTTGGTCGCCGTTCCAAACCAACATCGCAATTGGAGTTCCTGTGGTTTTTCCTTCAAAAACACCGGATAATACCTCAATACTATCCGCCTCTTTTCTTTGAGTGGTAATTCTAGATTGTCCAGGTTTTCTACGATCTAATTCTGATTGAATAAAATCCAAATCAAAATCAATGCCTGAAGGACAACCTTGCACCACCACGCCGACTGCTGCGCCATGTGATTCACCAAAGGTGCTAATTTGAAAAATCTTTCCGTATATACTTCCCATTCTATCTTATTTTGGCGTTTTCCACATTACAAAAACAACCACCATGAATAACAAAAATATAATAAAATTGACGATTTGTCGCCAATTAACCCAACGATTCCAAGATAAATCAAAGCTGTTGGTCAGTTCTAATCCCTTGTAAATCTCCGAAACTTCGTCTTGGGTATTCAAATTTAGATCAGATGGTTTACCTACTACTTGTAAAACCAAATCTGAATACAAAGTATCAAGCTTCTCGGTTTTGGTATTAAAATAGACCCAATTGAAATATTTTTTCAATGCAAATTTACCTGGTTGTTTAGGAATAATTTGTATTTTTTGAGAATTATCTCCAAACATTTGATCTTTAAAAGGAAAAACGGTTGTTGATGAACTCAATTGTTGAAAATCGATAAAAAAATCAGAATCCAATTTCTGTTTTTCCCAAAGAATACTATTCCCATCTCCTACCAAACTAGCTTTATAAATTAGTTTTTGTCCTGTTCGAACATTTATTTGACTAACTGATTCCTTTAAATCAAAAACTCCTACAGGAATATTGGCTAAGGATTTATCCGGCAAAGGTTTTGGCCGAATGACAACTGCTGGAGAAACAAAAAAAACATTTTGTTTTTGAACCTCTGATCCGCCCGAAATGGTTTTCAATAGCCGTAAGCTTAGACTCGGAATTGAAATCGGCGAGGTATCTAAAGCAAAATAAGTCGATTGAAAAAAACGATATTCAGTGTATTTTTTCTTGTTCAACTCTACCGAAACAACTTGTTCTTCTGCTAATTCAAAATTTTCTTGCCAACAATTGACGGGTTTTATTTTTTGGGTCAACAAGGGTATTTGAACATCGTTTCGATCAAAATTCAAAACATCTGTGTTGTTTTCGGGAATAAAAAGAGAAAATTTAAGAGTAAATCCTTGTCCGACAAAGGGGCGATAATTGGTGGAAGAAACCAATAAAAAAGGCTTGTTGGTTGCCTTAACATCTTTGGGTAAATTACTTAAATCAAGGTTTTCTTCCAATTTTGGAATATTGATTCCTCGAGTAACCACTACAGTAAATGCCTCCAACTTGACTGCTTGTTGGTTATAGATAAATTCCAAAGCTGATATGGCAAAAATTCCCGGATTCGATGCCTTATAATGCTGCGAATAGGTAAACGAATTAACTAATTGCCCATTGATGTAATTAGACGATTTACTTCTACTAATACCAATTTTGGTAAAAAAATTAATTTCGGGAAATTTAAAACTATTGGCTTCGTTTGAATTAGCTACGACAGCACTACTCAATGAAATGACTAAATCCTCTTCGGTACTAATATTTTTTGATTCAATTTGCACAGAAATTTCAGGACGTGATTGAGCCATTAAACTTTGGTTCAATGACAACATGCCTAAGAAACTGACAAAGAAAAATACTATCCTAGTAAACATCTCCGCAATTTAGTTATTAGTCATGAATTATGAGGTATAAATTATGGATAATGAGGGATGGATTATGAATGCGAATCAAGGGTTAAAAAATCGACTATTTCAACTCTTAATTCGCAAAATCAATGAATATTAAATCCCAAAGCGCCATAAAACTCGCCAAACCAAATAGCTTGTTCGGCGTGATCGACTGAACGACCAGTGGTACGAATATCCCAAAGGTTAGTATAACCTCCTTTGACAGTAGTTTCAATAAACAACAACTTAGTTAAATTCAAGCGAAGGCCCGTTTTCAAAGAAGCCCCTGCCCCAGCAACATTCCATAAATTATTTTTGCCAATTGTAAATAAACGAACATCTGATCTTGGCACCATAAGTCCAAGACCTGCACCATTAATCCAATCAAGTTGAAAATATCCCTTCTTAGCTTTCCAAAGTTGTTGATAATGTTCTAAATCAACAGAAGCATAATTAAAACCATCTGTATGTTCAAATTGCAAAAAATCGGTGGAGCTAATATTAAAAGGCGTTTCAGGAGAATATTGTTTGGCATATACGGGATTCACGGAAAAAGCAGGGTTGGAAACTTGGTTCGAGATAAAACCTGAGATATGAGAATCTTGATCAGGAACCATCACATATTTCATGTGATCCCAACCAATGGAAATAGACAAATTATCTTTGATAAAATATCCTCCATGGAAATTAAATTGAGGAATTGAAAATAGAGATGGATTGAAATAAGTAGTAAATCCATCAAAAGGAGTTGGCATATCGGTTGCTTGTACTTTGGATAAGGTAAAGTCGTAACCGGGACCTGCAAAGCGAATATCCGAATTAGTATAAGTGGAGCGATTGTAGCCCCAATGCACATAAAAACTACCTTTTTTATGAATTTTAGCCGTATTTTGAGCGGGTACTAGAAAAGGGAAAACTAAGAATATTACTAAAAAGAACTTAGGCATAGTTTCTAAAACAATGGTACGAATGAGTGTATTAAAATTTGATAAAAACAATGCATGAACGTATTACAATGAATTTATAGGCTGCAAATTTGGCGATTTTTGTTCAGTTATTTGGAATAAAAAAATGATTTTTATCATAAAATTAAATTTAGATTAATATAATTCAAGAACAAAGCTTTAAATTGCAAGTCATTTAAAACTGAACACTAATAAAATTTATTTTTTTGAAACAAAAGCCTTGAAAAACGGCAGCCATTTATGAGAAAGTCAACATCTAAATTCGAATACAAAACTTTTACTTTGGGCGCACAGCTAACTGAAGAACAAAAGGACTATTTCCAAAAGTATGGTGTGATTCAATTTAAAAAATTCATTGAACCAGATACGGCAGATTTATTTATATCTGAATTAGCGAAGATTGAAAGAAAATGGTTGGATGAAAAAATAGAAAAAATCAATGGAATTCCGTTGAAATTTGGAAAAGATGCAGAAGGAAATGACATGATTCAACGCATGTGTTTCACGAACAAATACAGTACCGTTTTAGATGAATTTTTAAAAGATCCAAGACTTAAAATTCTGATTGATTTGCTTGGCCCGTACGATGGTCGTGTAGGAGAAGATGAAAAAGACGGTTTAGTTTTCAATCATTATATCAATCAACCTAATTCTAAATTTTCTCAAATGGGATGGCACACGGATAGCCCAAGAGATTTATTTTTAGGTCAAAAAATTCTTCCTATGTTGAACGTAGGAATACATTTAGATAATTGCCCTTCGTCCAACGGAGGTTTGAGAGTTTTGCCAGGCACACAAAATCAAAGTATGTTAAAATTACTTTTTGGCAAAAAACAATTCATCGATCATCGTCCAGATCCGAGAGAAGCTGCCTTTGAAATTGACAAAGGTGATTTAACCATTCACGACGGTCGTTTATGGCATCGTGTAGAGGTTTCTCCGAACTTTGGTGAAAAATCAAGAAGAAGAGTGATGTATGTGCCGATTATCACTGGTAAATACAAGCCTAAATCTGAAAATAGCAAAACGCCTTTTTATCATCGATTCGCGAAGGTAGTAACGAAGTAGTTTTTAGTTATTAGTGTTTAATGGAAATTAAGAGTTAAAATATTCATTAATACCTCAACATTCCATATTGCATTGCAATCTATTGGTTAATTTATTATTCATGGCATTTCTTTTTTTTTAAAAAAGAAACAAAAAAACTCATTTTCTGCCAGTTAATCCAAGACGAATCTAAATGAATTATGGATTATGAAGTATGAATTATGATATGTTATTTTAAATTCATACCTCATAATTTATTAGGCTTCGTTCAAATCTTTCGTCGGATTAACCGCAATTTCAATTATAAGTCCTGAAAAGAATAAATAGTGTTAACTGAGCTCGGTTACTGAGCTTTCCGAAGTATCGAAGCCAAAAGCGGTAAAGGAAGAGATTAATAATTGGAAATTTCAACTCTTAATTCGCATTAATAACTAATAACTATTTCCCTTCCATATACGATTGTAAAATAATTGTAGCGGAAACGCGATCGACAGTTCCTTTCACACGACGGTCTTTTTTAGACATTCCACCTGCTATCATCGACTGCATGGCCATGTAGGAAGTGAATCGTTCGTCGTGAAGAATCAGTTTTCTAGTTGGGAATTTCTTTTCGAATGCTTTGACAAAATTTCGGACAGCTTGGGTAGAATCTGTATCTTGATTTTCTAAATTTTTGGGCATTCCGATGACAATATCATCCACTTGCTCTTTGGCAAAATAGTCTTCCAAAAATTTCAATAAGGTATGCGATGGAACGGTTTCCAAACCATTGGCAATTATTTGAAGGGGATCCGTTACCGCGATCCCCGTTCTTTTCAAACCATAATCAATTGCCATGATGCGACCCATCCGATTATTTGATATAACCTTTATCGCGCAAAATTTTATCCATTAATTTTTTATCATTGTCGTTATTGAAAACGGCGAAAGGCAAATAAATAAATTGGTACTTACCCATCATTAATACATAGGCTTCTTTGTCTTTGTAAACTTCTGGCACCATATCCCACTTAATCATTCCTCCTTCTTTATCAGATAATTTCATGAAAATTTGACGAGAATCAATTTCATATCTGTATTTATCAAAAAGTTGTTTGTATTGGGCCAATTGAGTAATTCCGGTAAATTGAATCAACCAAAACAAAATATATCCCACTACACCGACCGCTAAAAAAATGTAGATCCAATAATTTTTATATGTACCTGTAAGGTTCAATGCCACATTGACCAAGACCAAGGCTAATGGTAAAAAAGCCCATTTCCATTGATTGGAAAATAATTGGCGCATGCATAAGGCAATGTACTTATTCTTTTCAATCGCATATTTTTTTGTCTTGATTGCAAGCGGATTAGAAGGAACTTGTTGAACTTGACGTTGCTGTGCTCCGTAACTTTTGGCCATATTCGTATGATTTAATAAGCTTAATACCGCGCAAAGGTACAAAAATTGGATACTTTTTGGTAATTTTAGACTTCTATTTTGAACGAATACTTATAATATTATGTCTGCAAAACAATTATTAGACGGCCCAGCGCTTTTACAAAAGATTCGTCGAATTGCTTTTCAAATTTATGAAAACAACTTTGAGGAGAAAGAAATCATCATTGCGGGCATTATTGGGGAAGGTTTTTCCTTGGCTAAATTGATTGGGGAAAATCTAGAAACCATTTCTTCCATCAAAGCATTACCCATTGCCTTGCATCTAAATAAAGAAATTCCTTACGAAAGTCCTGTGAAATTCGACTGTGATCCGAGCATTTTTGAAGGAAAAGTAATCATTGTGGTGGATGATGTACTAAATACGGGCCGCACATTTTCTTATAGTTTGGCTCCATTTTTAAGTATACATGTCAAAAAAATCCAAGTAGCCGTCATTGTTGACCGAAACTATCGTAAGTTCCCTATATCCGCCGATTACATAGGATATGAACTATCCACCATGCTTTCAGAACACGTAGAAGTAATTATCTCTGATGAGTCAAAAATGGGGGTGTATTTGAAGTAAGAAGAGAGAAGAGAGAAGAGAGAAAAGAGGAGAGAGAAAAAAGGAAAAGACTCCTATTACCTATTACCTATTACCTTTTACCTATTACCTCTTACCTATTTTACCTTTTACCTATTACCTATTACCTTTTACCTATTACCTATTTACCTAATTCCAGATTTCCCAAGCTTTATCCGCTTGTCCATGAAGCATTTCGAGACCTTCGTGAATTCCGCCAATGTGATGTTCTAAGCCTTTTTTCAAAAAAGTTGTTTGAAGAGGATTATATACAATATCGTAAAAAAAATGTTGAGCACTTAATTTGTAATAAGGCAAAGGAGGAAACGTTTCAGTATTGGGATACATCCCTAAAGGTGTCGTATTAACAACTAAACCAAAATCCTCCACCTGCTCTTCCAAATCGGCATAAGTGATGTTTTCAACAGATACTGTTCTTGAGACTTTAATCACCTCTATTTGTAAATCTTCCAAAGCGGTTATGATAGCTTTTGCAGCACCACCTTGACCCAACACCAAAGCTTTTTTATTTTTAAAATTTGGAAAGGCATCCCATTTTTCGATGGTGGATCGAAATCCCCAATAATCCGAATTAAATCCCTTTGTCTTCCCGTTGGGAAAAATTTTGATGGTATTGACAGCACCTATTTTAGCAGCAGCCTCATCAATTTCATCCAAAAATGGTATTACAGCTTGTTTATAAGGGATTGTAACGTTTAAACCTTTCAGAGTCCCCTGATGATTTTGCAATAATTCGGGCAAAAAATCAATGGAAGAAAGTTCAAATTGTTCATACGCATGGGTTTCGCTCAAACCTAAGACTTGAAACTTCTCAGTAAAATATTTTTTCGAAAAGGAATGACCCAAAGGATACCCAATTAATCCAAAAAGCGAGGAAACTGCCATTTATTTGTTTGAAAATTTTTGTTTAATAATTCCCACGAGAATAGGTAAAACAGACACAGCCACAATTCCGAGAACAACCTTCTCAAAATTAGTTTTCACCCACTCATTGTCACCTAAAAAATAACCCGCTAACGTGATGCTCGTCACCCAAAGCACTGCCCCTAAAAATCCAAATAATAGATATACCGAATAAGACATTCTGCCCGCACCCGCCACAAAAGGAGCCACAGTACGAATGATCGGAACAAAACGGGCGATAATTACGGTCTTTGGTCCATATTTTTGATAAAAGGCTTCTGTTTCGTCGATATGAGAACGCTTTAAGAACAAAATCTGATCCTTTTCTCTGATCCAATTACTAAAATTTCGACCTAAAAAATAGTTGACTTGGTCACCTAAAAGAGCTGCTAAAATCAACATGGGTATCACGGTTGTTACTTCAATTTGACCACTAGCAGCAGCTAATAATCCAACGGAAAACAAAAGGGAATCACCCGGCAATAAAGGCATTACAACTAAACCAGTTTCTACGAAAACAATGGCAAACAATAAAGCGTAGGTGAGAGATCCATGTTCGGAAATAAACGTGGTCAAAAACTGAAGCGGATCTTTTAATAAGTCGAATAATAATTGTAGCATAGGAAGAAAAGAAAAAACCCTAGCGAACTAGGGTTTGGAATAATTTATTTATCTAAAAAATGATCAAATGTATCACCTCTTAAACCTAATCGAATGGTTTCCAATGAAATAACTTCGTTGGGAGCAATATTTCCAACATTCACATTGGCACCTACTAATTTGACAAACCATACTTGTTGCGATTTTTGAGGAGCCTCCCATATGATTTTTTCTTCTGGAATTTCAGTTAAAATTTCTTCTACCAAACCTTGACGAACCTCACCGGAAGAACGGAACAACCCCACATTACCACCTTCGCGAGCCTCTCCAATTACTTTCCAAGCACCCGCTTCCAACTCCATGCGCATCAATTTTATCCACTTGTAAGGAGGAATAATTTTAGCCTCATCCTTTGAACCCACTTCAGAAAGTACAGTTACTTGTTGAGATAGGGTACGAATAAATTCGCATTTCACCTCTGAATCCATTTCCACAGAACCATCTGAAATTTCCGCATATTCCATTCCATATTGATCCAATACTCGACGATATTCATCAAATTGTCCACGAATATAAAATGCCTCAAACAATGTACCTCCGAAATAAACAGGAATCCCAGCAGATTTATATAAAGCTAATTTTTCTTTCAAATTCGATGTAACATAAGAAGTTGCCCATCCTAATTTGACAATATCGGTATAAGCACCACCCATTTCCAAGAAATCCTCTACTTGGCGAAGGCTCAAGCCTTTATCCATTACCATAGTTAAACCCTTTTGGCGTGGTTTATCCGTACGATCTGGGATTTGATTTAAATTATAATTCATATTATATTGAAAGAATTGTCTGTTAGTGAATTGTTTCGGCAAGCAAAATTTATGACAAAAATAAGCATTACATCTGATTGAGCCAAACTAAGAAGAATCCAATTTACATATTTGAAAATTCGAATAATCATTTTGTATATTTGTTCACTCAAAAATCAACAACAATGAAAAAACTTACATTCTTATTCATTACACTCATTACCTTATCATTCAACGCTTTTGCAGACAATAACGCAGATGTCATTGTTGGAGAATGGCATACCGAGAATCACGAAGGAAAAGTAACCATTTACAAGCAAGGAGACATGTATTATGGCAAAATTTCCGGTGGCAAAACACCTGGCAGAAAAGATTCCAATAATCCAGACCCTAGTGCAAGAAATAAGGAATTGATTGGAACTGTCATTTTGAAAAATTTCAAGTTTACAGGTAAATCTTGGGAAAAAGGCACTATTTACGACCCTAATTCAGGTAAAACCTATGATTGCATTCTAAAAATAAAAGACAACAATAAAACCTTGGACATTCGAGGATATATTGGAATTTCCATGTTTGGTAGAACCAGCACTTGGACGAGATCCTAAAGTAACTAATTCCCTAAGTAGATATATATGAAACCCAATGAGAAAATTCTTGGCTATTTAAATCAACATTTAAATAGAAAAATTGCTGATGGCAATCCTAACCCAGTATCCAAGTGGTTGGATGGCACCTTGATTTCCGCCTCTATGGGTTCAATAACTGTGGAATTCGAAGTTCGGGAAGATCAATGTAACCATGCAGGAATTTTACATGGAGGTATTATCTCCACTATGTTGGATGAAATTATGGGCATGACATTGATTACCGTGGAAATTCAACATTTATATGTGACAATCAACTTGACGGTCGATTTCCTTTTTGGCGCAAAGCCCGGCGAAAAAGTCAAGGTAATTTCAGAAGTCTTCCGTGTAGGCAAAAAAATCGCTAATGTAGAAGCAAAAATGTACAATGCGGAAGGTAAAATTTTAGCGAAAGGAACCAGCAACTTAGCTGCAACATCAATACCTTTCTCTTAAGGGAAGAGAGAGATTTTTTTAAAAGGTAATAGGTAAGAGGTAAAAGGTAATAGGTAATAGGTAATAGGTAATAGGTAATAATACGAATTAAGGGTTGTAATCTGGAATAAGATAGAAATCACCTTTGATTTCACTATTTCATTATAACAATGCAATTTGTTGGTTCTTTTTTTCTTTGGTATTTCTTTTTTTTAGAAAAAAAGAAACAAAAAAACTTATTTACCTCATTTAATCCAAGACGAATCCGCAAGCGGCTCGATTTTCGCTTCGCTCTCGGATATTTTCTTTGACCCTGTCGCGCACATGGCACATGCGCATTGTCAAAGCTCCGCCTACCGCTTCGCTCAAATCTTTCGTCGGATTAACCGCAAGTTCATTTATAAGATCTTAAAATAAATAACGTTCGCTGATCTCGGTTACAGGGCTTGGCGAACTATTGAAGCTAAAAGCGGTAATTAAGAGATTAATAATTGGAAATTTCAACCCTTAAATCGCTTTAATAGGTAAAAGGTAATAGCTAAAAAGGAGCCTTTTTTCTCTCTCCACTCTTCCCGTTTTCTCTCTTCCTCAGTCCAAATCAATCACCACACCAGCACTCATCGGGTGAGCAACGCAGGTAAGAATATAGCCTTTATTGATTTCATTGGGAGTCAAGCCATCTTCTTCGTCCATGATAACTTTACCGCTTTTACACAAACCTAAACAAGCGGTGCACATGCCTGCCTGACAGGAATAAGGAATATCCAAATCGGATTCTAATGCTGCTTCCAGGATGGTTTCATGGGGTTTTACCACCAATTTATGTTCCTTTCCTTCGTAAATCAAGGTGATTTCTTGTTCCTGCAAACTTCCATCCTTTTCCGCTTCTTCCACGGATTCAGATGCAGTGGACACAAATAACTCTTTGTGAATTTGTTCTAATGGAACGTCAAACATGCCCAAAGAAGACTGAACGTCCTTCATCATACCTTCAGGTCCACACATGTAATAAATGGCGCTTGGAATATGAATGCCCAATTCTTGCTTTAAATAATAAACAATGGACGCTTGATTGATACGTCCTTTCAATCCTGGCCAATTGGCTGCAGGCTGAGAAATAACATGCAATACCGTCAATCTTCCCGTGTATTGTTGCTCCAATTGATCTAAAACCGATTTGAAAATAATTTGATTTTCATTTCTTGAACCATAAATCAAATGAATCTTTGATTTTGGTTCCGCTTTCAACAACGTTTTGATCATGGAAAATAAAGGTGTAATTCCAGATCCGGCACCGATAAAAACATAATTATTGGATGTTTCTGCATGAGGTTCAATGGCAAAATTCCCCATAGGTTCCATTACCTCCAAGCTATCCCCAACTTTTATTTGATCACATAGAAAATTGGAAACCAAACCATTTTTAATGCGTTTAACCGTAATGGCAGGCGAAGTATCCGTTTTCGGTGAAGAGGAAAAAGAATAACTTCTTCGTACTTTTTCTCCATCAATGACAGGAATTACTGTCAGAAATTGCCCCGATAAATAGGTCAATGTATCATGGATCGGATGCCAAAAATGCAAGGTTTTCGAATCTTCGGTCTCTTCCGTAATTTCCTTAACTGTTAAATGCAAATACTTCATCTTTTATTTATTATTCATCGTTTGCGACTATCCATTGAATGGTACCAGAATTCGACTCATTATGGAGTCGATCCAAGGCGGTAACAGCAAAACCATGGCCGCTAACTACATATTTATTTTCAATTTCTATGTCTTTCAATTTTCCTTTGTAAATGATATTTTCAGCCTTTTCAAAAGCATCTAAATCGCCTTTTTTTATTCTGTAAACCACATAATAGCTGGCAGGATCCTCATCACTACTTGGCTCGCCTTCCTCCCATTTCAAATGCCATTTCCCTTGTTTCTTGGCCAAGCTCACTTTATGAGGGGCTGTAGGTGGAATGCTATCTAACCAAGTCATTGGAGGCACCAAAGCCACATGAGCAAACTGATTGGACCGAAGGGTATCTCTCCAACCTTTGGCATTGGAAGTTAATAATTTGGAACTGAAATAAATGGCACCACTGACTTTTTTTAAACCACGAGCAATGTCCAATTGTTTTGATAATTCTGAACTATTCCAAGTTGTATTTAAGTGATAAGCAGCATATCCGACATAAATGGGTCTTTGATAAGAATGACTATCCCACCATTTCGCCAAAGGTTCAAAAGGGGCTACTCGGTGATTCAGAGGCCAATATAATTGAGGAGCTAAATAATCTACCCAATTGGATTTGACCCAAAGGTCTGTGTCAGCAAATAAATCGTGGTAGGATTGCAGGCCATTTTTGGTTGGAGAACCATTTTCATCAGCTATACTTTGATGTTTCCAAATACCAAATGGACTAATTCCAAATTTGAGTTTCGGTTTGGTTTCTTTGATGGTCTGCGAAATTTGTTGGATCAATAAATTAACATTCCGACGTCTCCAATCCGCGATGGATTCATCATTGAGTTTAAATTCTTGATAGGTTTTCTCATCATTCAATTTGGCATTTTTGACGGGATAGGGATAAAAATAATCATCAAAATGGATCCCATCGATGTCATAATTTTTGACCAAATTTCGGACCAATTCGCTGATGTAATTACGTACCTGAGGTATTCCAAAATTCAAAATATGTTGTCCATTATAAAGCAAAAGCCATTCGGGATGCTTTCTGGCGATATGATCGGAACTCAACAAAGATTTGGTTGAGATGGTCGCACGGTTCAAATTTAACCAAGCATGAAATTCCATTCCCCTGGCATGACTTTCTTGAATCATGAATTCCATGGGGTCGTAGTACGGTGTAGGCGCTTGACCTTGTAAACCTGATAAAAAACTGGTCCATGGTTCTGAACTTTTGGCATAAAAAGCATCTGCTGCTGTTCTTACCTGAACAAAAATGGCATTAAAACCTGTTTGTTGATGCGAATTTAATAGAGATATAAATTCTTCTTTTTGTTGATAACCATTGTAATTTCTAGCAGATGGCCAATCGATATTTTGCACGGTTGCGACCCAAACACCTCGGAGTTCCCTCTTGGGCCCATGAGCAGAAAGCTGAGAAATACTGAATAGAAAAAGTAAAAAATATAGAACGCTCTTCATTGAGCTGGCAATTTACTGAGAAAAGCGGAAATTTTGCTTAGAAAGTGAGTAGGATAGGTAAAATTATAGTTATTAGTGTTTAGTTATTAGTTGTTGGTAGGGGAATAGATGATAGGTAAAAGGTAAAAGGTAATAGGTAATAGGTAATAGGTAATAGGTAAAAGGTAATAGGTAAAAGGTATTAATGCGAGTTAAGGTTAAAATTTAGAATAAGATAGAAATTACCTTTGATTACCCTATTTCATTATAACAATGCAAATTGTTGGTTCTTTTTTTCTTTGGTATTTCTTTTTTTTAGAAAAAAAGAAACAAAAAAACTTATTTACCTCAATTTAATCCAAGACGAATCAGCAAGCTGACCGATTTTCACTTCGCTCTCGGCTATTTTCTTTGACCCTGACGCACATCGCCCATGCGCATTGTCAAAGCTCCGCCTACCGCTACGTTCAAATCTTTCGTTGGGATTAACCAAAAGTTCATTGATGAGCTTGAAAAAAAAGAAATAGCGTTGGCTGAGCGGCGACGAAGCCAAAAGCGGTATTAGAGAAATGAAAATCAGATATTTTGACTCTTAATTCGCATTAATAGGTAAATTAATAACTAAACACTAATTACTATTAATCCACCGAAAACATATATCCAACACCTTTCAAGGTTTTGATATAATTCTCAGGAATTTTCTCACGAAGTTTTCGGATATGGACATCGACTGTTCTTTCAACTACAAACACATCGGTTCCCCAAACTTTTTCCAATAACTCATCGCGATTGAAAACTTTATTGGGATTTTTGGCAAAGAAAGAAAGTAATTCGAATTCTTTTTTGGGAAGCACTAAAGAACGCCCTTGAAAGTTGGCCGCGTATTGGGTACGATTAATAACAATTCCCCCAATTTCCACAATGTCACTATCCCCTTCTGAGCCAGATTGAACATCTCTTTTTAAAATAGCGTTGATTCTACTAACTAAAGCGCGAGGTTTTATGGGCTTTATAATGTAATCATGTGCGCCAGCATCAAATGCCGCCACTTCTGTATATTCTTCTCCTCTTGCAGTCAAGAAAATAATCAGCGTATTTTTTAATTCAGGTATTGTTTTTAATTGTCGTGCCGTTTCAATTCCATCCATAATAGGCATCATCACATCTAAAATGATCAATGCAGGTAAAAATTCTTTGGCAATTTGTAAAGCTTCCTGTCCATCATTCGCTTTGCGAAGTGAATAGTTTTCTTTGGCTAAATTGTATTCCAATAATTCTAAAATATCTGGATCATCGTCTACGAGTAAAATTTTAGAAGAACTTAAAGGAAGATTCATAATTTTGTAATGACTGATGAAAATCTTGATACAAATATAGAAAGCTCAATGTTACCAAATTGTTAATTTTTTACCTAATTTAGAAAAGCTTATTTTTATAAAAAACCATGCCAACAAATTATCCTTACTCGCTTCGTCTTGCTTCTGTGTTGATTTCTATTGGTTTGGTCATCATAGGGATGTATTGGTTGAAAGACTTATTGATCCTCCTTTCCTTCGCTTTGATCTTTGCCTTATTACTTCTACCAATTTGTACAAAATTAGAAAAAAGAGGTATTCCTAGATCCATTTCAATTGGGATTGCCCTACTAATCACCATGGTTGCCATTTTTACAATCATTTTCTTACTTTCTCTTCAAATGGTAGAATTTGTTTCTGATTGGCCCAATTTTATCAAAAAAACGGAAAATTGGATTTCCTCCCTGCAAACTTTTCTTTCCAGAAATCTGAATATTTCTAGAAAAAAACAAATGCTTGAGTTGACGAATCAAACGATTAATCTCTTGAAAAATTCAGGTGAAATTTTGACGACAACTTTTGGCACAATGATTCATATCATAACCACCATGATTTTAATCCCCATTTTTGTTTTTTTCTTTCTTTATTACCGAAACTTTTTCTCCTCATTTTTAGGGAAGGTTTTTCCGCATACAGAAGAAAAAATATTGAGTGGAATCATGACAAAAACAGGAAAAGTGGTCCAAAGCTATTTGGTCGGACTATTTGTTGTGATGTTAATCGTAGCGGTAATTAACTGTATTGGTTTTTTGTGGATTGGAATTGACTATGCTATATTCTTTGGTATTTTGACCGGCCTATTATTATTAGTTCCATACATTGGAATTTGGATCGGAGCATTATTTCCCATTTTATTGAGTCTAATTTCATTGAGTCCCTCTCATACGATAGCGGTGATCGCCTGGGTAGCTACGGTTCAGTTTATCGAAGCTAATTTCATTACCCCTCTAATCGTGGGCTCAAAAGTAAGTGTCAATCCCATGATTGCCATGTTTGCTTTATTGATAGGCGAATTGATTTGGGGAATTCCTGGTTTAATTCTAGCCATTCCGTTAACAGCCATTATGAAAGTGATCTTCGATCACGTCCCTGCTTTAGAAGCCTACGGTTATTTATTGGGTGAAGCACCGAAAAGAAATAAGACGTAAGATGTAAGATTTATATTTATTACTTCTTATATCATACATCTTACGTCTACAGCGAAAGTAACTCCTTAAACCGAATCGATTGACGTCTAGAAATTTCAATTTTTTCACCTTTACCAATCAGGGTGACTTGTAGACCACCTGAAAACCAAGGCTCAATTTTCTCGATGTAATTTAAATTAATGATGTGTTTTCTGTTGGCTCGAAAAAACACCTTGGGATCCAAACGATCTTCTAAAGCATTTAACGATTTGAGCACCAATGGTTTTTGATCGTCAAAAAATAAACGCACATAGTTGCCCATGGATTCACATAAGCGTACTTTATCTAGTCGGACAAACCAACATCTTTCCCCATCTTTGACAAATATTTGATCTTGCGCTCCTAAAACATGGGAAATGGAAGAATCATTTTTTTGAGCTTGAGTACGTTGAACTTGAAGAACTCTTTTTTCTAATTTTTGTATACTTTCACTTAATCGAGGTAATTCAATGGGTTTCAATAAATAATCCAGCGCATTGACTTCAAAAGCCTTCAAAGCAAATTCATTGAATGCGGTAGTAAAAATTACTTCGGGCAAAAAACCTTCCCATTCTTCTAGCCATTCAAAACCCGTTTTGCCCGGCATTTGAATATCCAAAAACAACACATCGGGCTGTAATTCCTCAATCAATGGCCCAGCCTCATCCGTATTGGATGCTTCACCTACTACCTGAATATGTGGGAAATTCTCTAATAATCGTTTTAGTTCGTTTCTGGCTAATCGCTCATCGTCGACGATAATTGCATTCATAGGATCTTCAAATTATTCTTCAAGGTAAGGTAAAATCAATTTTGCTTGTACTTGATTTTTGTTCAAAGGTGATAGACTTAGTTGAGCGGTTGTACCAAACAAAATTTTCAATCGATTTTGCGAGTTAACCAATCCTACACCTGAATTTGGATGGTTTTTTTCATTCAAATGACCTGAATTAATTACTTCAATTTCGATAACATCTCCTACTTTTTGAGCATTTATCCAGATACTACCACCTTTCATTGATTTGGAAATGCCATGCTTAATCCCATTTTCGACAAGTGTTTGTAATAACATAGGAGGAACCTGAGATTTCAAACATAGTGGATCAATATGAAAATTCCATTCCAAACGCTCTTCGTATCGTATTTTTTCCAAAGCCAAATAATCAGCAATGGTTTCCATTTCTTCCGACAAGGATATCGTTTTTTTACGTTCGGTCAAAAGTGAACTTCTCAACAGTTTGGATAGCTGATTGATTCCTTTTTTTGCTTTTTGGGGATCCTCTGTTATCAATGCCCGTATACTATTCAATGCATTGAAAACAAAATGGGGGTTCATTTGAGCCCTCAAAACTTTGTCTTCTGTTTCTTGAATGGCTCTTTCCAATTGATCATTCTCCCGTTCCATTTCTAATTTCTTATTCGAATATTGAAAAAAGAAATAAATCAATTGCCAAATGGCCAATGGCTTCATGAAATTAAAGACAATTTGCAAAATGATAAATGGACTCAAATCCACCTCAAAACTTTCTTGAAGAAAAATGTAATCAAAAGGAATGTTAACGCCCGCCATGCAAACCGACATGAATAGCAATGAAATAAAATGCCATTGAAGCATTTTAAAAAGGCTCAAATCCTGCCAATGGTATTTCTTGGTAATTCGTTTGTATTGGTGAGTCAATAAAATAGCCAACAAAATATTGGTCAAAGAAGCAATAGCCCAAGCCCACTTCCAGCCATATTGATTGGTGTATAAAAGTGCTTCATTCAGGACCCATGTAAGCCAACCGCCCAATTGTAATAACCAGTAAAGCTTGGATCTTTTCATGATTACATGGATTCTGGTAAATGCTTTAAATGTTCAATATTACACGCATCGACCAATTCAAATGCCGCTTTTTGATAATCGTAGCGAAGATGATACAGACATAAATTATAATGGGCAAAATGGTCCATTTTATGCAATGGCTCATTGAAAAGATGTGTTAACAAAACGCGCATCGCACGCCCATGCATGGCAATTAAAATCGATTTTTCATCTGATCTTGAAATGATCAAGTCCACAACAGGTTTTTGACGATTTAGCACATCTATGGGACTTTCTCCTTCATCTGAAGTAACATGCACATTACCTTCTCGCCAGGTTGTTACCAAATTTTTATAGTACAAATTGTCCTCATCATTGGCTTCTTTTCCTTCTTTGCTTCCCCAAGAAATTTCATTCAATCCTTCATGTTGTTCCCATTCTGTACCGCGTTGAATAAATGAATCAACCGATTGATGGGTTCTGCGAAGTTTAGAAGTATATATTCGATCTAATTCCAAATGTTGGTAGGCCTCAAAAAATGCTTGGGCTTGCTTTCTTCCTAATTCATTCAAATCTGCATCGATACCACTTCCTTGCACCACCCCTAGTCGATTATAATCCGTTTCACCATGTCGAACTAAGTAAATGTCTTTTATTGAATGCATAAATAATTGAATTATGAGATTGAAATCGCTAAATAATTGCGAATTTTACGCACAAAAATACGAAATATATGTTTAATACTTCTACAAGCCTTGAGTCATTGAATGATTGGAGCAAAGGTAATTTGTTAGAACATCTTGGAATTGAATTCATTGAACTAACATCAACGACCTTAAAAGCCAAAATGCCGGTGGATCATCGAACAAAACAACCTTTTGGTTTGTTACATGGAGGTGCATCTGTTGTTTTAGCCGAATCTTTGGGAAGTGTGGCGTCTACATTGGCCGTTCAAGATCCCAAAACGCAAATAGCCGTAGGTGTAGAAATCAATGCCAATCATCTTAAATCCGTCAGAGAAGGTTTTGTCATTGGAACTTGTACTCCATTGAGAATTGGAAGAACAATGCATGTATACGATATAAAAATTCACGATGAACAGAATAATTTAATTTGCGCCAGCCGATTAACAGTTGCTATTTTGACATCGAAATAAGCCAAAAATGAATTCCGCCCACGCAATACATACGATTGAAATTTCATCTTGGGAAAAGACTTGGAAAAATGCTTTGAAGGCAAATTCCGCGATGGCCCTTTGGCGATTGCCTAATCAAACTGAGACGAATTTTTTAATTGATCAACAAGGTGGAAAAGAAATTAATTCTCTCGCCTTGGAAGAAATGGGTCAGGGTTTTATTGCAGCACCATTTGAAGGTTCACCCTATTTTTTAAAAGCTGACCAATTATTTACTGGTGATGTTAGTGCATCAAGGCTAGACCTATCTCATCATGCCGTACGCATAAATCGACAAGAGGATAAATCCATTTTTATACAAAGAGCGAACGATTCCATCGAAAAAATTAATGCTGGAGAATTTCAAAAAGTAGTCTTATCAAGAATTTCTCAAAGTTCTTTTTCCAACGATTTTTCAGTAATTCAGGCTTTTAGTCAATTATGTAATGCCTATCCGAAGGCATTTATATCGGCGTTTTTTATACCCAAATTAAATGCAACTTGGCTTTGTGCCAGTCCTGAAACGTTGGTTGAACAAGATAAAAATGGCATTTTTAGAACAATCGCTTTGGCAGGAACACAGTCGGCAATCAATGATAAGGGAGAACATTTAAGCGTTCAGCAAGCAAGTTGGACTCATAAAGAAATTGAAGAACAAGCCTTTGTCAGTCGATACATCATCGATTGTTTCAAGAAAATACGATTAAGAGAATACATAGAAAATGGTCCCAAGACCATTATTGCAGGGAATTTAATGCACTTAAAAACAGAGTATTTGGTAGATACCCAAGCGATCAATTTACCCTCCTTACCTGGAATTATGTTGTCGCTATTGCATCCAACCTCAGCTGTTTGTGGCACACCCAAAGAAGCGGCTATTCGATGGATTAAAAAATCCGAATCCCAAGCAAGGGAAATGTACAGTGGATATTTGGGACCTGTGAATTTCGAAAATGAGATTCATTTGTTTGTTAATTTACGTACCGTCAAAATACAGGAACAAGCCGAAAATTTATTGGCCACCTATTATGCGGGTTGTGGAATCACCGAAGATTCGGATGCAGAAAAGGAATGGCAAGAAACGGAAATGAAATGTGAGACAGTTCGATCAATTATTGAAAAGTCACTTTAACCGTATCAATTCTAGCATCTTTGGTTGTCAGAATTTGAAATGTGAAGGGTTGAAGAGAAATAACTTCATTGACCCCTGGAATATCTTCATAAAGACTAATTAACATTCCACCAAGCGTTTCATAATCGCCTTCAGGTAAATTCCAGTTGTATTTTTCGTTCAAATAATCAATTTCATGTCGACCTGACAAAATATACGTATGATCGTCCAATTTCTTTTCCACCCAATCTTCTGAATCATCGTATTCATCTTGTATTTCACCAAAGATTTGTTCCATCACATCCTCCATGCTGACCAATCCGGAAGTACTCCCAAACTCGTCTACAACCAAGGCTAATGATTTTCTTTCTTTGGAAAACTTAATCATTAAATCATTAGCAGGCATCGCTTCAGGCACGATGGGAATCGGTGTTAAAATCGCTTGAAGATCTTTGGGCTTTTTAAACAAAGCCAAGGAATGGCAATAACCAATGACATCTTCTAAATTTTCTTTAAAAACCAAAACTTTCGAATGGCCACTTTCAATAAATACTTTTTGAAGTCCTTCAATCCCTTCTTCCAAATCAATTGCTGTAATTTCTGTTCGGGGAATCATGCAATCACGCACTTTTACTTGCTTGAATTCCAAAGCATTATGAAATATTTTCGTATCCACTTCTGCCTCCTCTTCGGTAGAAATCTTCCGATTTAGATTTTGCAAATAATGATTCAAATCGGTCAATCCAAAAGCCGGTTTTTCTTCCGAATAAGTTAATCTCAACACTTTAGTAATAAACCATTTTGATAATCCAACCGTAACCCATACCAATGGAAACATCAACATATAAATGATCCAAATTGGAATCGACAAAAACTCTAAAATGGCATCTGGATTGATTAGAAATATGCTTTTAGGGGTAAATTCGGAAGTCGTTAAAATCAAAATAGTAGCCAGCACAGAGGCGATTAGGCGAGCAAATATTTCTTCATTCTGCAAAAATGGAATATTGGCCATGATTAAATGATGCAAAAATTCCTCCATGAAAATACCATAAGCCACTAAAGACAAGGTATTTCCGATTAACATGGTACCGATAAATCGACTAGGATGTTGATTAAAATTAGAGATTATTTTGGCCGAAAGAATTTCTTGCTTGGCTTTTAGTTCAAAGTATAATTTATTGGAAGAAACAAAAGCCATTTCTACACCAGAGAAAAAAGCTGAGAAAATCATGGAAGCCAAAATGGCAAATATTTCAATGTTGGTAATACTATCGGGGTGGTCCATGGGACTTATTTTTTAGACTTTTTTTTAGGGTTTTTAACCACAGTTTTGATATTCTTGTTGGCTGTATTTTCTTCGGATTTTAATCGTTCGTTTCTGCTGATTTGATAATAAAACAAACAAGCCATACAAAACATCAACCAATTATAGTGAAATAATAACTCTAACCAAAAATTACCTTGATATTTAACCGGAATCGGGGCATTTAAATCAATGACCCAAATAATGAAAAAACCAATTCCTGCTGATAAACTTAATACTTCTTTTCTGTTCATGATTTAAACGCTAAGTGATTTTTGAACATATCTAAACGTGGCCACGAACAAACCAATAAAAATCAGAATAGAACCAATCCAAACCAAATTTATGTAGGGTTTTTCCAATGCTTTTATGATAATCAAATCTTGTTGTGTTGTATTCACGGCAAAACTGAATTCTTGAGTTTTGGGATTAATGGACGTGAACTTAATTTTAATTCCTGTTTCTTCACTTTCAAAGGCAGGCATTCCTACCATTCCATCCTTGATCACAAAAACAGGATTCAATTCATATTGTTGATAATTTTTTCCAAGAACTTGGAAATTGGCTTGAACGGCTGCATCATTGGGACCTAATGGAATATTTTCCAATGTCGTAACTCGAGCAACATCTTTTAAAACCGCCACAAAATCATTTAAAAACAAGGTATCACCAATACTCACAGTTGAATTGGTGGTAGGACTCCATTGTTTCTCCTCCCCTGCTTCCGTTGCTAAACGCGGATCCAAGGATACATAGGTATAAATGTCATGCGAAAAAGCATGTTTGACATCCGGAGAAATTGCAGTACCCATTTTTGGATTCACCTGCCATCTCGGAAATAAAGAAACGGATTTGCCTTCGCTGTTTTTAAATTCTAACTCGTAATAGGTATTTTCAGGTTCCACAGTTAGGGTGTCACCTTTTTTGGCAATAGTCACACTATCACGCGTAATATCTTTCAAAGCTACGGCATGAAAATCACCTTCAATGATGTCAAAATCTTTGCGATTAAAATATCCCTTTTGCCCTCTAACCTCAATTTTACGGCCTTTGTAGGTAACCAAATAATCCTGCATTTGCGCACCTTGACCAATCCAAAGTGGTAAATTTTCTTTGTTTTCTTTGTTATTGTCTTTGGTAAATTCTTCTGCTTTATTGGATATGGCAAAACCAGAACGATTTAGTGAAACCACCTTGGAATATCCAGATGAGAATAAAATACCAATTAACATAACGGCCAAACCCACGTGAGCAGTTGCACCTCCCGTTAAACTGAATTTTTGTTTGATCAAAAACCAAAGAATGCTAAAATTGGCAATCAAAGCAAACAAACTACTCCACAACAAGGCGATATACGATAGGGTATAAATCTTCCCGACATTGATCATCACAACAGCCAATAAAGTAGCGACAATCGCGGAAGTGCTTAAAGGTTTCCAAGAAGTGGATTCCTTTAATTTTCCCCACCAAACAAATTGACCAATTCCGCTTAACAAAGCAATGGCCAAGAATATCCACAATTGAATTTTACTGTAATGCTCTGCTTGGTCAGCTGGTAAAGCAATGTTGGATACTAAGCCAAATGCTTCTGCAATTTTATTGTAAACAGGAATAGAAGTAGTAAAAGTTAATTGGAAGGCCGATAAGCCTAAAACAGACGCACCGATGAAAATCCAAAATTCTCGTGAATAAATCGACAATTCTTTTTCATCTTGAGGTAAATCTTTCCATCTCCAAACGGCCAATCCAATGGCAACAAACAAGAAAGTGCCCATGTATAAGAGCAATTGTCCAGACAAACCTAAATCGGTAAATGAGTGCACAGATGCATTTCCTAAGATTCCAGATCGATTCAAAAAGGTCGAATACAGGACCAAAATAAAGGTAGCAATAACCAAAATGATAGAGGTTTTTAAGGCAGCACTCGAGTTACGATAAGCAATCATGGTATGAATGGCGCCGATAAGTACCAACCAAGGCACAAAAGAGGCATTTTCTACCGGATCCCAATTCCAATATCCTCCAAAATTGAGTGTTTCATAGGCCCAATAGGCACCCATCATGATACCAATTCCTAAAATTCCAGCTCCAAAAAGAGCCCAAGGCAAAGCAGGTCTGATCCAACTGGTTAATTCTTTTTTCCATAAACCGGCAATTAAATAGGCAAATGGAACTAGGGTCAAAGCAAAACCTAAAAACAAGGTAGGAGGATGAATAACCATCCAATAATTTTGTAACAATGGATTTAATCCGCGGCCATCTTTGGGTATAAAATTGGGTTGCATGCTCCATACTGGCAAATCAGGTTGAGCTTCACGCAATAATAAAAACGGAGAAGAACCGATTTTCAAATCGATATATGGAATGATGACACCCAAAATCATGGAAGTCAAAAATGTTTGAACCAAAGCAAAAACGGCCATTACTGGCGCTTCCCATTTGGGATTTCTGACCATTAATAGCGTACCTAAAATAGCTTGCCAAAAGATCCACAACAGAAAACTACCTTCTTGACCTTCCCAATAACAGGAAATCATAAACATCGTTGGCAAAGCCAAAGATGAATGAGTAAAGGCATAATGATATTCGAAATAATGATTGTAAATAATTACAAATAAACTGGACGCCACGCCGACCACGAACATCAAATGGACAATAAAGAAAAAGCGGGCGTTTAATTTCCATTCATTGACTGATAAATCATTATTAGCTTGAGCTGCTTTAAAATAGGCAAAAGTAGCTATCAAAGCTGTAATAAAAGATCCGATTACTAGAAAATGACCGACTGAACCAATTGTTTCGTGTATCATATTTAATTTTTCGCTTGCAAAGAAGCGCTTGAGTCTGCTGAAATTTTACCTTCTTGGTATTTAGAAGGGCATTTTAATAAAATCTTATCACAGTAAAAAATTCGGTCGGATTTCATGTTACCCACCAACACAATTTTTTCGGATTTTTCAAAATCTTGAGGTTTAGGAGCGGAATAAATCACTTGATTTTCTCTACCTAAACTATCCTGAACAATAAATTCCAAACGATTGGCATCCAAGGCAGCGTTAAAGTTCAACCCCACAATTTTACCTTGCTCATCTTTTTTCAACTTACCCACCACATGGACTTTTTGATTGGGGTCATTTTGAGCAATTTTTTCTGCCTCATCAAAACCCACATACGTACTAACATCAGCTGTAGTTGTCAGAATAATTCCGATAGCCACTGCGATTAATATAAGTCCAACTATATGTGTCTTTTTCATGTCAATTTATTTTTTTAGTTGTTTTTCCAACTTGGAAATTTTGGCATCTAAGCGGAATAAATAGATAAAAATGCCAGATAAAATAACGGCAACCACCGCGATAACAACATATATTTTACCATCCTGGCGAAATTGATCCGCCATTTCTACCTCTTGTGCTTGCGCCAAAAAGCTTGTTAATACGAATCCAATCATTAATAAGAAAGATTTCATGCGTTTTCTTTTTCTTCGATTATTTGTTCAATTTTTTTCACTCGGATGCGCAATTTAGCCATCCAGAAACCTAATAATGTCCAACCGATAATAGCAGGATAAAAAACCATTCGCATCCGATTATCGAGATCCATGGAATTAAATCCTGGATTTCCTCCATTTCCAGGGTGCAAAGAATCGGTCATACGAGGTAAAATCCAAATCAAGACCATAAAAATAAAGAATGCAAAGATATTGTAGACATTCGAGATTCTTGCCCTTTGCTGCTCATCAGGCATAGAAGACCTAACCAATAAATAGGCCAGATAGATCAACATGCCTATCGCCACCGAATTCAATTTGGGATCATTTGTCCACCAAGCACCCCATGTGAATTTAGCCCAAATACTACCCGTAATTAAACCCAAAATGGCAAATAGCAATCCAACTTGTACATAGGCATTGGAGATCAGATCATGTTCTAAATCCGACTTACGTAAATATTGAATGGAATGGTACACCGATGTACCTAACAAAAATATCATCGTGAACCACATGGTTACATGGAAATACAAATTCCGAACCGTCTCATTTAAAATGGGTTGACGAGGAACAGGTGCATTAAAACCAGCCCAAATGGTATAAAACAATAAAATAACACAAGCAATTTGTGCGAAATATTTTTTCAATGTCTCCATATATAAGGGAATAAAATCCCCGATAAAACAATTACAATAACATCCAAAGAAGCTAATATGGCTATTTCATCCCAATTTTCAGAAATAGAAATTCCATCCAAGGCGCTTTTAGACATTTTCAACAACAAAAGTAATAAAGGAATAATGATTGGAAAACTTAATACAGCCATTAATGTTGCCGTATTTTCACCTTGAGCTGCTATTCCAGCCACCAGCGATAAAGTAGAAGCAAATCCAATGGACCCTAACAACAAAGTGATCAAATAAAGACTCATATTTCCCACTGGATTTCCCATTACCCAAGAGTAAAAAACAAAGCCAATCATGGAAATAAACAGCAATATTAAGGAATTATAAATAATTTTCGAGTAGATCACCGCCTCGGGACTAACCAAAGTGAAATAAAATATATTTCTTTGAGTTGGTTCTTGGGTAAAGCTTTTGCCGACAGCATTGACGGCGGTAAACAATAGGATAATCCAAAATAAGGTGTTCCAAGTGATCGGATTAATCGCCTGATTTTTGGCTTTAAAAGACAAGTAACAAACAAAAATGGTTGAAGCTAAATAAAGTAATAAGCCATGAATAGCATATTTCTGACGCCATTCTAATTGCATCTCTTTTTTCACCAAAACAGCAATTTCATTTACGACCATGCGAGCTATTCCTAAAGGAAGGTGCAATTTACAACAGAATTTCTTTTAATAGAAGGATTACAGTTATTAGTTATTAGTGTTTAGGTATTAGTTATGAGTTATGAGTTATTTGTTAATAAAGTCATACACTAATTGCTAAACACTAACAAATAATAACTAAACACTAATAATTAAACTAAACACTAATAATGCGAATTAAGAGTTGAAATTATTATTAGGTTCTCTTCTAAACGAATGTTTAAAAGCGAACTTGAATTTGCTAATCCCTTATTCGTTTTACAGAAATGCAATTTGCTGGCTAATTCTTTTTCTAGGGTATTTCTTTTTTTTGAAAAAAAAGAAACAAAAAAACTTTTTTCTTTAGCTTAATCCAAGACGAATCAGTCAGCTGACTGACCGATTTTCACTCCGCTCTCGGCTATTTTCTTTGACCCTGTCGCACATATCCCATGCGCATCGTCAAAGCACCGCCTTGCCGCTACGTTCAAATCTTTCGTTAGGATTAAGCGTTGGCCATAAATAAATTTTTGTAACAAATGATCCCAATGTTTTTAACCCTTAATTCGCATTAATACCTAAACACTATTAACTAAACACTAATAACTAATTTGAATCATTTTTTACATCAAAAATACTTAGTACATTTGTGCTAATTTTGAATAATTCTAAATAAGTGATTGGGATTTTGTATGATAACATTAGCAGATTTAAAGATTGGGGAGAAGGCAGAAATTATCGGATTTACGGACGAAATTCTTTCCTTAAAATTATTAGAAATGGGTTGTTTGCCAGGAACGGAAGTCGAATTGACGCATCTAGCTCCATTTGGTGACCCAATTGCTTTAAAGGTTTCAGGATATACGCTTTCCATGCGAAAAGAAGAAGCTGCAACCATTGAAGTTCAACGAAATTAAAGATATAATCGAGTGGAAAAAGCCAAAATTGCGCTTATTGGAAATCCGAATGCAGGAAAGTCTTCCTTATTTAATACCCTTACCGGATTAAATCAAAAAACAGGTAATTTTCCAGGTGTAACCATGGATAAATTGACTGGACTTTGGGATTTAGAACCAGGTATTCAGGTAGAAATATTGGATTTGCCGGGTATTTATAGCATTTATCCCAAGTCGATAGATGAAGAATTGGTCATTAATATTTTAGGTAATCCACAGCATGAGGATTATCCTGACATGGCAATCGTCGTCGCTGATGCATCCAATTTGAAAAGAAATCTATTGCTTTTTTCCCAAGTACGAGATTTAGGTATTCCGACCGTTTTGGCACTCAATATGATTGATGTAGCTGAAAATCAAGGATATGTACTTAATTCCTTAAAATTAGCTCGGGAATTAAATGTGGAGGTGGCTGAAATAAATGCTAAAAAGGGAATCGGAGTGAATGGATTACGCATAGCCGTTTCTAAAACCTTGCATAATTTATATGCCTCAAATGATGGCTTGCCGCTTCCTGTGGAAGAAGGCTTATTGAAAGATATTCAATCCAAATTTGGCGAAGCAGATCCTTATCGCTCATTGTTATGGTTGATGGAACACGATCGAATGAAAATGTTTAATCAAACTCAAAGGAAGACTTTTGATGAAATCATCGAGAAACATCGTTTTAATTCCAAATATTATAAATCTGCGGAAACGGTAAAACGATACGAACAGCTTTCGGATGTGGTGGAACGTTGTGTCATCAATTTAAATAGACAATGGGATGCTGTTCCTGTAAAAACGTGGACAGATCGGCTGGATAAAGTTTTTTTACATCCCGTGGGAGGATATTTATTTTTCTTGGCCATATTATTTGTCATGTTTCAAGCGGTTTTCACTTGGGCAACTATTCCGATGGATGCCATTGATGGTGGAGTGGCATTTTTAAACAATTGGTTAAAAGAAATTTTACCTGATACTAAACTGACTGGACTATTGACCGACGGCTTAATTGCTGGAATTGGCGGTGTACTCATTTTTGTGCCGCAAATAGCCTTTTTGTTTTTGTTTATTTCGCTGTTGGAAGAAACGGGTTATATGTCGAGGGTGATGTTCATCATGGACAAATTGATGCGCCGTTTTGGATTAAATGGAAAATCAGTTGTTCCTTTAATTTCAGGAGTTGCATGTGCGGTTCCTGCCATTATGAGCACCCGCTCCATTGGATCATGGAAAGACCGGTTAATTACCATTTTGGTAACACCATTAATGTCTTGCTCGGCGAGATTACCCATTTATACTGTTTTAATTGGATTAGTAGTTCCCGAAAAAAACACCTTGTTTGGATTATTTAATTTACAAGGAGTAGCCCTTTTTGGACTCTATTTATTAGGCTTTTTTATGGCCATTTTATCCGCATGGGTAATGTCCAAAATTTTGAATGTGAAAGAAAAAAGTTACTTCATTATGGAGTTGCCTACTTATAAGGGTCCACGATTCAAGCACATTTCTATTTCTTTATTGAATTCGGTCAGAGCATTCATTTTTGAGGCAGGGAAAATTATCGTTGCTATATCCATTGTACTTTGGGTGTTGGCAAGTTACGGCCCCGGAGACAGTTTTAACCAAGTAGAATTGAATGTCAAAAAACAATATCCAAGTCTAGGCGGTGTAGAATTATCCAATAAAATAGCCTCTGAAAAGTTAGAAAATTCTTATGCGGGTCATTTTGGTAAATTCATTGAACCGGCGATTCGCCCCTTGGGATATGATTGGAAAATAGGAATCGCCTTGATCACATCTTTTGCTGCTAGAGAGGTATTTGTTGGAACCATGTCTACCATCTACAGTTTGGGCGGCGAAGTGGAAGATGAAAATGCCACCATCAAAAACCGTATGAGAGCAGAGATAAATCCAGCCACAGGGAAACCTTTGTATGATGCTGCTTTGGGATTTTCTTTATTGATCTTCTATGCTTTCGCCATGCAGTGCATGAGTACATTAGCAACGACCTATCGGGAAACCAAATCGTGGAAATATCCATTGATTCAATTTGGATACATGACCACATTGGCTTATTTAGCTGCCTTTTTGGTGTATCAAGTATTGAAGTAAACAAATCCTTTGTGAACTTAGTGATTGAAAAGTTACCACTAAGTTCACAACGTTTTTAAAGTATTTTTGTCAAAAATCCGCTTTATGAGAACATTTACAACTCAAACTCCAGCCAGGAGTTTTTTGCCTACTGACTTTATTTTGACCACTTGGGAAAGTATTTTGCCCTTTTTTGATCAATTATCGAATCAAAGCATTCATTCTTTGGAGGAACTCATTCAGTTTTGTTTGAATCGTTCCGAGTTAGAAAGTTATTTGTCGGAAAACTTTGCTTGGAGGTATATTAAAATGTCGTGCGACAATCAAAATGAGTCGCTTCAAAAGAGCTACCAACAATTTGTCAATGAAATCATGCCTAATGCATCGGTGTATGACGATGCTTGGAACAAGAAAGTTATTGAAAGTGGATTTACGCAAGAATTACCGACCACCGGTTACTCAATCATGCTCCGTAGCATAAAAAAAGCCATTGAAATTTTCAGGGAAGAAAATATTCCCTTATTCACTGAATTGCAAAATTTACAAACCCAATATGGAGCAGCTACGGGGGGCTTAATGGTGGAGATAGATGGCCAAGAAAAAACCTTGCAACAAGCAAATGCCTATTTGGAATCGACAGAAAGAAAAGTCAGAGAAGCGGTGTATCGACAAATAGCGGATCAACGTTTGGGGATAAAAAATCAGTTGAACGATCTATATACTGCTTTAATACAAAAAAGAGATCAAGTAGCCAAAAATGCTGGTTTCGAGAATTTTAGAGATTATTCCTTTGCGAGTTTAGGCCGTTTTGATTATACAGCTACCGATTGCTTTGAATTTCATGAAGCCGTAGCGGAAACGGTTGTTCCGATGTTGAATCAGGTCGCGGAAAAGAGGAAAAGCAGCATGGGTTTGTCTGAACTGAGACCTTGGGATAAAGCAGTGGACCCTTTGGGCAGAAATCCATTGAAACCATTTGAAACAGGTGAAGATTTATTGACAAAAACAATCCAAGTATTTGATCGCTTAAACCCATTTTTGGCCAATTGTTTGAAAGAAATGGTTATTTTAAATCGATTTGATTTAGATTCTAGAAAAGGGAAAAATCCGGGAGGCTACAATTATCCATTGGAGGAAAGTGGATTTCCCTTTATTTTCATGAATGCGGCTGGACAAGTGAGAGATATGGTCACTTTATTACATGAAGGAGGCCATGCCGTACATTCCATTTTAACCAAAGATTTACCGATCAATTCCTTTCGAAATTTCCCTTCGGAAGTAGCTGAATTAGCTTCCATGAGTATGGAGTTAATTACGATGGATTATTGGGACGAATATTTCAGTAATCCGGAAGAAGCTAAAAGAGCTAAAATAAAGCATTTAGAAGATATTTTAGAAACACTACCGTGGGTCGCAACCATTGATGCATTTCAACATTGGATTTATGAAAATCCAGGACACACTTTAGCGGAAAGAGAAAGTAAATGGTTGGAAATTATTGCGAAATTTTCGGACAATGTTACCCACTGGGAGGGAATTGAGGAGATTAAAGCAAATATTTGGCAAAAGCAATTGCACTTATTTGAAGTTCCATTTTATTATATCGAATACGCCATTGCTCAATTAGGTGCCTTGGCGGTTTGGAGAAATTATTGTGCCAATCCAGAAAATGCCTTAAATCAATATTTGGATGCTTTGGCATTAGGTTACACGGTTCCAATGAAAGAAATTTATGCAACTGCCGGCATCGAGTTCAATTTTAGTAAAAAATACATCAGTGAGTTGATGGATTTCTTGAAGGAGCAATTATCAGTTATTAGTGTTTAGTGATTAGTTTTTAGTTTTTTTAATTATTAATGCGAATTAAGAGTTGAAATCTGTAATAAACTGGAATAAGATTGACATTACCTTTGATTTCCCTAATTCATTATATCCATGCAATTTGTTGGTTCTTTTTTTCTTTGGCATTTCTTTTTTTTAGAAAAAAGAAACAAAAAAACTTATTAGTCGCAAGTTAATCCAAGACGAATCAGCAAGCTGACCGATTTTCACTTCGCTCTCGGCTATTTTCTTTGACCCTGACGCACATACCCTATGCGCATTGTCAAAGCTCCGCCTACCGCTTCGTTCAAATCTTTCGTCGGATTAACCGCAAATTCATTTATAAGTCCCAAAAAAGAATAAACAGCGTTGGCTCAGCTGAGTCAAAGCCAAAAGCGGTAAAAAAGAGAAGTAAAAATTAGAAGTTTCAACTCTTAATTCGAATTATTAGTGTTTAGTTATTAATTTAATGATTAGTTGTTGGATTAGGGTATTAATAATGCCCAATAGAATTGTTAAAACAATGGAACAAACTTCTAAACACTTTTAACTAATAACTAATAACTAAATAATTCATCACTCATACCTCATAATTCACAATTCTTTCATATTTTTGCACCGTAATTATTACAAAAAAGAAAATGAAATTAAAATCTTTACTTCCTGTTTTAGCGATTGCATTGGTTGCAACGTCTTGTGATTATCAAAAAAACAACCGTATCAAGCAAAAAGACTTGAATGAAGGTAATGAATATGTTTACGGTGTCCACCCGGATAGTGCTGCGGCTCAAACAAAATTAAAATACGATGCTAAACCTGAATTAGAGGTGAAAGCAAATGAAATCCGCGCCAAATTATTCAACGGAAAAGAAATTAGCAAGGGAAACTAAATCCCAGATAATTAAATAGTTAAAAGCCGACAATCGTCGGCTTTTTTTATTTCAAAAACTTACGTGGAAATTAAGATGTCCACCTAAACCAACTTGGATAATACGAATCAAGGTAGACAATCTTATATCACTTGCATTATTTTCAATCCTAGAAATATAGGTTTTTGTAGTACCACACTTCTCGGCTAATTGCGATTGGGTTAAGCCTTTTTCTTTCCGCAATTCTTGAAGCATAACCCCCAATTTAAATGCTTCAAAATCCTGCTCATATTTATCTCTACTACTAGAGCCTTTGATTCCATATTCTTTATCTAAAAACGCATCAAGAGAAGTTAAATTAGGTTTTTGATTTTTCATTGAAGTATTCTTTTTTAAGTTTTTCTGCCAGTTTTAGTTCATTCCTTGGCGTTTTTTGGGTTTTTTTTTGAAATCCATTAGCGACCACTATCATATTTCCTTTATCAAAGAAACTAAATATCCTAAAAATAGATGATCCACTTTCAATTCTTATTTCATACAATCCATTGGTACCAGAAATATGTTTAAAATAATGCACCGGAATTTTTTCCAGTACTTTCAACAAATTTAAGGTCCACGAAATTTTATCTTTCACTGCATTTGGCAGAGGTTTAAAAAAATCTAGGAAATAATTTTCATAGAAGAAAATTTTTCTTTGGAAGTTCTCATCCATGAATATTCAGTAGGCAAAGTTATCTAATTAGATAATTTTACACAAAGTTTTAGGTTAGATATTCTTTAAAACTACCTAAAATAAATACTCCTTCAAAAAAGTTAATTGATAAATGATCAAGGTGTAAATAGAAGACCATATAAAGCCAGAAATGGCCATAAAAAATAAGATTCTTGGTAAAGGAACTTTGAACGACAAAGACAATAAACTACCTCCAATAGGTGTGAAAATCAATGGCGTTAAGGCTGCTATCCCTTTGATTCCAAATTTCTGCCAAATACCTACAGCATAACGGGCTCTTTTAGAAAAAACCAAGGGTTTGGTTTTTCGAAAACTAGCCACCCATTTCACTAACATTTTTCCAATGGATACGATTAAAATGACCGTCAGCATGAATCCAATCCAGGAGGCCAACAAGGTTTCATACCAAGTTAAACCCATGCTAAATCCTGCAATAGGCCCAGCAATGTATTTCAAGGCAGTTCCCAACATAACAGCCAAATATTTTCCCCAAGGCATTATTGATTCGATTTATAGGCTGCAATTCCCTTATTCAGAAAATCAACAAAATGAGTAACATCTAAATCAAATGCAACAGGCTTTTGAAGGGCTTGCAAATCTTTTCTTGGATCCATCAACACATAATGTGGCTGAGCATTGGAATTAAAGCGAGTAATTTGAAAATCTAAATTCTGATCCCCCAGGGTTTTCTTTTCCTGCCCATCATCTTTTGAAACATACCATTTATCTTTCGGAAGTTCTGTTTTATCATCGCAATACAAAGCCACCACTACATATTCATTACGAAGAATAGATAAAACCTGTGGATCGGACCAAACATTCTCCTCCATTTTTCGACAATTGACACAACCATGTCCCGTGAAATCAATGAACATTGGCTTTCCCACCTTGACCGCATAAGCTTTCGCTTCTTCATAATCAAAAAAGCCATTCAACCCCAAAGGTAATTTCAAAAAATCGCCATATTTAACAGCGGTATTCGGTTTTTCCTGGGCACTCGACTCGTTGGAATTACCTTTAAAATCTTGCGTACCCATCGGTGGCAACCAACCAGATAGTCCTTTTAAGGGTGCTCCAAACATGCCTGGAATCAAATAAACCACAAATGCTAAAACCGCTGTTGCAATCAAGGTTCTTGGAACCGAAAGTTTGCCCGAAGGTCCATCATGTGGCAAAGAAATTTTACCAAATAGATATAACGTCAAGGCTCCAAAAATGGCTATCCAAATAGCTAAAAATATTTCACGATCCAATAAATGCCAATGATACACTTGATCTGCCACACTCAAAAACTTAAAGGCCAAGGCAATTTCCAAGAATCCTAAAACAACTTTCACTTCATTCATCCAATTACCCGATTTAGGTAATTTTTTCATGAATCCTGGAAACACAGCAAACAAGGTAAAAGGAATGGCAAATGCCAAAGAAAATCCGAGCATACCCACAATGGGTTTCACAAATGCTCCTTGAGAAGCGGCAATCAATATAGAACCTGCTAATGGTCCGGTACAAGAAAAAGATACCAGAACCAGCGTAAAGGCCATGAAAAACACTCCGATTATCCCACCTTTATCCGATTTGGCATCTACATTGTTGACTAAATTAGATGGCAATACTATTTCGAAAGCACCTAAAAAAGAAATTCCAAAAAAGATAAATATGATAAAAAATAGCATATTCGGAATCCAGTGGGTGCTCAAGAAATTGGCGAAACTAGCGCCAGCAAAAAATGCTAATATGGTGCCAAAAAACACATAAATCAATACAATAAATCCCCCGTATAAAAAGGCTAATCCCTTCCCTCCTTTTTGTTTGGTAAAGAAACTCACCGTCATGGGAATCAAGGGATAAACGCATGGAGTTAATAATGCCAAAAATCCGGCTCCTAAAGCAATGAAGAAAAAGGAAAATAAAGATTGTTCCTCGGGTGCTTGGGGAGAATCAGCAGCGGGCGCAATTTGCTTTGCTGAGATGGTGTCTGATATCAGTGAATCTTTGGATTCAGTAAGCTCCGTTGTTGCTTTATCAGGAATTGCCGTATCCACTTTTGCGGTTGAGGAAGTCTCATCAGAAGGTGCAACAATGGAAAATGGTCCTTTGATAGGTACGCATAATCCCGACTCGTTGGAACAAGATTGCGAATCATAAATTCCCTCAATTTTCCAATTTGGGGCTACAATTTTTACTTTTTGACGAAATTCTGCTTTTTCCGTGAAATAGGTGTAGGTCCCGTTCCAAATTTCCTTGTCAAATTTGGAATGTGGATTGATGGGTTTTAAGTCGCCAATGGTTTCAACACCTTGGTTATTAAATGTTACCGTAGTAACAATAGGTCCTAAATCTTTATCAAAATCGGATGAATACAAATACCAACCGGGCTGTATGGCCACTTTAAAAATGACTTCAGCTTGTTGACCTAATTGAGGTTTTTCAGGTTTTAATGACCAAGACCATTTAGCTGGTGCGATTTTCTGAGCGAACATTGACCAGTTCAACAGCATCAAAAAAATCAATAATAATTGTTTCAATTTCATATGTTATTCTAATGAATCTCCAAATTTGCTAATTATTTTTCTTTAAAATAAGTTCAAATGTAACTTTAACTAAATTAGAAACGGGTAATAGTCGATATCTTTTTTCTATTCGGATATAAAATCGTATTTTTGCACCCACAAAACGTATTCTAAGAACATTTATTTTATATGGCTGCTAGCACATTCCCAACCCAGCGCGACAAAGAAATTTTTGACTTGATCAACCAAGAGGCACACCGCCAAGAATTTGGTATTGAGTTAATTGCCTCCGAAAACTTCACATCTCCACAGGTGATGGAAGCACAAGGCAGTGTATTAACCAATAAATATGCGGAAGGACTTCCAGGCAAACGTTATTATGGAGGTTGTGAGGTAGTGGATGAAGTGGAAACTTTGGCCATTGAAAGAGCTAAACAATTGTTCGGTGCTACTTGGGCAAACGTACAACCGCACTCAGGTGCGCAAGCGAATGCCGCTGTATTTTTATCATTTTTGAATCCAGGAGACAAAATTTTAGGTTTTGATCTTTCACATGGGGGTCACCTTTCACACGGTTCTCCAGTGAATTTCTCAGGTAAATATTTTCAAGCTTTTTTCTACGGTGTAGAAAAAGAAACAGGTTTAATCGATTGGGATAAAGTAGAGGCAACTGCTTTAAAAGAACAACCAAGATTAATCATTTGTGGAGCTTCGGCTTATTCAAGAGATTGGGATTATGCTCGTTTAAGAAATATTGCTGATCAAGTAGGTGCTATTTTATTAGCCGATATTTCTCACCCTTCGGCATTAATTGCGAAAGGTTTATTGAACAATCCCATGCAGCATTGCCATATTGTTACCACAACAACCCACAAAACTTTGCGTGGTCCGCGTGGTGGTTTGATCATGATGGGCAATGATTTCGAAAACCCATTTGGCTTCAAAACCCTAAAAGGAGATTTGAAAATGATGTCAGCTTGTTTGGATGGAGCGGTATTCCCAGGAACTCAAGGCGGCCCATTGGAGCATGTCATTGCAGCGAAAGCCATAGCCTTTGGAGAGGCTTTAACGCCAACTTTTGAAGCTTATGCGAAACAAGTACAAGTGAACGCACAAGCAATGGCCAAAGCATTTTTATCGAAAGGATATGAAATTATTTCGGGTGGAACAGATAATCATTTGATGTTAATCGACTTACGTCCAAAAGGATTAAGTGGAAAATTAGCCGAAAACACCTTGATCAAAGCAGATATTACCATCAATAAAAATATGGTTCCATTTGACGACAAATCTCCATTTGTTACTTCTGGAATGCGTGTAGGTACTGCTGCCATGACCACACGAGGTTTAAAAGAAACGGAAATGGTTCAGATTGTTGAATTAGTCGACAAAGCCTTGATGAACCATGAAAACGAAGCAGTCTTAAGTCAAATCAAAGGTGAAGTAAACGAGTGGATGAAACAATTCCCTCTTTATTAATTAAAATAAATCATGAGTTTAGATCAAGATTGGGAAGATAATTCAAGTGAAAATGATGATAAGGATGGCTCTGAAATGTCATTCATGGATCATTTAGAAGAATTGCGTTGGCACATTATTCGTTCACTGATTGCAGTAGTAACGTTTACGGTTGCAGCATGGATTTTTCGAAATGAAATATTTGGCATCATCATTATGGGGCCAACCAAAGTTGATTTTTGGACCAATCAAGCTCTTTGTCACATTGCAGAGATGACAGGCATGACCAGTCTTTGCATGGAAAAAGCAGATTTTATCTTACAAAGCAGAGAAGTTTCTGGACAATTCATGATGGCCTTAACACAATCCATCATTGTTGGTTTAATTTTCGGTTTTCCTTATTTGTTTTTTGAAATTTGGAGATTCATTAAACCAGGCTTAAAAAACAAAGAACTTAAAGCAGCTCGTGGAGCTGTATTTTGGGTTTCCTTGTTATTTTTCACAGGAGTTTCTTTCGGTTATTTCATCGTAGCTCCTATGGCGATTAACTTTCTAGCTAATTTCAAATTGGATCCTTCGATTCAAAATCAATTTGATATCAACGATTACATTTCTTTACTTTCGATGCTGACCCTTGCGTGTGGAATCACCTTCCAATTACCCATGATCGCATTCGTCTTGTCTCAAGTGGGTATCTTAACCCCTTCTTTCATGCGAGAGTACAGAAAACATGCATTAATCGTTATTTTACTACTAGCAGCGGTTATCACCCCCTCACCGGATATGATTTCTCAACTCTTGGTAGCCATTCCATTATTTGGACTATACGAGATCAGTATCTTGGTTTCAGGTAATGTATTGCGCAAAAAAATGAGAGAAGAAGCGAATTCCTAATCGAATTCTTTAACAAACACACATGAATTACCTTTCGGCAGAGAATGTTTCACGCAATTTGGGCGAAAGATGGGTATTTAAAAACCTATTTTTCGGTTTACAAAAAGGTGAAAAAGTGGCCTTAATTGGCAAAAACGGAACAGGCAAAACCACTTTGATGGAAACATTGATGGGAATGCAAAGTCCAGATGAAGGAAAAATCTCCATCCGTAAAGGAATTCGAGTAGGTTATCTACCACAAAATCCCGATTTCAATGAAAATGAGGAAGTGTTGAACTACCTGTTTTCGGATGATTTACCTAGTGCAGTAGCGATCAAATATTACGAAAAAGCCATGATTTCGGGAGATCCGAAGGAATTGGAAGAAGCGTTTTCTTTGATGGAAATCAACAACGCTTGGGATTATGAAGCAAGAGCTAAGCAAATCATTTCCCGATTGGGCATTCCAGATGGCGAACAAAAAGTTTCCACACTTTCAGGAGGACAAAAGAAACGATTGGCATTAGCTAAATTATTGATCGAGAGTCCAGATATCATGATTTTGGATGAACCCACCAACCACTTGGATATTGAGACCATTGAGTGGTTAGAAGGGATCATGTCAGGGCCGAATGTAACCGTTTTGGTAGTTTCTCACGATAGATACTTTTTGGACAAGATTTGCAACAAAATGTTCGAATTGGCGGACGGATCATTGTACACCTACGAAGGAAATTATGCGTATTTCTTAGAAAAGAAAGCCGAGCGAGAAGCTTCAGAGGCTAGCAGTATTTCCAAAGCAAAAAACCTCTATCGCAAGGAATTGGAATGGATGCGCAAGCAACCCAAAGCAAGAGGAACAAAAGCGCAATATCGGATTGATGCATTCCACGAAACAGAAGAGAAAGCAAACAAGAAAATAGATGATAGCAAACTAGAATTGAACATTCAGATGTCGAGACTAGGCAATAAAATCATTGAAATCAATCATTTAAAAAAGGCTTGGGGTGAAAAGAAAATCGTCAATGATTTCACTTATACCTTCAAGAAAAAGGATCGTATTGGTATTGTTGGAAAGAATGGAGCTGGTAAAACAACCTTTCTTCAATTATTGACAGGCAATGCACAACCCGATTCTGGTACCATTGATCCGGGAGAAACTTTGGTGATTGGATATTATACCCAATTACCATTTGAATTTAGACCCGAGCAAAGAGTGATTGATACGATTACGGAAATTGCAGAAGTAATTCCGTACGGGAAAAATGAGAGTTTAACTCCTAGTCAGTTTTTGAGTAAATTTTTGTTCCCAACGGCTCAACAATACACCCCAGTTTCCAAATTATCGGGAGGGGAAAAGAAGAGATTGCAATTGATGAAAGTATTGGTCAAGAATCCTAATTTCTTGATTTTGGATGAGCCAACCAACGATTTGGACTTGGATACGTTACAGTTATTAGAAGATTTTTTGAGTGAATTCCAAGGTTGTTTATTGTTAGTATCTCACGACAGGTACTTCATGGATAATTTGGTGGATCAATTGATCTTGGTGGAAGGCGAAGGCGAGGTGAATTTCTTTAATGGAAATTACACGGATTACCGTTTAGCGTTGGAGAACAAAGAAAAAGAACCTGAAGTAAAAGTGGCAAAAGTGAGTCCAGCCATGACCGAATCCCCAGCTATTCAAGTAAGCACAAAGAAATTATCTTTCAAAGAGCAGAAGGAGTTTGAGGAATTGGAAAAGGGAATCCCAGCTTTAGAAGTTAAAATTGCTGCTTTGGAAATTCAACTCTCAGAAATCAGCGATTTTTCTAAAATTGAAGAATTAGCTAAAGAGTTTGAACAACTTAAATCCAATTTGGAAGAAATGGAACTTCGTTGGTTGGAACTAACGATGTAATCAATTATAACTTTGTGAACTTAGTGTTAAAAAATATAATTAAACACCAAGAGCACAAAGAAAACACCAAGAAAATGAGTGATCCATTACACGGAAAAACATTGGAAATGATTTTAACCGAGCTTGTCGAAACCATGGGCTGGGAGGAAATGTCTCGTCAGATACGCATCAATTGCTTTGCCATAGACCCCAGCATCAAATCCAGCTTAACCTTTTTACGCCGCACCCCTTGGGCTAGGAAAAAAGTGGAGATGTTGTATTTGAGGAAAGTGGTGAAGAGGTGATAGACCGATGCCCGAGCGAAGCCGAAGGCGGAGGACACTTACCAAACCACTACAATTTTTATTATACTTGTTCTACCCTTCCTCCTCACCAGACGAAGCCTCCTTAAACTTTTCTTTCATCGTTGGATTCCCGTGAGTCAATTTCTTAATCGTTAAACCGTCTGTCTTGTCGTTAGCTAATCGAAGATTGTTTTCTGAACTAATGAGAGCGTCCCGCGTTTTTTCTAAATCCTTGATCGATTTATTGATATTTTCAATCGCCTCCAAGAATTTCTTTTGTGCCAATGTATAATTATAAGCTACACCATCTTTAAACTCTTGAATCTTCTTTTCAAAATTCGTGATGTCGATGTTTTGATTCTTTACTTGAGCCAATTCAGCTTTGTATTTTAGCGAGTCTAAACCACTTTTTCTCAAAATGGAAATAATCTGAATGAAAAACTGCGGTCTGATGACCAGCATATTGGGATATTTATGAGAAACATCCACAATGCCTGAATTATAAAACTCATTATCCTTTTCCAAAAGCGAAACTAAAATGGCATACTCGCATTGTTTCTCATTACGGTCTTTGTCTAATTTATCAAAGAAATCTTCATTTCGCTTCTTCGTGGCCGTCTCATCTCCTTCATTTTTCATCTCAAACATGATCGACAAAATTTCGTTTCCCTGCTCATCCAATTCTCGGTAAATGAAATCCCCTTTCGTGCCGGTTTTCACATCATTGTCTTTCTCAAAACTGGCTCTTGGAAAAGCCATGTTATGCACTAAATCAAACTGCGTTTTGCAATGTTGTTCCAACGTTTCCCCAATCAACTTGGTGGACAATTTCAACTTCATGTCCTTGTGCAATTGAATCTCCTCCTCCTTGAACTTAATTATTTCATCTTTAAGCCTTAAATCAGCATTATGCTGCTCTTTTAAGGAAAGAACGGCCAATTGCTTTTCGGATTCTACCTTCAACAAATCCATCTTCAATTGATTACGCTCGTCTTGAATTTGTTGCACAGCTGTTTGTACAGAAAGATCTTTTTGAAGGTCAGCGTTTTGAATTCTTGCTTCCATGGCAGCAATTTTCGACTCTTTTTCAGCCATTTTTTGCGCTAATTCCGCTGCCGCATGGGATTTCAATTGGGCAACTTCCTGATCTTTTTTGGAAATATATTCTTGTAACTTAACTCGTAAATTGGCTTCCACTAACTGCACAGCACTCTCCTTTTCTCGTTCTGCAATCTGCAAACGATTTTGTATCTCTTCCTCAAATTGATGATCACGTATTTGCTTAACAATATCAGCAAAACCTGACTCATCAATTTTAAATGCTTTCTTGCAATGTGGACAAATTATTTCTTGCATAATATTTATGATTCCCTCTTACATAAGTCAACCGCAAGGGTCGACTCTACTTATACCTATTACCTAATTCAACCGCAAGGGTCGACGCTACTTTTACCTATTACCTAATTCAACCGCAAGGGTCGACGCTACTTTTCCCTCGCTTTATTAATGGCTTTCAAAATAATGAACAAGGCAAAAGCGACAATCAAAAAGGAAATGAATGTGGATAAAAAATTACCGTATTTGATGGCTGTGCCCGGAATCACCAATTTGTTCATATCCGTCAAATGCGCTGCATTCAACACGGGCGTTAAAATGGCAGGTGTTATGATGTCCTCTACCAAAGACGACACTATCTTACTGAATTCACCACCTATCACCACCCCTACTGCCAAGTCGATGACGCTGCCTTTCATGGCAAATGTTTTGAATTCTTGTAGTAAACCCATGGTTTTAGGTAAAAGGTAAAAGGTAAGAGGTAAAAGGTAAGAGGTAAGAGGTAAAAGGTAAGAGGTAAGAGGTAAGAGTTTTTTCTCTTTTCTCTTTCCTCTTTTCTCTCTCCTCTCTTATTATACCTAATTAAAATAAAACTCCTTTATCGCATAAAGTGGTTTGTCACCTGAATTTGGATTAGCCACAAACACAAAATACAAATCATTCACTCCCGTTACGCTCAATGGCATATCAAATTGCTTGGTTGCGTTGATGTCGATAGATCCAGCCAATGGCCCTGTTGGACTACCTGTGTGTAATTCCAATTTACCTCCAGCTGTTGTACCCTCTAAATAAGTTGCAAAGATTTTCACCGACTTAATTCCTGTTAAATCAATATTGGAGAATTGAGCATAACCTTTATCACCGGTCGCAATCAATAAATCGCCAAAGCCATCTACCTTCATTTTCATTGCCTTGACAGCATTATCAAAATTCACACCTGCCACATGTGCATCTCTCAAAGTAATCACTTTTGTTCCTGTTGCAGGAGCTATCGAACCGTTACCTTTATCAGTATATGTCGCTGCAAAAATAAAGGTTCCTGGCTTGCCTTTATCTTGAGGCGTATATTCTCCTTTGATCGGCTTAGAAGCCTTTTTAGCATCTCCCAAACTCAAGATATATTGAACAATTTCTTTCGCATCTGAATTTGTGATTTGTGGATGCGCTGCCATGACCTGCTCGCCCCAAACACCACCACCACCATTGATGATTTTCTTAGCCAAGGCATCAATGTTCTGAGCACTTGCTCGATATTTTTTGCTCACATCAATCCATGATGGCCCAATCGATTTTTTCTCTTTCGCATGGCATGTTTTGCAATCCGATAAATCCATTAATCGCTTACCACTTGAAAAAGATGTATTCGCTTGATGTCCTTGAGCAATTACAGTTTTATCATAACCTTCCAAATAATCAATACTCAACAAAATATCATCTGAAGCAATTTTATTATTCTTCGTAGATCCATCTTCTTTATCATCCACTTTCACCTCATACTTAACACTTTTATCATTCCAGTAAAAGGATTTATTGCCTTCAATGGCTACATCAATACTTGGAATTTCATTACCTACTACAAAATCCACCGAAGCAGATCCAACATTTCCTTTGGCATCTTTTACTTTCAACACTGCTTTGTATTTACCCGGTTTTGAATAAGTAAAGGTTGGATTAGCAGCTGTAGACGTTTGTCCATTACCAAAATTCCATTGATAGGAGATTTTATCGCCATCATAATCAACTGTACCTTCCGAAGAAAATTTCACCTTCAATGGTGCAGCACCTACCTTTTTGTCGGCTTTCACTGATACATTCGGAATTCTATTTCCGGCATTGTATTCCAATTTATACAAGATTGCTTCTTCGTTTTGAGCAAACCAATTGGGTCCATACTCTAAACCATACAAAGCACCATCTTTGTGAAACTCCATATCCACCGGATGCGAGAATGTCATATTGGGTAAAAATCTTTCCATTTGGACAAAATCTCCTTTGTCATTCATAGAAACGGCATAAATGATATCTCTTGCCCAATCGTACGCAAATAATTTTCCATCATAATAAGATGGGAATTTCACGGTCGAATTTTTGGCATAATCATCGCTGTAATACACAGGACCTGCCATGGCATTACGAGAACCTTTGCTAATTACGGGTCCAAATTCTGGTGAATCCGCATATGGATAATAAATAAAAGCTTTTTGAGCCTTTGGCAAATGAGCAAATCCAGTATTGTGCGGCGAAGTATTCACCGGAGCCATGGGATCGTATTTGGCCCAAGTGGAATCCTTGGCAAAATCTCTTTGATTATAGGCTTTGTTATCGGCAACAAACAATGGCCAACCGAAGTACCCTGCTTGACGAGCTTGATTTACTTCATCATGTCCTCGAGGACCATATTTTTCGGTGGGTTCTCCAGCATCTGGCCCTACCTCTCCCCAATATAAAAATCCAGTGCGTTGATCCACCGAAATACGGTAAGGATTACGATTTCCCATCACATAAATTTCTTGTTTTGCATGGTATATTTTGTTGGGATATAAATTGTCGGATGGAATGGTGTAAGTACCATCATCTTGTGGTTTGATACGTAAAATTTTACCTCTTAAATCATTGGTATTCGAACTAGTTGCTCTAGCATCCCAACCTGCACGTCCTTCTCTGTTATCTGCCGGAGAAAATCCATTGGAATCAAATGGATTGGTGTCATCACCCGTTGATACATATAAATTACCTGCTTTATCCCATGCAATGGATCCACCTGTATGGCAACATCCCGTTCTTTTCACTGGAACTCGTAAAAGCACTTTTTCAGAACTCATCACTAAGGTGTCGTTCACATCATCATACACAAATCTCGATAAATGTTGTGCGGTATCAGGTTGGCCTGTTTGTGGAGAATAAAACAAATAAATCCACTTATTTTTGGAATAATTCGGATCAATGTTCAATCCCATTAAACCATATTCAAATTTTGAAAAAACGTTCAAATCCGCAATTACCTTTGTTTTACCTTTTTTAGGATCGTACATTTTCAACTTCCCTTTTCTTTCTGAAAAGAAAATTTTGCCACCTTCGGTTACGGCAAGTTCAGTTGGTTCATCTAAATTTTTATCTAAAATAGTTTTAGTGAAACGATTATCTTCTGGCAAAACACCTGTTCTCAATTTCTTATTATAATTGATATCTCCACCGGAAGAAATCCATTGCAATCCACCCCAAATTTGATCTAACACCAAAGGCTCTGAAAAAGTCTCATCGGTATGTCCCCAGTTGGTATAAAACGAACGGCCGCCATCGTATTCATGGTACCAAGCCATTGGATGAAAATCACCCATTTTGCCATCTTTGTATGTTTTTTCATCTACTGTCACCAATACCTTCACATCTTTATTGAAGTTTTTGATATCATAAAATTCGTCTTTTCGATCAAATGATTCTGGCATATGTGCGGTGGAAATATGCGTTTTATCCAACACATGCATTTTCCCTACTTGTACATTGGGACGGCCTGGGTGAGAGGCAAATTGCCCACCAGCCAATTTCGTGTACCAAGGCCAATCATATTCCGTATCCGTTGCGGCATGTATACCCAAATAACCTCCACCTGCTTGAATAAAACGCTCAAAAGCATTTTGCTGAGCATCATTCAGCACATTACCCGTTGTGCTTAAAAACACCACAGCGCGGTATTTCTTTAAGTTATTTTCCGTGAACACCGAAGCATTTTCTGTGGTATCAGCTTGAAAACCTTTTTCAGCAGCCATTTTCAAAAATGCAGCTTTCCCTGCTTTGATAGAAGCATGTCGAAATGCCTTTGTTGAAGAAAAAACAAGCACTTTTTTTCCTTTCAATACATTGACATTTTGAGCGAAAGCACTTTGAAAAATGAAAAGGGAGACACAAAAACTCAAGACTATTCGGGAGAATCCGAAGCACGTTGATTTCATAAAAATAAGTTTAGATAAATACTAGCTGGCAAATTAAGACTAAAACCGAAATTTTCGGTTATTTTTAGCAAAAAAATTTATATCTCATGAGGAATCTATTAACTATCGGACTTTCCCTATTTTTAATCTGGAATGCAAATGGTCAATCTTGCTGCTTTGTCAAAAAAGACGAAATGCAATTATTAGCCAAAAATAAAGCCTTCCAAAAATCGCATGCCTTGCCTAAGCCTTATCACCATGTAAGTAAAGTAGGTGCTGAAATGATTGAATTTGCTACACCAGATGGTCAAAAAGCCAACGCTTATTTCATCAAGGCTGCCCAACCAACGAACTACACTTTATTTGTTTTTCAAGAATGGTGGGGATTAAATGACCATATCAAAAGAGAAGCTGAGCATTTTTACTCGACGTTAGGCAATGTGAATGTTTTAGCGATAGATATGTATGATGGAAAAGTAGCTACAACTAGAGAAGATGCGGGTAAATACATGTCAGGAGCAAATCCAGCAAGACTGGAATCCATTATCAAAGGAGCCATTGCTTATGCTGGTCCAAAAGCAAAAATTGCAACCGTAGGCTGGTGCTTTGGAGGTGGTTTATCCTTAAAAGCATCCATATTAGCCGAAAAACAAGCCGTTGCTTGCGTGATGTATTATGGCATGCCGATTCGTGATGTTGCTCAATTAAAAGGATTAAATACAGATGTGCTGGGGCTTTTTGCAGGAAAAGAACAATGGATCAATCCAAAAGTTGTCGCTGAATTTGAGGCAAGCATGAAAGAAGCAGGTAAAAAAGTGACTGCCAAAATTTTTGATGCCGAACACGCATTTGCGAATCCATCCAATCCTGCTTTTGATAAAAAAGCAACAGAAGAAGCTTGGAACTTAGCCATTGGGTATTTTAAGGAGAGACTGAAATAGGTGTTTAGGTAAGAGGTAGTAGGTAATAGGTAAAAGTTGTTGGTTGAGGAGAAGAGTCGAAGAAAAAAATATATTCATCTGCTTAAGAAACAAATGAAAATCGAAGAAAAGATTAAAAACCCCTATTACCTTTTACCTATTACCTTTTACCTATTACCTTTTACCTATTACCTTCTCCGCTTCCCGATACCCACTTGAAATAGCGCCATCTACATAACCATTCCAGCGAGTAGCAGTTTCGGTACCAGCAAAATGCAGGTGCATAAATGGAGTTCGTAAATGTGCGCCAAATTGGGTCATGGTATTGGGGCCCATTAAACCTGTATAACAACCTCGGGAATATTCTTCCTCCGTCCAACATTTATCAATGTATTGAACAGGTTGTGCTGCTTTTTCACCAAATACTTTAACGAGGCGTTGCAAAACCAATTTTTCTCTTTCTGTTGGTGATAAATCAATGAAATTCCGCGCATCATTCCCTTCCACAAAGACCAACATGATTCCTTTATCTGAATCACTATGACCTACATCAAACGTGACCTTAACAGGGTATTCATCACTTACAATTTGACCACTTAAACCAGATTCTCGCCAAAAAGGAGTTGGATAAATGCAATAACATTTCATCGCTGCACCCATGGGCATTCGTTGATACAATTGTGCTTTTTGTTGAGGTAGTATAGGATCAAATTGAATTTGGTTCAACAAAGTCGGAGCCAGTGCCAAAATACATTTGTTGGCTTCGATTCTTAAATGATCCGTTTCGGCAATCAAGCCATTTTCGTGCTGAGTAATTTTCCTTAATGCTTGATTGAAATGCATATTTTCCATCATCGGTTCTGCGATCTTTTTGGCTAATCCTTGCATTCCACCTTTCAAAATGGTTTGTTGTGCTCCATTTTTAATGGAAATCAAAGTGTCCATGTTATCGCCCGATTGGAAATAAAACAAAGCAAACAACAAGGATATCTCGCTAGCTTCCGATGCAAAGACAGTTTGAATGCCTATTTCAAACAAATGGCGAGCTTTCTTGGTCCAGATATTTTTGTCCATCCAGGTTGCCAAGGTCATGGAATCATATTCCTTTGCTTTGGGATGGTCCCATGGATTTTCCAAGGAAATACCTTTAGACAACTTATTTATTTTTTCAATGGCCAAGCCTAAATCGACCAAAGAAATGGGATCAATTTTAGGAATAACCCCGGTATATGAGGAAATTTTCTCGCCAAATTTGAGCAGATTTTTCCCAGAATCATAGGTTTCATAACTCTCTGTTTCAGTTTCACGAATCCATTCCCACAATAAATGTTGGCTTGGCCCAGCCCATTTGGCACCTAGATCAACACTTACTCCACAATCCAGGGTTTCCGTTAAAGTTCTACCCCCTATTCGATCACGAGCCTCAATCAGCACAAAGTCTTTGTTAGCTGCTTTTAATTTTTTGGCAGCAGCAATACCAGCAAATCCTGCTCCAACGATCAAAATATTCGTTTGAATGGTTTTCATTTTAAGCTTTTTTATTTTGCCAATTCCAATATAACTGGTATAAATGCCCCTTATGTTTAGAGGGCAAATTCTTGAATTTCTCTTTTAATTCGATTAATAATCGCTTGGTATCATCCAAATTCTCTTGACTGAATTTTTCCAATTGAGTTTGATCTTTTTCTTGCACCCATTGAAGATCTTTTTCTATCCAATCCGCTTCACTTTTCTCTTGAAAAGAGCAAATTTCATCATGAATAGGTTGATAATTTTGTAAAGCTTGGCGGTGCAATTCTTCCCATTGCCACCAATAGGATCGATCCTTTTTGGCACTCGGACATACAAAATTCTCCTCATTGAGGACCTTGGTTCCAACATAAAATGGCTTAAAAACGCTTAAACAAGGAGCCGCTGAACCCGTCAACCAAATGGTAGAAGGTGCCTTGTCACGAAGTTCTGCCACCATGCTTCCTGTCGTTTGAGATGGTGTTAATAATCCTTGGGCATGCAAACAAATACTGCCCATATCCCCATTGCAAGGTTCAAAATTGAGACCCGATTTATGGCTTCGTAAAATTGACATGGCGTCTTTTAGTTCGAATTTAACCGATGTACTTGCCAAAACACCTTGCTGATCGCATTGGAATTTTCGTTGAGACCCTTTCCCCAAAAATGACATAATAGGTTCTGAAAATGCTTTTTGAAAATTGAAATTATCATTACGAGAAGCCCATTTCTTTTGATAGGCAAATTCCATTGCATCGGGATGAATATCATCAAAATCGGTGCCAATGGTTAAGATATTAGAAATCGAAGTATAGGAATCAACCTTTTTTTGTACCCAAAAATATCCAGCCGTTTCAAGAATATAGGCCGAGGAAGGATCGGCAATCAGAAAACTATTGCTGTAAAACATTCCTTTATCCTGATAGCCTCCGCAAGCATCTTGGCCATAGGTAGCCAATAAATACTTAATAAGACTAATGGCATCTAACGCTGTTTTCGATTGCTCCAAGGCCAAACGAAGCATGTCCATTCCGGTTAAACCTTGATTTTTTTTAGGCAGCTTTATTTTAGTAAAAACCGCCTCATTTCCAATGGCCACGGCGTGTTCATTCGCCCCCATTTCGGCACCCCACATTTGAAAAGGTTTGGAAAGAATGACTTCAAATACGTCTTCTGGACAATCGATGTTAATGAAAGTAGTTTGAACATTTTTATTCAAACGTTTGGTAGCAGGAATTCGAACAATTTGCTGTGCTTCATTAGGCTCACGGTCAGAGTTTTTTGCTAAAATAGCATGTCCATGTAGATTCAGATGGGCAGGGCTAAACAACGTATCGCACATAAAATCGATTAAATTTATTATACAAGTATCGGATTATTTATTGAGCTTCCAAAATTTTTCAAGGGAATGAAATTTCAGTACTGTCTTTATCGTTTATATTTCATCAAATTATCCTAAGTTTGCACAAATCATTTGGAATATGAAATACCTATTATTGATTGTATTAATGACGTTCAATCTACCAAACGAAACATTGGCTAGTTCGAAAAACAGCACCGTGCATTATTCTCCGAATAATTTCAAAAAGGCCAATAAGGTTCGTAAAAAGAGAGGTTTTCTTTGGGGACTTTTCAAAAAGAAAAGCTGCGATTGTCCCAAACATTAGCGGCCGTACGGTCGAGCCTTGCGGTTGAACTACCTAAAAACCCTTGCGGCCGTACGTACGGTCAACCCTTGCGGTTGACCTACCTAAAAACCCTTGCTGCCGTACGGTCAACCCTTGCGGTTGACCTACCTAAAAACCCTTGCGGCCCTACGGTCGACCCTTGCGTTGACCTACCTAAAAACCCTTGCGGCCGTACGGTCAACCCTTGCGGTTGACCTATATATATCCTTACTTACGGTCGACCCTTGCGGTTGACCTACCTAAAAACCCTTGCGGCCGTACGGTCGACCCTTGCGGTTGACCTATATATATCCTTACTTACGGTCGACCCTTGCGGTTGACCTACCTAAAAACCCTTGCGGCCGTACGGTCGACCCTTGCGGTTGACCTAAATATACCCTTACTTACGGTCGACCGCGAGGGTCGACCCTACGGATTTTTGTTCCAATTAATCGGGTTATCAATAATATATTTTGCAATATTCTGATGTGCATAATCATCCCGAATAATTCGATCATGAAATCGATTATGCCAAAATTTTCCCATTCTTTGATTATTTAATTGATATAATTCCAAACATTTCACCATCACAATGGACTTATAAGCTCCAATAATATCTGAAACTGAAACTCTTGAACTTGCATCTACTTCAGTTAAAGTAATTATCCCATGGATATGATCAGGCATTATTTGAAAAACATCTTTAACCATACTAGGGAATCGAGTAGATAATTTAACCCACTCATCGTGAGCAATTTGTCCATTCTGATTCAAAATCATCTGACCATTTTCTATTCTTCCAAACCTTGGAATACGATTTTGACAATTTATCGTAATGAAATACGAACCTGCTAGTGAGTAATCAAAACCCTGTAAACGAATTATTTTTCTTTGTCTGAATTTTTGATTCATAATATTTCTTATTAAAAGAAAAATCAACGCGTATTTATTATACAAAATTTTTTAATCATCTGATTTTAATTTAATATTATCAACACCCTGGTAATATTTAAAAAGGACTTTACATCTTTACTCATTTTCAATATCTTTGCTAATTACCATCTATCCATATGCGCGAAGATTATTTAACGGGAGAGTCTGAATCTTTAAATCCCCAGGAAAAAGAATATGATAAGGCCTTACGACCTTTGAGTTTTTTGGATTTTGCTGGACAAGGAAAAATTGTAGATAATCTTCAAGTCTTCGTGGGTGCAGCCAAAGGCAGAGATGAAGCCTTAGACCATGTATTATTGCATGGCCCTCCGGGTTTAGGTAAAACCACATTATCCCACATCATTGCCAACGAATTAGGTTCAACCTTAAAGATTACCTCAGGTCCCGTTTTGGACAAACCTTCTGATTTGGCTGGCTTGTTAACCAATTTACAGCCGTTTGATGTACTTTTTATTGATGAAATACATCGCTTAAATCCCATTGTGGAAGAATATCTTTATTCTGCCATGGAAGATTATAAAATAGATATCATGTTGGACTCAGGTCCAAATGCCAGAAGCATTCAAATTGGCTTAAATCCTTTCACATTAATTGGCGCAACAACCCGAGCTGGACTATTAACTTCTCCACTTCGAGCGCGTTTTGGCATCAATGCCCGTTTGGAATATTACAATGCAGAATTATTAACGAGCATCGTAAAACGCTCGGCGACGATTTTAAAAATGCCTATTGAAGAATCAGGCGCCTACGAAATTGCCAGAAGATCCAGAGGGACACCTCGTATAGCCAATAATTTATTGAGAAGAACACGTGATTTCGCCCAAATGAAAGGAACAGGTAAAATCGATGAAGAAATTGCTAAAATTGCACTACAGGCACTAGATGTAGATCAAAATGGTTTAGACGAAATGGATAACCGAATCCTTTTAACTATTATCGAAAAATTCAAAGGAGGCCCTGTAGGTCTAACGACCATCGCAACCGCGTGTGGCGAAGAAGCCGAAACAATTGAAGAAGTCTATGAGCCCTTTTTAATCCAAGAAGGATTTTTAAAACGTACTTCTCGAGGTAGAGAAGCGACAGAAAAAGCTTACCGACATGTTGGAATAGTTCCCAAAGCAGGATTAGGAACTTTATTTTAGGTTAAAAAATTATGAATTATGGGTTTTCTTTTCCCATAATTCATAATCCACAAGCAATTAATCTACTTAACTTCTACTCTAATCACCAATCCATCATTATTTTGAACAGCTCGTACAAAATAAATGCCCGGATTCGCCTTTTTAAGATCCACTTGTCCCAAGTATTTCCCCTCAAAATTCTTCACCGACTCAGTTGCCACTTCCTTTCCATTTACATCCGTAACCGAAATCACCACATCTCCTTTTTCAATGGCATGAAAACGAACATTGATTTTGCCATTAAAAGGATTGTTAGGATTTGCGGATAAGCCTTGAATGGTTTTAGAAAACCCTTTGTTTTTCTTCGGCTTGTCAGGAAATCCAAAACGTCTTTCTTCAAGTTGCATGATAGTCCCTGGAGACAAATCACTCTTTCCTAAAATTTTGGAACCGTCTACTTGCACATGAATTTCATCATCATCCAATTTACCTTTCCTCATATCATCTTCAGGACGGCCAAATCGTTTAACAATCGCACCTTTTCTTCCATCATTACGCAAAATCATTACATCATTCCCCTCAGGCCCCATACCATCTTTATTACGACGAATAATAATACGTTTCGATTCTTTACCTGGTACATCGCTTAAAGTTGAAAATTCATCTTTGCTTTTATTTACATTAATCGTCACAATTTTTCGCTTACCATTCGATTGTTTCATCGATACATCCAACGAATCCGAAAACTTTTTAATTTCCTTTTGAGCGATTGCATCATTCGAAAATTCCTTTTCAATGACTTCTTGTTTCCCATTGTCCTCAATGACAATTTTCATGCTCGTCATGTTCTTTTTGCTTGCTTCTTGAGCAAATACGGAGAAAGTAGCTAGGCTCAACAATCCCACAATGAATATTTTTTTCATATAATTATGTTTTAAACCCTGCAAACTTACACAATTCATTGAAAACCTAAATGTTAAAGAATGTTAAGCTTGCAAGGAAAAGAATCATCAATGAAATTATCCTTTACTTTTGTACCGTGATTTTTCAAACATGTCAAAAAATAAAATTCGATTAATTATTGGAGCAATGACGGTTGCCCTGATTGGCTTAATGGCCTTTCAGGCATATTGGCTTGGCTTTATGATGGAATCGAAAAAAAAGCAATTTATTGATCAAGCGCATGATGCCATTGAGCAGGTGGTTCGAAAATTAGAAAAACAAGAATTGATTGTATTGGCTCAAAGGCAACAACTTTACGAAAAACAAAAAAAAGAGTTGGACTTGATGGCCGAAAAATTAGCCTCAAAACCTAAAAAAAAGTCCATCAATAAAAATACTGAATTGGTGACCAACGATCTGATTGGACCTAATAATTCAGAAAATTTTGGCCGAAATAGAATAAGGAATTTCCAAAATGAAATTCCTACCGACAACATTATGTATGTCAAAAAATCTTTTGTTTTGCCCAATGGACAAATTGCAGAAATCACTGAAGAATACCATCAACTCGAAATTAATTCCTCGGATATTCAAAGACGGTATCAAGAAGAACAACAACTGAATCAAATTTTTGAAACAGAGTTAAATCGACCGGATAAATACACACGAAAGAAACAACAAAGACTGAACAAAAAAATCAAAGAAAAAACCCTGCAATTGATTCAATCAGAAATCAGTAAAAAAGAGGAAAATATTCAGAAGGAAAAAGCCGAATTAGTAAAAGTCAAACAAAAAACAGAACTAGCCAAGGAGGTCTTTTCTGATTTTTTATTCAAAGAACGACCTATTCAGCAAAGAGTGGAACCACACTACATCGACAGTTTGATTAAACTTGAATTGGCCCAAAAAGGAATACAGCAAGCTTACTTTTTTGGCATTGCTCCTTTACAAATCAAATCCGAAAAAGACTGGATTTTTGCCTCATCTCCATTGATCAAACGTTTCAAAACGAAACAAACCAATGAGGGCGTTTTTATTTCTTCAGCCTTATTCCCCAATGACCTGACCTCATCAGGTGAATTTCTTAGTTTATATTTCCCAGATCAAGATTCGATCATTTGGCAAGCCATGACCATGAATCTTTGGGGCTCAGCGATTCTATTATTGATTATGATTGCCTGTTTCTATGTAGCCATTATGACTATTTTGAAACAGAAAAAATTGGCAGAGGTGAAAAATGATTTCATCAATAACATGACGCATGAATTCAAAACCCCTATTTCAACCATTTCACTTGCGACCCAGTTAATCCAAGAAGATCCTATCATGTTGAATAACGATTCGATTCAGCGTTATTTAGGTATTATAAAAGATGAAAATATTCGCTTGGGGCAGCAAGTAGAGCGTGTGCTTCAAACTGCCCAAATGGAAAAGGAAGAAATAAGCCTAAAAAAGAAGAAAGTCGATTTACACGCATTAATCCGCCAAGTAGTAGAAATGAATGGGCCCCTGATTCAATCTCAAAATGGAGAAATCAGTCTAGACTTAGCAGCCGAAAATGCCTCCATCCAAATTGATGAGGTGCATATTTCCAATGTATTATTTAATCTGTTGGACAATGCCATCAAGTATAGCCAAGGCCATCCAAAAGTGAAAATATCCAGTCAAAACAATGATCAATCTTTTACTTTTTCCATCCAAGATGAAGGAATAGGTATTGCTAAAGATTTAATTGAAACTGTATTTGAACCCTTTTATCGGGTACCAACGGGCAATGTTCACAATGTAAAGGGATTTGGCTTAGGACTTAGTTATGTCAAAAAAATTGTGGAAGCTCACGGAGGCAAAGTGACTTTAATAAGTAAGTTAAACCATGGTAGTATTTTCAAAATCAGTTTACCTATCCAATCGTAAATATGGAAAACAACCCACATATTTTATTAGCAGAAGACGACCCCAATTTAGGTTTATTATTGGCTGAATTTTTGAAGAAAAAGGGCTATCGAGTTCAATGGGCACAAAATGGCGACCAGGCATTGGATTATTTTGTCAAAGATAAATTTGACCTATGTTTATTGGATGTCATGATGCCCAAAAAAGACGGATTTTCCTTAGCCAAAGACATTCGAGCCAATCATTTACAAGTTCCCATTATCTTTCTGACGGCGAAATCAATGGAGGAAGATACCCTGCAAGGCTTTAAAGTTGGCGCTGATGATTATTTAACGAAACCCTTTTCCATGGAGGTTTTATTGGCCAGAATGGAAGCCGTTTTACGAAGAACCCAAAAGGATAAAGTTATTCCGACCTTGGCAGATAAAATTGCTTTAGGTAAATATTTATATTACCCCAATCAGATGAAAATATCATGGGAGGAAAAAGAACAAAAATTCACTCCCAAAGAAAATGATTTGATGAAATTACTTTGCGCAAATTTAGGACACCCTGTAAGTAGAAGTTATGCGCTAAAATTAATTTGGGGAGACGATACCTATTTCAATGCACGAAGCATGGATGTGTATATGACCAAGTTAAGAAAAATGCTCAAGGAAGACACCAATGTACAATTACAGAATTTGCACGGTGAAGGGTTTATTTTGAAAGTTATTTGAGAGAAAGAGCGAAAAATTTCCTTTCTACCAATTTTATCAAACAACTGAACTTTTAAACACCTAAATTGCAGGGGGTAAGGGGCCCCATTTCCCCATAAAAAAAGAAAACCAGATTTATTAACTAGAAACTTATATTTCCTATCAATAATCTGATTTTCTTAAATAAATTCAATTCTTCTATCTCCTCTTTTCTTTTTTCTCTTTTCTCTCTCCTATCAAAATATCCTGTCAAACCCACAATATGGAACCAAAACCTCTGGGATATTGATACCTTCCGAAGTCTGATAATTTTCCAATAAAGCAGCCACAATCCTTGGCAAAGCCAAAGCAGAGCCATTTAAGGTATGGCATAAAATCGATTTGCCATCTATTTTAGTTCTTAATTTCAATCGATTCGCTTGGAAAGTTTCAAAATTACTCACAGAACTTACTTCTAACCATCTATTTTGAGCAGCTGACCAAACTTCCATGTCGTAAGTCAAAGCTGAAGCAAAACCCATATCTCCGCCACATAAACGCAAAACGCGGTAATGAAGTCCTAATTTTTGCAAAATTCCCTGAACGTGTAAAGACATTTCCTCCAAAGCTGCATACGAATTTTCCGGCAAATGAATTTGAACAATTTCAATTTTATCAAATTGGTGCAGACGATTCAAGCCCCGAACATGTGCTCCCCAAGAACCTGCTTCTCTTCTGAAACATGGTGTGTGACCTACATTTTTGATGGGCAATTCTTTTTCATTGACAATCACATCTCGGTATAAATTGGTGATAGGCACCTCGGCAGTAGGAATTAAATACAAGCCTTCTTCTTTGGTAATGTACATTTGACCTTCTTTATCCGGCAATTGACCAGTACCATATCCTGAATCTTCATTGATTAAAATGGGAGGTTGAATTTCATAATATCCCGCCTTTATTGCCTCGTCCAAAAAGAAATTGATCAATGCTCTTTGTAATCGAGCACCTTTTCCTTTATAAACGGGAAAACCAGCACCCGTAATCTTATTTCCTAAATCAAAATCGATGATGTCGTATTTCTTAATCAAATCCCAATGCGGTTGCGAATCAGAAGGCAAAGAAGGAACTTCTCCCCATGTCAAAACAACTTCATTATCTTCTGCTACTTTCCCCTGTGGAACAGAGCTATGTGGTAAATTTGGTAAGGTAATCAATACATTGATTAAATCTTGATCCGCCTTTTTCGCAGCTTCTCCCAAATCTTTGGATTGCACTTTCAATTCAGCCGTTTCCGCTTTCAACACTTCAGCTTGCTCTTTTTGGCCTGATTTCATCAAACCACCAATTTCTTTGGCCAAGGCATTCGACTTTTCTAATACTTGTTCAGCTTGTTGCAATAAACTTTTACGTGCATCATCTAAAGTTAGAATTTGATCCACCACGGAATCTGCATTCGCAAAATGTTTCTTTTGCAAACCTTGAATGGTAAGCTCTTTATTATTACGTATAAACTGAACCGTTAACATAGTATATTAAAAGAATAATCCTTCGTTTAAAGCGTTTAATGAATCATTTTTATATTTTGCATCGACCAACAAGGAAATATTATGCTCTGAAGCGCCATACGAAATCATTCGAATTGGAATATTTTTCATAGCATTCAATACCTTGATAGCAATACCCTCTTTGTCGGCAAAGAAATTTCCAACAATACATACAATTACTTGATTCATATCAGGGTCTTCCAATTCCGCAAATTCTCTCAATTCACTCATGATTGCATCCAAATGTTGGGTATTATCAATGGTCACCGACACTGAAACTTCAGAGGTAGTAATCATGTCTACCGGAGTTTTGTATTTCTCAAATACTTCAAAAACTCGCTTCAAAAATCCATATGCATTCAACATGCGTGTGGAATGAATATAAATCGCAGTGATATTGTCTTTGGCGGCAATGGCTTTAATTTCTGTGTCAGTTGATTTTTCAGAGATCAATGTACCAAAGGCACTTGGCTCCATGGTATTTTTCAAACGAACAGGTACTCCTTTCAATTTAGCGGGAGTTATGGTACTTGGGTGCAAAATTTTTGCCCCGAAATAAGCCAATTCTGCCGCCTCTGCAAACGAAAGCTCACGGATGGGGAATGTATTTTTAACAATACGTGGATCATTGTTGTGCATGCCATCAATGTCCGTCCAAATTTGCACTTCTTCCGCTGCAATCGCCCCACCAATTAACGAGGCCGTATAATCTGAGCCTCCACGTTTTAAATTATCTACTTCTCCAGAAGGGTTTCTACAAATAAAACCTTGGGTAATAAAAATTTGCTTGTTGGTATGTGGCGCTAAAATAGCAGATAAGTTGGATTCAATTTTGGATAAAATAGGCTCATTATCTGCATCGATTACCATAAAATCCAAGGCTGGCAACAATAATGAATCAATGCCTTCTTCTTGCAAATAAGTTTCAAAAATTTGAGTCGATAACAATTCCCCAAGCGCAACCATTTCTTTCTCTTCTTTCGAAGTATAAGGTGTTGTCGCAATTAATTGATCAATAAAGGCAAACTCCTTTTCAATGATCGCTTGTCCTTGAAGTAAACCTGCTGGACTTTTATACAATTCCACCAAGAACGCATCATAATGTGCACGTAGAGATTGAGCCTTTTCTTTGGCCTCAGAAACTTGTTGAGCAATCAATGATTCAGAAATCGACAATAGAGCATTTGTGCTACCTGAAAGTGCCGAAAGTACTACAATTTTTGGTTTTCCGTCTTCTGTAATCAATTGACGGATTGAGTGCATTCTTTCTGGCTTTCCAACGGATGTTCCTCCAAATTTCCAAACTTGCATAATAATCTATTTTGATATTTTATAAACCTAACATTTTTATAGCGGTAAACGCTGCTTCATCGCCCTTATTGCCATGTATTCCACCAGCTCTCGCAAGTGCTTGATCCTGATTATTGGGAGTTAAGACTCCAAAAATGACAGGTTTATCATACTTCAAACTCACATTGGTTATTCCTTGTGCCACCGCATGACAAATAAAATCGAAATGCTTTGTTTCACCTTGAATGACACAACCCAAACAAATAACGGCATCGATGTCTGATTTTTGGGCAAATTTTTGCGCTCCTAAACTTAATTCAAAACTACCCGGCACCTCAGCTTTGACAATATTTGCAACTTGAGCACCATAAGCCAATAAAGTTTTATAAGCTCCTTCGTACAGGGCGTCTGTCACTTCTTGGTTCCACTCTGATACAATTATCGCAAATTTTTTATCACTTACATCTGGTAAGTTTTGCGCCAAAAATTCACTTAAGTTTTTATCTGCAGAAGACATAATAGGGTATTTAAAACAATAAGGGATAAAAGCTGCTGCTCTTATCCCCTACATTCATTTCGTAAAAATTATTATTCAGAGATGGAGCTTTCTAATTGAGCCTTGTATTTCTTTGCAGGAATCGACTCAGAAGATTGCGGAAATTTCTCTGTAATTTGAGTGTACACATCTAATGCTTCTTTCAATTGTTTGTTCGACTCATAAGCCGTTGCCAATTTCAAAAGATAAGTAGGTGTAAAGAATTTATTTGCTTTGTAGTCAGAAGCTTTTTGGTAATATCCAATCGCATCTGTGTAAGCTTTCTTTTCAGAATAGGCATCACCGATCAAGGAATAAGCTCTAGCTTGTACCAATAAATCTGATGAACTGAAATTTTTCAATTTTTCAATTGATTGATCATATTTACCTTGTTTCAACAAAGTAATACCTAAATACAAATCAGCCAAATTTTGTGTATTTCCACCGAATTCATCTGAAATTTTAGCTAAATCTTTGGAAGCAACCGATAAAGAATCATTTTCAAAAGCATAAACAGCTTTGAATAATTGCTTCTCTCCTTCTGCATCTTGTGTACTTACATAATATTTGTAAGCAAAAGCACCACCGATAATCACTACAATTGCAATACCAATAGCGATCAAAGAAGACTTATTCTTCTCCACTAAACCTGTAACTTTATTGAATTCTTGTTGAAGCGCCTCTGGGCTCTCTATAATTTCAATTCCTTCTATTTTTTCTTTCTTTGCCATAACTGTCCTTCATCAGGATTCTTATTTGGGTTGTAATTTGGTTTCTCTTTTTATTCAAAAGGAATGCAAAATTATAAAATCTCTTTCATTTATATCAATTTTATTAGAATCTTTTACGTTTATTTTTGTTGAATCTTTAGTAAATTGGCATATAATCCTATTTAAGACTACTATTTTTTCCTTTATGACCTTTAATCGAAACAGGCAAATCCAAAAAATTGATGAAAATAATTCTGAATATGATGTATGTATCATCGGAGGAGGAGCTACAGGGGCAGGCGTAGCCTTGGATGCCACCCTAAGAGGTTATAAAGTTTTGTTAATTGAGAAAGGCGATTTTGCAGGTCAAACTTCTTCGAAATCAACGAAGTTGGTGCATGGTGGCGTTCGTTATTTAGAACAAGCGGTGAAAACCTTTGATTGGGATCAATTCAAAATGGTCTACAAAGCTTTGCATGAACGACAAATTATGCTGAAAAATGCACCACATTTGGCCCATCCTCTTGGTTTACTGACTCCATGCTATTCTTGGTTTGACCGTTTATACTACCGCATTGGCATGTGGATGTATGATAAAATTGCAGGTTCTACGAATCTAAAAAGTAGCTTAGGTATGGGTCCGAAAGAAATAGAAAGGTTAATTCCAGCTTTGGATACCAAAGGAATGAAAGGTGGTATTTTGTATTATGATGGACAATTAAATGATGCCAGGTATGCTTTGGCCATATTGCAAACGGCTGAACAACAAGGTGCTACCATCTTGAATTATGCCGCATTACATCAATTCACGATTTCGCCGAAAAGTTTGAAAGTCAAGAAATTACATTTCAAAGATTTACTTTCCGGAAAAGAACATGAAATCTCAGCCAAAGCTTTCATCAATGCCACTGGCCCGTTTACCGATGCCGTTCGAAAAATGGCCAATCCTAAATTACATGCCCGAATGAAAGTGAGTCGGGGAGCACATATTGTCCTTAAAAAGGAATTTTGGCCCGGTGAGCTTTCTCTATTAATTCCAAAAACAGATGATGGAAGGGTGGTATTTTTAATTCCGTGGAGAGATTATGTGTTGGTGGGTACCACCGATGAAGCAGATACTTTACAAGAAAGTCCGGCCATTCAAGAAGACGAAAAAATCTATTTATTGGATTATTTTAATCGTTTCGCCAAACAAAAAGCGAGTATGGAGGATATCTGTTCGGATTTCGTGGGACAAAGACCGCTTTTACAAGCAGCGTTGGAATCTACCATGAATTCAGATACCAAAACCATTGTCAGAGACCATGAAGTGGAATTCGATCAAAGAAGTAACTTAATCAGCATCATGGGTGGAAAATGGACCACTTACCGGGTGATGGCAGAGGACACCGTGGATGTGATGGAAAATGAGATTTTTGAAAAAAATAAATCCAAATGTCGTACCAAGAACTTTCAACTCATTGGAGGTGAATCGATCGATTCATTAACTTGGGAAAAAACGCTAGAAGAATTAACTATTTCAAGCGTGACAGCCAGACATTTACAAGAAATTTATGGCTCTTGTGCGTTGAAAGTACTCCAGTATTGTCAAGAGCAAGAAAAAGGCTTAGAACCCATCATCCATGACCAACCCTATTTAAAAGGTGAAATAGCGTATTTAAAAGAATTTGAAATGGCAACGAGTTTGGATGACATTCTTGATCGCCGCTGGGGAATTGAAATTAGGGATAGGGAATTGGCGGATCAGATTAGAAAGAAATTATGAAGTATGAGATAAAAAACCACTAATCATACTTCATAATTCATAATTTTAATATTCGTCCTCATTAAAGAAGAAATCGTCTTTAGTAGGATAATCTGGCCAAATTTCTTCGATACTTTCAAAAGGTTGACCATCATCTTCTAATTCTTGTAAATTTTCTACCACTTCTAATGGAGAACCTGTACGAATAGCGAAATCAATTAATTCATCTTTCGAAGCAGGCCAAGGTGCATCTTCCAAATAAGAGGCAAGTTCTAGTGTCCAGTACATAATTGTTATATTTAAATCGTAAAATTGAATGATTATTTATTCCAAATCAACTTAATACCTTAAGCCTTTGGACTGCAAAAGTAAAATAAAATTATATTTATAAAAGTTTTATTGATAAATTTTAAAAAAATATATTGTCAGAGTCATAAAAGCATAAAAATCACTCGATGAAAGTTGAATCCATAAAAGTAGAAGTTTGCTCATATTCCTTGTTTTCTTGCCTTTCCGCTGATCGTGCTGGTGCAGATAGAGTGGAATTATGTGGTTCACCTTCGGAAGGCGGAACCACCCCGTCGATCGGACTACTGAAAGCTTCATTGGCTAATACCTCACTAGAGATTCATAGCATGCTTCGCCCCAGAGGTGGAGATTTCTGTTATGAACATTCGGAAAAAGAAACGATGTTGTATGAAATTGAATCTTTACTTAAAACGGGTGTGCATGGTATGGTGGTAGGTGCTTTATTGCCAAATGGCGATTTAGATGTTGATTTCATCCGTCAAATAAAAAAAGAAGTTGGTAATTTACCCCTTACCTTTCACCGTGCAATCGATGTTTCCCGGAATCCCATGGACATCTTGGAAGGCATTGTTGACATCGGTTTTAGCCGAATTTTAACTTCTGGTTGTAAAAATAAAGCTGCTGAAGGATTAGAAATGATCGGAGAACTCGTTCATGCTAGTCAAGGCAGAATTGAAATTATGGCAGGAAGTGGCGTTTCCCCCACCAATTGTTTGGATTTTGTTTCTGTGGGTGTCGATGCAGTGCATTTAAGTGCAAGAAAGACCAAGAACTCTTTGATGGACTATCGCCGCCCGGGAATATCCATGGGCGGAGTTGCTGAAATTTCAGAATTTGAAATTGCTTATTCCAGTGAGGAAATTATCCGAGAGACTGTTGAAAAAATTCAAGCGATTAATGTCAATTAAAAGTCTACATTTCTAATTCGCATTTTGTTTATTTCAGCTGCTGATTTTTCGATGGGTTTTATCTCTTCCTTATCAAACATGTACACTAGCAGTTAAACCTACGAACGATTTGAATGAAGCGTTAGGCGGAACTTTGACTATAGAAATATTGAATATTTCACAACAGATTTGAAATGATGAACTAATCAAATAAATTGCTTTCGACCCATTCGTTTTGTGCCACCCGATTGATATCATACAAGGGAACATTGTTTCTTTGATAAGTTGGAATCGCAAAATCTTTGGCATCAGGCCCCCCTTTTTTGTAGATATCAATCAATTTACTGAAACGAACTTCTTCGCTTTCAGGGGTATTCGAAGTTGATTTATTTTCAAAATCAGAAAAATCAAATGTTTCGCCGGGTGTCAATACTGGATTTTCAGCGGATCCATAATGACTTGTATCACCAAAAAGGAATTCATCCAAGGCATTTTGCTCATGTTCAAATCCAGCGGCAATGACCGTTAAATATAAATCATCTCCCAAGGATTCATCCGTTGAAAAACCGAATTTTACCATATCCGCTTGGGTAGAAACTCGAGCCATCAAGTAATCCACAATGATGGATTGTTCATCCATTCGTAAATCTCTGGTACTACTTGTAGCTACAGTTATCAAAATTCGTTTCGCTCCTTTAATTTCTTGAGAATTCAACAAAGGTGATTCCAAGGCTTCGCTGATGGAATCCAAGGCTCTTGTTTCCCCTTTTCCCAATGCAGAGCTCATCATCGCTTGACCTGCATTTTTCAATACCTTCTTCACATCCATGAAATCCGTGTTGATATCGCCAGGTTTTGCAATTACGTCCACCACACTTTTGACAGCCTTGGCAAGAACATCATCCGCTTTAGCGAAAGCATCCTTTACAGCTAGTGATTCGTAGATTTGTGCCAATTTATCGTTCATTACAACCAAAACCGTGTCGCAATGCGTTTTTAATTCTTGAATACCATTTAAGGCATATTGGATCTTATCTCTACCTTCCCATGAATAAGGCGCCGTTACAACAGCAACAGTCAACAAACCTCTTTCTCTTGCAATTTCAGCTATGACTGGCGCTGCACCTGTTCCAGTTCCTCCACCCATACCGGCAGTTATGAAAATCATTTCTGTTCCTGAAGTCAAAACAGCTTCGATCTTATCTTTACTCTCGATTGCTGCTTTTTTACCAACTTCAGGATCTGTTCCAGCACCCAAACCTTGGTCACCTAATTTGATTTTTGTCTTCACCGGGTTCGATGCAAGTGCCTGCGAATCCGTATTACAAATAATTAAATCGGCTCCTTTGATCTTCATATTATCCATATGGCGAACCGCATTTGAACCACCACCACCGATACCAATTACCTTGATAATGGATTTAAAGGAAGATTCTGGAACGGATTCAATATTATGATCAAAAAAGGAAGGACTGTTGTTACTCATTATTATGAAATTTTAGAATACAAATTTTGGCAAAATTAATAAAATAAGGCGACAATTACTCTTTTCCCCAGCGCCATTCTCCTCCTAACTCTAATTCTCTTTTTAAATTTTGTTGAATAAAGAAGTCGCGAGTAGAATAAAAGTCCAAACGTTGCGCTGGAAACTTGGGCACATTTGCCAAACCATACAATAACATGGCCGTATATTTCACTGTATTTTTTAATTCTTTTTCGTTGACCAAATTAAATCCATCGCAATTGGCATGGTAGCAATCCACCACTCCTTTTCCCAATCTTCCCATGGGAGTGCTTGCGGGAATTCCTTCCATCAGGAAAGTTTGATGATCGGAATGTAAACTGGCAGAATTCGTCAATTGATTTTCAAAATCCGCATCAATCGATTTGATTTTATCCCCAATTTCTTTCAAGATTGTCATCATTTCTTTTCGTCCTCCTCCATTAAAACCATGGACATCATTGGTCATATCCAAATTGATCATGTAAACAATTTCGTCGATATCACCTGTTTGTTTCGCTTTTTGCATGTAAGCTTTGGAACCTAATAAACCCTCTTCCTCACCCATGAACGCTACAAATTCTATCGTACGTTTACTTTTTAAACCCAAGGCTTTGAATGTCCGAGCAATATCAATGACTGAAAAAGAACCAATTCCATTATCAATTGCTCCTTGTGCTAAATCCCAAGAATCCAAATGTCCACCAATGACAATCTTCTCGTGCTTGTATTTCCGATTATCTCCTTTCAACGTGGCAATAATATTTCTTGCTTTAATTGGCTGACTAACATTGTGCATTTCAATCATGGACAATAATCCAGGCTGAGATTTCAACCAAGAACGAATTTCAGTACCATTTTCATAGGAAATACAAACGGCAGGAATGGAAATTAAATTTCCTGTAACAGAGGCGGTTCCGGTTAACAACACCTGCCCTTTGACGGTATTGACAAAAATAACCCCAATAGCACCATGTTCGATGGCCAATGCTGTTTTTTCTGATCGGTGAATATTTTTTTCACCTGGCTTTGCATCCAATAGGCCAATGTTCATTAAAGCTACTTTCCCTTTAACTAAGTCTTTTTTCAATTCAAAATCGGAATCCAAACCATTTCCTATATCGACAATATTTCCTGTAATATTGGCTTCAATAGGCGTCATTGCTAATGAAACTACGGGTACATCTCGGAAGTCGTCTGATTTTGGCGGAGCAATGGATAAAGTTACGGTATCTCTTGCCCAAGCCTCTACTTGAAAAGATTGATATTTCGTGTCTCTAAAACCATATTTTTTGAACAATGAAAACGCATATTCCTCTGCTTTCTTTCCTTTATCACTACCGGTTAGACGATGACCCATGGTATTACAAGCAAGTCCCAAAGTAGAATAAGCTTGAGAATTCTGATTCACCTCATCCTTGATTCGCTTAAAGACGCTTTCGAGACTTTCCTCACCAATTAAAGGGATATTACTGGAGGACAAAAACAATAAAAAAACAATGGAAATAGATAGTAAAAATCGGTTCATCGAGGAGGTTATAACAGAAAGAAAATTATAATCAGAAATTTAGCTCTTTTTGTGATTTTATGCAAATGTTTTATAGATTTGAAAAACTGTTAATCAAAACCTATTCCCATGAGTTCAATTTTCGCCGGAGAACTAGCCGGCACCGCTACCCTACTTTATATTGGTAATGGCGTTGTAGCCAATGTACTTTTAAAAAATACCAAAGGACACCAAACTGGATTATTAGCTATCGCAGCCGCTTGGGCATTTGCGGTCACTATTGGCATTTTTGTTTCTACCTATTTCGGTAGTCCGGGTGCCCATTTAAATCCCATTGTAACCATCGCTGAATCAGCCAAATCAGGTGATTGGTCATTATTTCCTACCTATGTAGGAGGACAATTATTGGGTGCGATGTTGGGACAATTATTGGTTTGGATTCAATACAAACCTCATTATGATATCACTGAAGATGCAGGAGCCATCAAAGCCTCTTTTTGCACAGATCCTGCTATTAAAAATACCACTTTCAATTTAATTTCAGAGATACTACCATCGGCATTGATCGTTTTTGCGCTTGGAACATTTAGCTCTATCACACACGGATTAGGGCCATTCTTGGTCGGAATATTGGTTTGGGCTGTAGGTTTAGGCTTGGGCGGCACAACGGGTTATGCTGTAAATCCTGCCAGAGATTTAGGGCCAAGAATCATGCATGCCATTTTGCCTATTAAAAACAAAGGGGGTAGCGATTGGGCTTACGGTTGGATTCCTGTTTTGGGACCTTCTTTAGGGGCCTTATTAGGTGTATTTTTATTATCTCTAAAATAATCAACAGATGTACATTGGATCAATCGATCAAGGAACAACAAGTTCTCGTTTTATTATATTTAACAAAGCTGGAGAAATCATCTCCATGGGACAAAAAGAACATGAGCAAATCTATCCTCAAGCAGGATGGGTAGAACATGATTCTGCTGAAATTTGGCAAAACACCCAAGAAGTGATAGGTTTAGCCTTGGGTAAAGCCAATTTAACAGCTTCGGATTTAGCGGCGGTAGGTATCACCAATCAACGCGAAACAACTGTTGTTTGGAACAAAAAAACTGGAAAAGCCTATTACAATGCATTGGTTTGGCAAGATACTCGCGTAGGTTCTGAATTATCTGAATTAGCCAAAGATGGCGGAACGGATCGCTTTAGAGCTAAAACCGGATTGCCTTTAGCCACATATTTCAGCGGCTTAAAACTTCGTTGGTTATTGAACAATGTTCCCAACGTCAGAGAAGACGCTGAAAAAGGAGATGCTCTGTTTGGAAATATGGACACGTTCATTGCCTGGCATTTAACGGGTGGAACAGAAGGTGGAATTCATATAACCGATGTAACGAATGCGAGTCGAACACAATTAATGGATTTAGCCACATGCCAATGGGACGATGAAATCCTTCAGGTGCTCAATATCCCCAAGCAAATGCTTCCTGAAATCAAATCTAGCTCCATTGTTTATGGAAAAGCTAGAGGTGTACTTAGTGGTGTTCCATTAGCAGGTATTTTAGGGGATCAACAAGCCGCTTTGGTTGGACAAACATGTTTTGATCCTGGTCAAGGGAAAAATACATATGGTACAGGTTGCTTTATGTTGATGAACACTGGCACAAAAGCCATTCCTTCGCAATATGGACTCTTAACAACGGTTGCCTATCAATTGGGCAACGAACCTGTACATTACGCCTTAGAAGGTTCCGTGGCCATAACAGGCGCATTGGTTCAATGGCTTCGTGATAACTTAGGTCTGATACAACAAAGTTCAGATATTGAAACATTGGCGGCAGAGGTGGAAGATAATGGTGGATGCTATTTTGTGCCTGCCTTCTCAGGACTTTATGCCCCCTATTGGAAATCAGACGCTAGAGGTGTCTTGGTTGGACTAACCCGATACATCAACAAATCACATATTGCTAGAGCAGCCTTGGAAGCAACTGCTTTTCAAACATGGGAGGTCTTGGAAGCCATGGAAAAAGACGCTGGTATTCCTATCACTTCTTTACGTGTTGATGGTGGAATGGTTGTGAATGAATTATTAATGCAATTCCAGTCAGACATTATTGGCCAAGAAGTGATCTGTCCAAAAATCATTGAAACAACGGCTTTAGGCGCTGCTTATGCGGCTGGATTGGCCGTTGGATTCTGGGAAAACTTAGCGGATTTAAAGAAAAATTGGGCGATCAAAAATCGATGGAATTCACAAATGCCGGCCGAAAAAAGAGCGCATTTACAACACCAATGGAAAAAAGCGGTAACAAAAAGCTTTGATTGGTCAGAGGAATAATATTTTAAGGTAATAGGTAAAAGGTAATAGAGGAAAACATTACTAACTATTACCTTTTACCTTTTACCTATTACCTTTTACCTAATTAACTTTTACCTAATTACATTCTCTTCACTTTCTCAACATTCGCTCTGGTGGTTCCATAAGCTGGACAATTGGAACTTTTGGAACATGAACTTACGGCTAAAGCGGTAAGAAGCATGAAGGCAGCTATTTTTTTCATATGATTAGTTTAGACTGAAGCTAATTTAGTTTTTTTTGTTGCAATATCTGCCACCTCTTTCACTGCTTTTTCAGCACTTAATTCATTATAACCCAAAATACTCAACATAGAGCCACTGGTTTGTTCTTCAGAGAATAAACGGGTTGTGATGGTTCCATCTTCTAATCGGTCTACAATGACATGTTTAGGAGCAGGAATTAAACAATGTTGAATTCCACCATAACCACCTAAAGATTCTTGGTAGGCTCCCGTATGGAAAAAGCCAACAAATTGTCGTTCGGTTGCCTCCTCAAATATCGGTAAATACAAATCTGAACTATGCGCTTCCGTATTATAAAAATCCATGGAATCGCAAGTTAAACCTCCTAAATTGACTTTTTGATAAGGAGAACTCCAATTATTAACCGGCAGCATGATGTATTTTTGATTCATTCCCCAAGAATCGGGTAATTGAGTAATGAAAGATCCATCAATCATGTACCAAAGTTCCTTGTCATTTTGAAGTTTTTGGTCAATAATTTCATACAATACGGCTCCACTTTCTCCAACCGAATAAGAACCAAATTCGGTAAAAATGTTTGGAACAGGTACATTATTTTTATTGCAAATCCATGAAATAGACTCCACTATTTCATCCACCATGGCTTGGTAATCGTAATTAAATTGCAATGAAGTTTGAATAGGTAATCCTCCACCCAAATCAATGGAATCCAATTCCGGACAAATCTTCTTTAACTCGCAATACTTGTAAATAAATCGGCTTAATTCTGACCAATAATAGGCACTATCTTTGATACCAGTATTGATAAAGAAATGTAGCATTTTTAAATTAAAACGCGGATTAGGCTTGATTTTCTCCTCATACAAAACACTCACATCCGAATAACGAACTCCCAAACGGGAGGTATAAAATGCAAAATCCGGTTCCTCATCCGTTGCAATTCGAATAGCAAGATTTACTTTTTCTGCCGTCACCGACTTTTCATAAAAGTCGATTTCTTTCAAATTATCCAAAATAGGGATACAGTTGAAACCTTCATTGATCAATTCTGAAATATATTGGGTATACAAAGGCTGTTTGTATCCATTGCACAAAATATAAGTAGACTTGGAAATTTTACCTCTGCGGTGCATATCACGAATAATCGGAATATCAAATGCGGAACTTGTTTCCAAATGCACACTTGGTTGTTGCATAATTTCTTCCAAAACAAAAGAAAAATGAGAAGATTTTGTACAATAACAATAGGTGTAATTCCCTTTGTAATTATATTTTTTGATGGCATTTCTAAACAAAAGCTTAGCATTTTCAATATGCTCACCAATTTTGGGCAAATAAGAAATCTTCAACGGCGTTCCATATTGTTTAATAATTTCCATCAAAGGAACATTATTGAATAACAATTCATTATTCTCGTTGATATTGAATTCACGTGTTGGGAATTCAATGGTTTGATCAATTAGATCTACGTAATTTTTCATTTACTTATACCAAAAATTTAAATCGAATCATTTTGACTCGTGTAAAAACGTGCAAAACTGCAATAAAAGTATGTACTTTGCAAACTATTCTACAAATGTTATATGCCAAAAATTCATTTTATCGCAATCGGAGGTGCAGCGATGCATAATTTAGCACTAGCTTTAAAAGCAAAAGGTTACCAAATAACCGGCTCTGATGATGAAATTTACGAGCCTTCGAAAAGTCTTTTAGAAGCCAATGGAATACTCCCGGCCGAGTTTGGTTGGTTTCCAGAAAAAATCTCTAAAGACTTGGATGCTGTGATTGTGGGTATGCACGCAAGGGCAGATAATCCAGAATTACTCAAAGCACAAGAATTAGGCATTCCAATAGAATCATATCCTTCTTTCTTGTACAAGGAAAGCAAACACAAGCAGAGAATTGTCATTGCCGGCAGTCATGGAAAAACGAGCATCACTTCCATGATACTTCATGTGTTAAAAAAACTAAACAAAAAATTCGATTACTTGGTAGGCGCCCGCATCGAAGGATTTGAGTTAATGGCTTCTCTTTCAGATGCCCCGATTATCATCATTGAAGGGGATGAATACTTAGCCTCCCCGATTGATCGACGAGCGAAGTTCTTGTTGTACCAACCGCACATAGCCTTAATTTCGGGTATTGCTTGGGATCATATCAATGTATATCCGACATTTGAATCCTACACCGACGCTTTTAAATCGCTCATCCAAGAAATTCCAAAATCGGGCACTTTGCTCTTTGACGAAACGGATCAGGAACTTCAAAATTTAACATCATTCTGCCCAGAACATGCGGAAAAATTACCTTATTCAGCCCACCCTGCCATCATAAAAAATGGCAAAACGACTTTAAACGGAGAAGACGGTAAAAATTACGAGTTATTGGTATTTGGTGAACATACCTTAAAAAACCTCAATGGCGCGCGTTTGATTTGTGAACAAATAGGTATTAGTTCCACCGAGTTTTATGAAGCCATACAAAGTTTCAAAGGTGCTGCAAAAAGGTTGGAATTGGTAAAAGAAAAAACAACGAGTTTGATTTACAAAGATTTTGCTCATGCACCATCTAAAGTAAAAGCTACTACGGAAGCCTTGCAACAACAATATCCTGATCGAAAATTGTTTGCTTGTTTAGAATTACACACATTTAGTAGCTTAAACCCCGCGTTTTTACCGCAATATGAGGGCACCTTGTCCAAAGCAGATACAGCAGTCATTTATTTAAGTGAACATGCTCGTGCCATCAAAAAAATGGATCGAATAGAGGAAAGTGATATTCAAAAATACTTTAAACATCCCCATTTAACGGTCATACGAGATTCTGAAAGCTTAACGAAATTGTTGCAGGAACAAAATTGGGAGAACCAGAATCTGTTGATGATGTCTTCTGGAACCTTTGACGGCATCAATTATGAAATATGAGTTATGAATTATGAATTGATATAACATCATAAATCATAATTCATAACTCATAATTAGTACTATGCATTCAAAATCGCATCTAGTTCAGCTTTAAAGCTAACTAAAAGCATTTCTTTCATGCTGATTTTTCTCTTTTGAGTATTGATTTTGCTTTGAACAGGTTTTTCTCCACTTGTGCCATCTGCTTCTGAGTCGGCAATGAACATCTCCAACTCGCTACGCTCCTTTTTAGTCATATAGTCCATTTGGTTGATCATTATTTTCAACTGCTCTAAGCGAGGTTTTTCATTCAAGGCCGGATGACGGTAAGAAATCACGCGCAATAAATAATTCATTTCGAAAATTTTATCACAAGCATTTCTAAATCTTTCGGCTAAACTACGGTCAATTGTTTTAACGATGGAGGTAATTTCTTTCCACTTCACTAAATAAGCTTTCGCTAATTCGGCTGTGGCAACAATATTCACTTGATCCTTCAATTTGGTTTCTAATTCCATCATCATGCCTGTCAACTCTTGAACACGCGGATCAATTCTAGGCTTTACTTCAATTCCTTTGATACGATTGTATTTCTCAAAGAACATTTCGTTTGCCTTTTTAAAGTTTTTCCAAAGCATGGATTGCTTTTTAGGAGGTAAACCCATGACAGATTTCCATTCCCTTTGCAACTCCTTCACTTTGATAACGGAGTCGTCTATATCCTCCGCTTTTCTCAACTGGTGAACCGAGTCGATAAAGCCTTGAAGCTTGGCAATTTTCTCATCAATAATTCTATTTTTCTCCTCAAAGAATGCTCTCCTTCTTAAGAAAAATCCGTCTATGATGGCTTGAAATTCAGCAGTAAGTGAATCCTGTAATTGTTTTTCTACTGGACCCGTTTTTACCCATTTAGCTTTTACTTCCAATAAACGATCGGTGGCATTGCTTATATCTTCTTCAGACGCGATGGATTGTGCATCAGCGACTAAAGCGCGTTTAATTTCTAAATTTTTAACTTGATTGTTAACAATTAAATCCTTTAAAAATGCTTCCAAACGATCTAATTCATCAAACAATGGGATAAAATCACCCAAACCATCAAACTCAGCTAAATAAGCTTTCATTTGAATAACCTTTGTTAAAAAGGAACCTTTGTTCTGAACTTCTTCTACTTCTTTGGAAAGAATAGCCACTTTATTTTTGGCTAAATCAAAACGATTAACAAAATACGCTAAAGCTTCGCTTTCGGTATTACGTACAAAACCGATTTCTCTCTCAGGGAAATTCAAGTAGGGATTGATAAAGACTTTGCCATCGCGGCAAAATCCGAATTGATTAGATAAGGCAGAATCCATATGATATTAAAAGAGCTTCAAGCAAAACCTTGGCTCAATAAGGGTTAAAATTATTCTTAGGTGATAAACTATTTTTAATTAAGAGGCAAATCTATTCAAATTTTCATTTAATTCTAAATTTTTTTTGATTAATTCAAATTTTTATCAGTTCTTAAACATTAGAATTAAAATCCTTTAAGGGTTTTTGCGATATTTGCGTTTTACATTTTTAAAATTACTTATGAGTAACGAAACAATAATCTTTTCCATGGAGCGAGTTTCCAAAACGATACCTCCTCAGAAAACCATTATAAAAAATATTTACCTTTCTTTTTTCTATGGCGCCAAAATTGGGGTTTTAGGTCTTAATGGATCCGGGAAATCCACTTTGCTTCGCATTATTGCAGGTTTGGATAAATCATTTACCGGTGATGTAGTTTGGTCACCTGGTTACACGGTTGGATTATTGGAACAAGAACCTCAATTAGATCCAGAAAAAACCGTTTTAGAGGTGGTTGAAGAAGGAGTGGCCGAAATCAAAAACCTGTTAAAAGAATTTGATGAAATCAATGAAGCCTTCGCAGACCCAGATGCTGATTTTGACAAATTATTAAACCGTCAAGGGGAAGTACAAGAGAAATTAGATCATTTCAATGCTTGGGAGCTTGATACCCGTTTGGAGAAAGCAATGGATGCCTTACGTTGTCCGGATTCCGATGCGAAAATCAGTACACTTTCTGGTGGAGAAAAACGCCGTGTCGCTTTATGTCGATTATTGTTACAAGAACCCGATGTCTTATTACTGGATGAACCTACCAACCACTTGGATGCGGAATCTGTGTATTGGTTAGAAGAGCATTTGAGACTCTATAAAGGAACGGTTATAGCTGTTACTCACGATAGATATTTCTTGGATAATGTTGCTGGTTGGATTCTAGAGCTGGATCGTGGTGAAGGGATTCCATGGAAAGGAAACTATACCTCATGGTTGGAGCAAAAACAAAACCGTTTAGCGCAAGAAGAAAAAACAGAATCTAGAAGACAAAAAACCCTTCAAAGAGAATTGGAATGGGTTCGAATGGCACCGAAAGCAAGACAAGCAAAATCAAAAGCGCGTATCGGAGCTTACGAAAAATTATTGTCAGAAGAGAATAAACAAAAAGAAGATAAATTAGAATTGTTTATCCCTGCTGGACCTAGATTGGGAAATAAGGTGATTGAAGTTCAAGGAGTTTCCAAAAAATTTGGCGATAAATTATTGTTTGAAAATCTAAGCTTTAGCCTTCCTCCGGCTGGTATTGTGGGAATTATTGGACCCAATGGTGCTGGTAAAACTACATTATTTAAATTAATCACAGGCCAAGTTCAACCCGATGCGGGAACTTTTGAGGTTGGTGATACGGTCCAATTAGCCTATGTGGATCAAGAACATCATCAACTTAAATCAGAAAAATCCGTATATGAAACCATTGCGGATGGTAACGATTGGATTATGTTAGGTGGAAAACAATCCAATGCACGCGCCTACGTGAGTAAATTTAATTTTGGCGGAGCAGATCAAGAGAAAAAAATTGGGAATTTATCGGGTGGAGAAAGAAACCGTGTTCATTTGGCCATGATGCTGAAAGAAGGCGCCAATGTTTTATTACTGGATGAGCCAACCAATGATTTGGACGTTAATACATTGAGAGCTTTGGAAGAAGGTTTGGAAAACTTTGCGGGTTGTGCAGTGGTTATCTCCCACGATAGATGGTTTTTAGATAGAATTGCAACGCATATTCTAGCTTTTGAGGGCGAATCCCAAGTAACCTATTTTGAAGGTAATTATTCCGAATACGAGGAATCGAGAAAGAAAAGATTGGGCAATGATTTAACTCCAAGAAGAATACGCTATAAAAAATTACAATAAAACGGGTGATTTTTAACTAATCAAACATGGAATCAAGAAAAAAAATTAATGCGGTAATTGAAGAAATGGGCAAGGTTGTCGTAGGACAAGAACGCTTAATCAATCGATTATTGGTTGGACTATTTACTGGAGGACATGTTTTATTAGAAGGGGTACCTGGATTAGCGAAAACATTAACCATCAATACGCTAGCTAAAATCTTGGATTTGCATTTTCACCGTATTCAATTTACGCCCGATTTGCTTCCTTCGGATTTGGTAGGTACCATGATTTATAATCCTTTAAAATCTGATTTCGAGGTAAAGAAAGGACCTATTTTTGCCCAAATAATTTTGGCAGATGAAATCAACCGAGCTCCTGCCAAAGTACAAAGTGCCCTTTTGGAAGCAATGGCAGAAAGACAGGTAACCATAGGTGACACGACCTATCAATTAGATAGTCCATTTTTGGTATTGGCTACCCAAAATCCAGTGGAACAAGAAGGCACCTTCCCATTACCGGAGGCTCAGGTAGATCGATTCATGTTAAAAGTGTATTTGGACTATTTGAACAAAGACCAGGAATTGGAGGTCATGCGAAAAATGTCCAATTTGGATTTCAAATATCAGCCAAAAGTGATTTTAACGTTGAAAGATATCCATGATATTCAAAAAGAAATTAACAAAATCACGATCAGTGAAACCTTAGAAAAATACATCATTGAGTTGATTTTCGCTACTCGAAATCCAGCAGATTATGGATTAACTCAAGAAGCAAATTACATCCAATTTGGGGCCTCTCCTCGCGCAAGTATACATTTAAATTTAGCCTCTAAAGTCTTGGCCTATTTAGAAGGGCGTGATTACGTTTTACCAGAGGACATCAAAGAAATGGCCCCCGACGTGTTAAATCATCGGATAATTTTAAATTACGAGGCTGAAGCGGATAATATTACAACTAATCAAATTATTCAAACCATTTTAAGTTCGGTAGCTATTAATCGTTAATTCATTTCATTCATCTTAATCACTAATACCATGCAAATTTCATCCTTAACAAAAAATGTTATTTATAGCATTTTCTTGTCTTGCATTACTCTTTTTTCTAACTCGCTCTATGCACAATCGAATTCCAACTCCAATGGATTAACCGTGGAAGGCAAAGCAATCATGAAGGTAAAGCCTGACCTTTCCGTCATAACCTTAAACATTGTCCAAAGAGATAGTTTAGAAAACAAAGCCATCAATAAATTAAATGAGCAAAATAATAACTTAATCAAGTTATTGAATGGCTTGGAGATCAAGAAAGATCAAATTAGAATTGGCGATTACTCCATTTCATCCGAGCGAAATTATCTCCCAAACAGTCCAAATGAATCCTATTTAGTTCATGTATCCAGGAATAATCTGATTATTGAGATTCCAAGTAACATGAAAGTGATCGATACTTTTTACAAAAAAATGGCGGATAGTGATTTTAGCGAGGTAGGTATCCAAATCGAACACAAAATTTCCAAAGAATTAGAAGTATCCCTTCGAAATACATTGTCCAAAATGGCCATCGAAGATGCAAAAGCTCAAGCAAACAGTATCATTTCGAATTTGAATGCCAAATTAGGCCCCGTGATAACCGTTTACAAAGGAAACGCCAATGTAGCAGCGGAAAGAAATTCCAGAAAAGAAATTGCACCAGAATTATATATTCCCAAACCTATGAGTAATGATATTGCTCCTAGCCCCTTTGCTAGTCTGGAATTAAACGAAATAGAGATAGAAGAGAGAATTACGTTGGTGTTTCAAATCAATTAATTAAAAAACACATGAAGCGCATTTCTGCAGAAGATCTAGTTAATTCGGGAAAATATGAATTAATGGACACACTAGAATATGAGAATCTTATCCCTTTTTTAAATATTTACTCAAAGGCAAAAACTAGCTTAACGTATATTTTTCTAGTGCTTTCAATTAGTGTTCCAGCTATTATGACTTTCCTAATCTTCATCAATATAGAAAATGAAGAATTTGAGATTTACTTAAGCATCGGCCATGTTTTAATGGCTTTTAGCATCCTAATTGTCCTTATTCCAATACACGAATACATCCATAGTTTAGCATATAAGGTGTTGGGTGCAAAAGAAACTTCTTTTTACGCGAATTGGAAAAAATTCTATTTTGGAGCGGTTGCTGATAGATTTGTGATATCAAAAAATGAGTTTAAAATTGTGGCATTTGCGCCATTTGTAATAATAACCGCCATTCTTATATCCGGATTACCATTTGTTGACATTTATTGGAAATTGACTATTCTATGTTGCTTATTTATTCATATCATGACCTGTTCTGGCGATTTTTCCATGTTTAATTACTTTATCGTTCATCAGAAATATGAGATTTTTACTTTTGATGATAAAGCATCGAAAATCACCTTTTTTTATCGTAAAATATCCAATTTAAATCAGATTCATTGATTTAATGAAGGATCGAAAGTAAATAAATTGTTTTTTTATAAAATTCCTTGATGCTATCGAAAAGCCTTTCTTAAATCAAGTATAAAAAAAGCTATTTTGACTTTCATATAAAGTAACTATTCTTTCATATGAAGCATTCATTTTACTTAGTAATAATTAGTTTTTTAATTTTCAGTTTTGTAGAACCGGAACCCATCCGAGTTTTCCTTATTGGCGACTCAACAATGGCCAACAAACAACCAGCAGATTATCCTGAAACAGGTTGGGGAATTCCATTCAAAACTTTGTTTAACGAAGCAGTAGAAGTTCAAAATCATGCTTACAATGGACGCAGTACCAAAAGCTTTCGGACAGAAGGCCGCTGGCAAAAGGTGTTGGATCAAATCAAAAAAGGCGATTATGTTATCATTCAATTCGGACATAATGATGCGAAATTATCAGACACTTCAAGGTATGCGGAGGCTCAAACTGACTACCGTAAAAATCTAATTCGTTACATTCAAGAAACTCGTTCAAAAGGTGGAATACCCATCATACTTAGCTCTATTCAAAGAAGAAAATTCGATTCCTTAGGTCACTTTGTCGACCAACATGGAGATTATCCAAAAGTAGCCAAAGAGGTAGCGCAAAAGGAAAAAGTTTTGTTCATTGACATGGAAGCCAAATCACGGGCATTGATTGAAAAATTAGGACTAGATGCATCCGAGAAAATCTTCTTGCACTTGCCACCTGGAATTTACAAGAAATACAAAAAAGGAGTAGCTGACGATACCCATTTTACCGTTTATGGTGCACAAATCATGGCTAATTTTGTCGCACAAGGCATTGCAGAATCGACCGAACATTTAAAAAGCTTTTTAAAAAAATCAGCATTTAATCAAAAATACCAATTTGAAATCCCGGTAGTTTCCAAACCTGTATTCAAATTAGATACGCTAAACATCAAAAATTACGGAGCACAATCAGGCCCTACGTTCAATAATGCCAAAGCTATCCAACAAGCCATTGACCAAACCAATCTGAATGGAGGTGGTGTTGTATTGATTCCAAAAGGACTTTGGATTTCAGGTCCCATCGAATTAAAATCGAATGTCAATTTACATATTGAATTGGGCGCTGTACTTCAGTTCTCAGATCAATTTTCCAATTATCCATTGGTCAAAACCAATTGGGAAGGTGTTGAAGCCATTCGTGTTCAATCTCCAATTTCTGGAAAAAATCTAAGAAAAATTGCCATCACAGGTAAAGGGGTAATTGATGGTGCAGGTGAAGCCTGGAGACCCGTAAAAAAACAAAAACTAACTTCCGGAGAATGGGATGTTTTAGTAAAAAATGGAGGCCTATTAAATGATAAAAAAGACACCTGGTATCCAACCGAGAGAGCATTGAAAGGTTCATTGAATCCCTTATCTGGCAGAACAGATGCAGGTTTTACCTTGGAAAATGCAGGAGAAATAAAAGAGTTCTTACGCCCAAATTTGATTAGTTTAATCAATTGTGATGAAATAATCTTGGATGGAATCACGGTTCAAAACAGTCCCGCTTGGACAGTTCATCCCTTACTTTGCACCCATGTCACCTTAATTAATTTGTTGGTAAAAAATCCATGGTATGCCCAAAATAGCGATGGATTGGATTTGGAATCTTGTGAATATGTAGATGTATTAAATTGCCAAGTGGATGTTGGAGACGATGGCATCTGTTTGAAATCTGGAAAAGATGAACAAGGTCGTAAAAGAGGCCGACCAACTGCATTTGTTAATATTCAAAACTCTCAAGTTTTTCATGGTCATGGAGGCGTGGTGGTCGGTTCCGAAATGTCAGGCGGTGTTCATGATATCTTTGTGGATAATTGCCAATTTTTAGGAACAGATGTGGGCCTTCGATTCAAGACTGCTAGAGGAAGAGGAGGTATAGTAGAAAATATCTTTATCCAAAATGTAGTGATGAAAAATATCTCAGGAGAAGCCATCATCATGGACATGTATTACCAAGGAAAAGATCCCGTAGCTACCTTTGGAAATGGCAATGAAGAAGTGAAAGCTAAATTAGAGCCTGTGAATGAAGGAACACCTCAATTCAGAAATATTTACATAGATCAAGTTCAAGTGAAAGGTGCTGCGACGGGAGTACTTATCAGAGGTTTACCCGAAATGCCCATACGTGATATCCAATTAAGCAATTTAAAAATTGAGGCGAAAGTTGCGACTAAAATTATTGATGCGAAAAATGTGCAGATCAAGTGATAGCTAAATAATCTCGTCGCTAAGAGTTAATCCAACGAAAGAAACGAAATAAATGATGAGTTATGAAATATGAGTTATGAATTTTAAAAAAAGCTCATAATTCATAATTAAATTGATTCGTCTTGGATTAAGTTGAAGTAAATATGTTTTTTGTTTCTTTTTTTTTAGAAAAAATGAAATGCCATGGAAAATATTTTAACCAATAAATGGCAATACTACATGAAATGTTGAGATATTAATGAATATGTTAACTCTTGATTCGCATTAAAAGGTAATAGGTAGAATGATAAGGAAGAATTCATAAAACCCTTCATTCATTCTACTTCCTTGTAATGACTAAACTAGGTTCAGCGATATACCGACCGGAATGAGAACCATAGAGAGCAAGTCCATTGGGTAGAGATTCAGGAACTTCTAATCGAATTCGAAGTTTGCCCGTGTAAGAAGCTTCTTGCCATGCTAATTTAGGAAGACTAGTTTGGATCCAATATCCATAGGTACCTGCTTCATCCAATTCATGGTTTTTCGCTTGATAGAACCAAGACAATACACCTTGATGATCAGCAGGGTCATCTTCCAGTTCTACGGTGTGGCAAAACTGATTATTGGCATAAATTTTCAATATAGAGGCATTTTTAGTCAAATCCGTTTGAGGATAAGCATTCGGATTTTTACCCGGATCAAAGGTTCCTTTGCCTAACATATAATCGCCATTCATGGCACCAGAATTGACACGATCTTTGCCCAACAAAGGCTTGGACGATGCTTCTACAAAGAAGCTCACCTGTAAAACAGAATCCTCTATTAAACCTTTCGGCCATTCAAATTCATATTCAAAGAATCCAGAACCACCGCCATTGATTTTATTTCCCAAAACCCCTTTCCATTGCTTAATCGTCCAATTAGATTGCACAAATTTGTCAACAGGTACAGAAATCACTTGTTGTTTTTTATTACTCGGCTGAGTATGACCATTTTCTACAATGATACTTACAAAATTTTGATGTAGAATTTGCCCATTTTGATCTTCCAAAATTAATCGAAGGGTATTCAAGGATTTATCCTTCGGCAATTCAATTACCAACGAATCCAACGCCTGAATCGTCCAGGCTTTCCAAGTAATCAATTGAGATTTTGTCCAATATGATTTTTCCTCTCCCCAAGATGTTTTTCCCTCAAATACCAACTTTAAGGTTAACTGTTTAGGTAAATCTATTCGATTCGTTAAGCTGGAGAGATGAAGCGGAATTTTAATTTTATCTCCTGCATTTCCGGCAAACGCTATTTCTTGACCCGTGGAAAGATAAAATTCAGCATGTAAATCTTTTAAAGACATGCCTTTAGAGATTGCTCCTAAACCAGTTTCCTTTTCGCTACGATCAAAACGATAATAACCATTCCATTCATTGATCACATCGTGGTGTTCCGTATATAACCAACCTGCTACCTTGAGATGATTTCTAAATGAATTCATCGATTTGTGATAATCCCATGTATAATCCACATCTCCTGTACTACCCTTATACCCCCAAACATTCCCAAATTCGGAATTAATCATGGGTTGTTTTCCTTGCACGTAGCCCTTTTCGAAATTTTTGGTACTACCAGCAAAGGTACTATCAGACAAATTTTTCAAGAAAGCATCCCACTCGTAACCAGGTAAATACGAATGCCATGAATGAATATCAGTTTCAGTATGGCCTTTTCCACAACAAATTGAATTATCTTCCACGAGTCTGGAAGGATCCAACTGTTTGGCCAATCGATACACCGAAGCCACCCATTTTTGGGTTTCTGGTAAATATTGAGCTTTTTTATTTCCCATATTATCTTTGAAATGAGATATCAAGCCCCAAGTTTCGTTGAAGGTGATCCAAGAAAAGATGGCCGGATGATTAAAATCCCGGTTAATCATTTCGTTTAACGTATATTCAGATTCCTTGCGCATATCAGTATCCGGTTCTCCCCATGAGTTGGGTAAGTCAGCCATTACCAATAACCCTAATTTATCCGCCCAGTACAATTTCCTAGGAACTTCCACTTTAATGTGCGTTCGAATGCCATTTAGACCAATTTTCTTGCTTCGAATAATTTCGTCCCGCATAAATTCATCCGTTGGGAAAGTATAAAATCCTTGAGGATGGTAACTTTGGTCCAAAGCTAATTGAAGATAAACAGGTTGATTGTTGATTGAAATATAGGGTATGTCCGAATTAGGTAAATTTTGAACCGAAATTTTTCGCATACCAAAATACCCATTCACGACGTCCGCTCGATCTCCTTCGCCAACTACCACTTGGTAATCATATAAGTATGGATCTTCTAGAGTCCATAAATGAGGCTTGGAAATGGGTATCTCAAATTCCAAAGACTTAGAACCGATGGGTATGATTTTATGATTCGTAATCCCCTCAGCACTTTTAATATGCGTTTTGATGTAAACATTTTCCTTCGCAACCTCAGGCAAAATGGCCTTAACTTTGATAACAGAACGGTCAATATCGGGTTGAATTTGGAAACCTTCTAAGTAATTCTCCCCCCTCGACTCTAAATAAACCGTTTGCCAAATACCTCTGGCATTACCGTAACCTTGCTTTCCATATAAAGTAAACATGCGTCGTTTATCATCTACTCGAATCACCAAAGATTGTTCCTTGTTGTATTTTATGAATTTAGTTAGATCAAAGGCAAATGGCGTGTAACCACCCTCATGAACACCAATCTTTACACCATCCAAAAATACGGTCGTCTGCCAATCAGATGCGCCAATAACAATAAATGTACGCTTTAAACTCCAAGATTTGTCTACGGTTATTTTACGTTCATACCAAGCGATATCCGCTTCATCTTTTACGCCAGACAATTCAGAACCCCAAGGAAAAGGAACGAGTATTTTTTCAGTGAATAAATCGGGAGCTTTTTGCCAGTCTTGTTTTAGCCCTTCATTGTTGGAATCAAAGATAAAATTCCATTGACCATTTAAATTCAACCATTCTTTTCTTTCAAAATCTGGACGTGGATGCTCAGGCAATGGCTGAGGCTTTTGACCAAAAGTCCAAAATGAGAAAGTAAAAAGAAATAAAATCAAATAAATGAAACGCATTAAGGCTGTGGCAAAAAAAAACTTTTCAAAATAGTCTACAAAATTCGGGAAAAAAACTGATTGTATCACCTTATTTTTAATTTTAAAAGTAAATTTGTTGAATGAGTCAATTCGAAGAGTTAAAAAAGAAGATTCCTACACAAGTCACAGTCTTAGGTGGAGGGAGTTGGGCAACAGCCTTAGTCAAGATATTATCCGAAAATCAAGTAAAAATCAAATGGTGGATTCGCAGAAAATCGGATGTGGAGTTTATTCGAAAATACAACCATAACCCAAGTTATTTAACGGATGTCGCGCTAAATCCCAGAAAAGTAAAGACCTATCATAAAATGTCGGATGCTTTGAATGGCGCTGAATTTATCATCCTAGCAGTACCAGCCGCCTTTATTCCGAGTACCCTAAAAGAATTGAATAAAAAACATTTTGAAGGCAAAAAAATCGTCTCGGCTATCAAAGGGATGATTCCCGACGAAAATATGCTTGTGACGGATTGGATGGAAAGAGAATTCAATCTTCCTTTAGGACAAGCGTGTGTGATTGCTGGCCCATGCCACGCGGAGGAGATTGCCTTGGAAAAACAATCCTATCTAACCATTGCATCTCCGAATATAGAACTAGCACAAAATTTTGCCAATTTATTGAATGGACGCTTTCTTCAAGCCCATGCCATTGGAGATCTATATGGAGTTGAATATTGTGCGGTTATTAAAAATATCATAGCAATTGCTTGTGGAATAACAAGAGGATTGGGATTTGGAGATAATTTCCAGGCTGTGTTGGTGAGTAACGCCATGCAAGAAATCAAACTATTCTTGGATGAAGTTTACCCAGAAAAGCATCGAGATTTAAATAGTTCAGGTTATTTAGGCGATTTATTGGTGACTGCCTACTCCCAATTTTCAAGAAATAGAACTTTTGGAAATATGATTGGAAGAGGATATTCTGTCAAATCCGCTCAAATTGAAATGAATATGATTGCGGAAGGATATTATGCCGTAAGAAGTATTTATTTAATCTCGAAACAACATCATTTACACTTACCCATCATTGACGCTGTATATCAAATTGTCTATGAAAAAGCCAATCCGCAAGCAGAAATGAATAAATTAAAGGGATTTTTGAAATAATGATGAAGTTTGAAAGATGAAATATGAATCGAAATCCATATTTCATCTTTCAACATTAATTGAGCGCAGCAACTATCTTCGCTGCGGTTTTTGCTAATTCTTCTTGACTAGGCTTTAATTTCTCTTGTGAAAAATTAATATCCAACATCCGATTCATAGGTACTAAATGGATATGAGCATGTGGAACTTCTAGGCCAATAACGGCTATTCCTATACGCTTACATGGTATTGCTTTTTTAATAGCTGGCGCAACCTTTTGTGCGAACTTCATTAAATCCCCCAATAATTCGGGTTCCAAATCGAAAATATAATCTATTTCTTGTTTTGGAATTACCAAAACATGTCCTTCCACCAATGGCATTACATCTAAAAAAGCCATAAAACGATCATCTTCAATAATGAGATGGCAAGGAATTTCTCTATTGACAATTTTGGTAAAAATAGTGCTCATGTTAGTCGATTCGTCTAAGTTTACATTTACTGATAGGCTTGATAATCAATGGTACTTTTTCCAATTTAACCGCATCACTATCAAGACCGAACCACTTATCTTCTGAATTGGTAAATTGCTTCACAAAGAAATAGGCTTTCATGACCATTCGATCCAATAAAGGCAATTCGTTATCAAAGGATAAAAATTTCTCCAAAACAACAAATCGGAAATCGCCAATGACATTTTGCTCGTTCAATGATTTATAACGAGAGGTAATATCCACCTCTCCTCTTGACACCATTTCTTCAACTACTTTTCTGAAATATAAATTAATTCGTTGTTCAACACGAAAACCTAATTTAAAATTCACTTTAATGATATCATCAGGCTCAATAACCGTTACTTTATAATCCATGGTATACGGCTCATCCAAGGTATCAACATGAACAAACCAATAAATATCCGCCTTTTTAGGTCGTCTTTGGAAAATGGAATAAATAATTTTCGACTCGATATCCGAAACCTTTGCGGCATTGGACATGAATACCAAGTGAGTTGCATATTTAGGAATTGTTTCATCCTTGCTCAACTCTTTCAAAGGCTCTATATAGTCGGATAATTTTTCATATTCCGTTAATTTTTGCTTGATACGAGAAGCTCTAAACCAAATCCACATTAACAATATAATCACACCAGCAATAAATAAAGAAACATAACCGCCGTGAGAGAATTTTTGCAAATTGGCTACTAAAAATGATCCTTCTAGAGATACATATACCACTAAAAAAAGAAGGATCCACCACATATCAACCTTTTTAATATGTAAATAATAAGCCATTAATGAAGTGGTCATTAACATCGTCAAGGTAATAGCCAAACCATAGGCTGCTTCCATTTGCGATGATTCCTTGAACCAAAGAACGACACCTATACAACCCAACCAAAGAAAAATATTGATGGAAGGAACATATAATTGTCCTTTTTGATCAGACGGATAAACCAAACGAACTTTTGGCCAAAAATTCAAACGAATCGCTTCCGAGATCAAAGTGAATGAGCCAGAAATCAAGGCTTGCGAAGCAATCACAGCAGCTGCTGTGGCAATCATAATTCCTGAAAACAAGAATTCGCGAGGTAACAATTCAAAAATAGGTTTATGAGTTCCCAACATCATACCATTATGTGCCAACAACCAAGCACCTTGTCCAAAATACTGTAAAAGCAAAGCGATTTTAACGAAAACCCAACTTAAACGAATATTTTCTCGACCACAATGACCCAAATCAGAATACAATGCTTCTGCCCCAGTAGTACACAAGAAAACTGCACCCAAAGCCCAAAAACCAGCACTTCCTGCTTGGTGTGTCGTCAATAATTCCCATGCATACACAGGTGAAACAGCTCGCAATATCGACCAATCATTTTCAATCCACATTAAACCTGTAACTGCCAACATAGAAAACCACAACAACATGATGGGTCCAAATAATTTACCAACCACCTTCGTACCAAAAATTTGAAAAACGAAAAGAATGGTTAAAATAACAATAACAATAGGCACCGTGTCGGTAACAAATGGCATACCATCCGCCTTTTTTAGCATTCGTAAACCTTCCACGGCAGAAGAAACCGAAATGGGTGGTGTAATAATTCCATCGGCTAACAAGGTCGCCCCACCGATGATGGCGGGTAAGGTTAACCATTTGGCATGGCGTCGAACCAAGGCAAACAAGGCAAAAATCCCACCTTCCCCTTTATTGTCAGCTCTTAAAATCAATATTACATATTTCAAGGTAGTCTGTAATGTCAATGTCCAAAATATACAAGACAATCCACCTAAAACTGTCATCGCGTTGATGGGTGCATCGCCAATGATGGCTTGCATCACATATAAAGGAGACGTGCCGATGTCACCATAAATGATACCCATGGCTACTAAAAGGCCCGCGGCGGTTGCCTTACTTTTGTGTTTATGTTCCATTAAAATCGAAGGGAGTGTAAAATTTCTTTCAAACAGATATGATTATCGTGAAAATGCAAAATTTGCCAAAAATTGTACTATTTTGTAGTGATTTCTTGAAATATTTCAAGAAACGGATGCAAATATATATTCTTATTTCATATATCAATTCATTTTTGAACAAATCTTAACAGAAAAGAAAAGATATTTATTATCGTTCAAAATAATACCCAAATATGATGTTCATTTCATCTTGAGATGTAAATCCAAATTGAATATCTTTATTAGTTGTATTGTCATAGGTAACAACAGATGTTAATCCAACATTCGCTTCCAATTCAATGGGTTGCGCAAAATTGATCACCTTTGGATGTTGCCAATCGGTATTTTCATAAACAACTTCCCCATCTCTTTTCCCACCTTTGATTTTTATTTGATACAGAATACCTTTTTCATGAAAATGCGAAGTAAGTGAAACAATGGTAACTGCCTTGTCTTTGGCAAAATTAAAATGAGTTGTAATCGTGGTTTTTTTACCTGCTGGCAAAGAAAAATTAATATTGGCGAAATCAATCATTTTGACCACATTTTTCACTTGATCAGCCTTCACCGTATACAAATTCACATAATTTTCTCCATACAAAGGCTCTGAGGTCCGATTGAAATAATGGGGATTCACATCAATCGAACTATTGGCTGGTAGCAGTAAAGCCGTTCCTGCTGGAAAATTATAATCCGAATTAGGATCCGTTCCTCCACCTAAAAAAATATGATTGGCCAATGAAAAAACAGTAAGAAGATCGGTACTTCCATCTGCATTTCGTAAATCGCGCACTTCGTTCAAATTGGGTAGCAGACTCTTATTTTTAAAATCATATAATACCAAATGATGACTATTCGGCCTAGATTTCAATTTTATGCGATTTACATATATAGGTTCTGTATTGTTCAGAGGCCTTCTGACAAATATTTCGCGTTCAAAATTTGGGGCGACAGTGAATTTATCCACTTTGAGTTGAAATCCCGTTTTACCTTCTTTTTCTGGAGAATCCAAGGCCGAAAATGTCGAATTGGGATCATAATGTGGGGTTGTATCATCCAATAATTTAGCATCAGCTACCGTTCCTTTTTCTGGTGCACCTGCCTCAATCCATCTTCTGACAAATTCCAATTGACCTACACTCAATGGTTTTCCGCCCAAAGGCATGGCAGTTCCATAATTAGCATTGGGATGGTGCGAGTTGTCCCAGTTCAATTTGTGGTACAACAAACTTGCATCAAAGCTATATTTGGTCACTCGTTGTAATTTATTAGCAACCGCCACCGAATTTTTAGGAACCACTCCAACTAAATTGGTATAAGAGGCAGATGCCGTATTTAATACTAAGCCGTGTTGCAAAAAACCAGCGTCTGTATTACTTAAATGACAACCTGATGTTGCACATGAAGGTTTAAATATTCGATCTTGAATTAAATCGAAACTACCCAAATCCTTTGTAGTTGGAGTAGGAGTCACCGAATCAACGGTTGATTTGGAACAGGAGAAAATCGTTCCTAGAAAAACGATGATCAAGTATGCATTAGTGATTTTCATTTTAATCGATAGATATCATAGCTTTCGCCGGGTTCAACTCTTAAAACATTGCAAAGAACCAAAAGTACTAATTTTCTAGATGCCAACCACAAAGGTAGTCGATGCAATGAGCAAAATTCTTCCAAAGTAATGCTACCCTTTTCTGCCAAATAATTCATCAACCATTTTTCAGAGTCCCCATAGGTAAATTGTATTCCCTCTTCATTTTCCCGCCGCAAAATTTGCTTCATTTCTTTGCTTGCTTGCACGCTTCGATCCTTTATTCGAACATAACATTTGGGCTGAGTTTCATTTTCCAGTTGAACAAAATGAGGTTTGTCCACACTTTCAAAAATATCATACACCAAAATCGACTTGTTATGATCCAAGGATACACGATAATGCGTGTAAGAAAAAGCAGGGAAACAATATTTTTCAATTGCTTTGTTTAACACAAATTGATCTTCATCGGCAAATTTCAAGCCTTGAACATCGCCATCATCACTTACGCCAATCAACAATTTGCCACCACTAGAGTTTGCAAAAGCGACCAACTCTCGAACAATTTTTTCGGGAAATTTCACTTTCATTTTAAATTCCAAATGTTGTCCTTCACCTTGTTTGGCTAGTGATTTAATTTGAGCTAATGTTAACAGGGAAACATCACCCTCCTCCTCCATTTGACCCAATAAAACTTCAGATCCCTGTTTCATAACATTTTGATTTCTTGAAAGTACAAAATTCCTAAATCCATAATCAAATTTTAAAAAAAATTATTAGAAGTATAGTAATTCAATAGACATTATGTATTTTTGTGAAAATTTAATAAAATGGATATCCAAAGTTTAGAAAAAGACCTACAAAATCTATCTTTAGAGGCCCGATTGACAAGAATCTCTCAATTATATGATTCTAGCAAAATTGCATTTTCCACATCTTTTGGTCAAGAAGATCAAGCGATAACTTATGCTATTTATCAGCAAAATTTATCTTTTCGTATTTTCACTTTAGATACCGGACGTCAATTTCAGGAATCCTATGAATTAATGGATTTAACGATAAAAAAATACCCATTATCCTTAGAAACCTATTTTCCCACAACGGACAAAGTAGAAACCCTGGTCAAAGAAAAAGGTTTTAACTCTTTTTATCAGTCGGTAGAAAACCGCAAAGAATGCTGTTTCATTCGTAAAATGGAGCCTTTAGCGAGAGCTTTGAAGGGAGTTGAGGTTTGGATCACCGGCCTTAGAGCAGAACAATCGGATAACCGATCAAACATGCCGATGTTGGAATGGGATGAGCAAAGGAATTTATTGAAATTTAATCCGATCATTGATTGGACATTTGAGAAATTAGAAAGTTATTTGGCAGAAAATAAAATTCCACAAAACTCCTTGCACAAAAAAGGCTTTATTTCGATCGGCTGTGCACCTTGTACCAGGGCTATCGCAGAAGGAGAACACCCAAGAGCTGGAAGATGGTGGTGGGAAAATTCCCAAAAAGAATGTGGTTTACATGCCTAATTAGCAATTATACATTATGAATAATACATTTTCGCTTAGCACAGTTCAAGAAAAAATTGGACATTTCCCAAGAAAACTGGAAGACGAATCCATCTACATCATGCGTGAAGTGGCGGCGCAATTCGAACGTCCCGCTTTGCTATTTTCAGGAGGAAAAGATTCCATCACTTTGGTTCGACTCGCTCAAAAAGCTTTCTTTCCAGGTAAAATTCCATTCCCTTTGGTTCATATTGATACAGGACATAATTTTCCAGAAACCATTGAATTCAGAGATTGGTTGGCCAAAGAAGTGGGTGCAGAATTGATCGTACGTTATGTGCAAGATTCCATTGATGAAGGGAAAGCGAAAGAAGAGACAGGCAAATACGCTTCCAGAAATGTTTTACAAACAGTCACATTATTGGACACCATCGAGGAATTTAAATTTGATGCTTGTATTGGTGGAGCAAGAAGAGATGAGGAAAAAGCAAGAGCGAAAGAACGTATTTTTTCTGTTCGCGATGATTTCGGACAATGGGATGCTAAACGCCAACGACCAGAATTATTCGATATGCTCAATGGGCGAATCGCTGTAGGAGAAAATGTTCGGATTTTCCCTATTTCCAATTGGACGGAATTAGATGTTTGGAATTACATCAAAGAAGAAAAAATGGAAATCCCAAGTATTTATTATTCGCACAAAAGACAAGTGATACAACGGGATGGAATGCTTTGGGCAGATTCTGAATACCTAAATAAAGAAGCGGATGAAATTCCATTCGAGGCAACAGTTCGATTTAGAACGGTTGGAGATATGACCTGCACAGCAGCAGTGGCTTCTGAAGCAAGTGATATTGATGTTATCATTGAAGAAATATTATCAGCTGAAATTTCAGAACGAGGTGCTCGGATCGATGACAAACGCTCAGAAGCAGCGATGGAGAAAAGAAAACAACAAGGATATTTTTAATCGAAGAGAAAGAAGAAGATGGATATATTACGAATAGCAACAGCAGGTTCCGTGGATGATGGGAAAAGCACCTTGATTGGTCGCTTGTTGTATGAAACAAATTCAATTACCAAAGATAAAATTGAAGCTTTAGAAAGCGCTTCTAAAAGAAAAGGATTAGATTTTTTGGATTTGTCCTTATTAACAGATGGCTTAATAGCTGAACGTGAACAAGGTATTACGATCGATGTTGCGCACATTTATTTTTCTACTCCCCAACGAAAATACATCATTGCGGATACTCCTGGCCACGTAGAATATACGAGAAACATGGTAACTGGAGCATCAACCGCGAAAGTTTCCCTGATTTTGATCGATGCTCGCCAAGGAATTGTGGAACAAACAGCTAGACATTTATCGATTGCTGCCTTGTTGAGAATTCCTAAAGTAATTATTTGTATCAACAAAATGGATTTGGTCCAATACCAAGAATCTACGTTTGAAAGCATCAAAAATAGTCTTGCGAATTTAATCGAACAAACAAGTTTTGAGGGTCAAAGCATCAGCTTTTTACCTATCTCCTCTTTGTTTGGTGAAAATATTACTAAACAATCGGAAAAAATGCCTTGGTATAATGGAAAGAGCCTTTTAGGAGAATTGGAAGATTTCCAATTTGCTGAAACATTGGCGCAGGCTCCTGCTAGATTCCAAGTTCAATGGGTGATTCGTCCAAAAACAGAAACTCACCACGATTATAGAGGTTATGCCGGTAAAATTTCCAGCGGTACTTTTAACATTGGAGATAAAATCAAAGTGTTACCTACGGGTCAAGAAAGTCAAATTGCTAGTATTGAAAGATACAGCGATACTTTAGAGAAAGCAGAAGCGGGAGATTCGGTAGTGATTACCTTGGATCATGATGTGGATATTTCAAGAGGCAATACGGTGGTATTGGCAAATGATAGCTCTGCGCCTCAATTGAAGGATTTTGCTGCAAAGATTTGTTGGTTAGATCATCAAGCATTAAGTGCCGGTAAAACCTATTTATTGCAACATGGGGTTCATTTGACAAAGGCGAAAATCGTGCAAGTAGCTGAAAAACTAGATGTTGTTGCGCAAACTTCTGATTCTCAAGTCGATTCTTTGAAATTAAATGAAATTGGAACTATCCATTTAAAAACCGCCCAACCAATCATTGCTGACAAATATGCTGAAAATCCATCCAATGGAGCATTTATTTTAATCGACGAATTTTCTAATTCAACGGTTGGAGTGGGATTTGTTGATTAATTATGAATTTTAGGTAAAAGGTAAAAGGTAAGAGGTAAGAGGTAAAAGGTAATAGGTAAAAGGTAATAGGTAATAGGTATGAGGTATGAGGTAAGGTAAAAGGTTTTCTCTCTTCTATCTTCTATCTTCTCTTTTACCTATTACCTGAATCAAATTTCTTCGGAGCATATAAAAACCCAAAAGCTTCCGCGCCATCTTTGGTATGTACCTCATGATGCACATAATGTGCTTTGATTAAGCGCTTCAAATACGAATTCGTAGCTTTAAATTTGATTTTCACTCGACGATGTACGATGATATCATGAAAAATAAAGTAGAAAATGCCATAGGTGGCTATTCCAAGTCCAATCCAAAACAAATAAGCAAATTCGGGAAATTCACTGCCGACAATGATCGTTAAGGTAGAACTGATACCAAATACGACAGAAAACAAATCATTTTTTTCCAACAGGTTTTTGTGGTGCACATGGTGCGATTGATGCCAATTCCACATGAATCCATGCATAATGTATTTATGCGTCAGCCAAGCTACCCCCTCCATAGTCAAAAAAGTCCCCAACAATAAAATGAGATTTAACATATTTTATAAAATTTGAATTCAACTATTAGATTTAAGTATTGGATAAAATTGTTACATAAATGAAAACGGCTAAAAGTATTAAAATGTTTTGCCCAAAATTAATAACTAATACCTAATAACTAACAACTAATACCTAACAACTAATTATCTTTGCAGATTGAACTTATACCCTCAAAAATTCAGGGTGGATTAGCATTTCTTTTATGATTGATAAGAACTACGCTCCGCAGGAGATTGAACAAAAATGGTACCAATATTGGCTTGAAAATAAATATTTTGCTTCAAAGCCAAATCCAAACAAAGAACCTTATTCCATTGTGATTCCCCCACCCAATGTTACGGGTGTTTTACACATGGGACATATGCTCAATAATACCATTCAAGATGTATTGATTCGTAAAGCTAGAATGTCTGGCAAAGAAGCTTGTTGGGTTCCAGGAACGGATCATGCCTCCATTGCGACAGAAGCAAAAGTTGTTGCGATGCTGAAAGAAAAAGGCATCGAGAAAAAAGATATTTCTAGAGAAGAATTTTTAGCACACGCCTTTGAGTGGAAAGAAAAATATGGCGGGATTATCTTGGAACAGTTAAAAAAACTAGGTGCTTCTTGCGATTGGGACCGTACTCGTTTTACCATGGAGCCATCCCTTTACCAGGCGGTTATTGATACGTTCGTTCGTTTATATAACAAAGGATTGATCTACCGAGGGGTTAGAATGGTCAATTGGGATCCACAAGGAAAAACGGCTTTGTCGGATGAGGAAGTTATCTACAAAGATGTTCAAGCTAAATTATTTCATATTCAATACCCATTGGTGGATGGTTCCGGTCATGTAACCATTGCGACGACTCGCCCAGAAACCATTATGGCCGATGCAGCCATTTGTGTCAATCCAGAAGACCCAAGATACCTTCATTTACACGGCAAAAAAGTATTGATCCCATTGATCAATCGAGAAATAAGTATCATACCAGATGAATATGTCACAACAGATTTTGGTACAGGCTGTTTAAAAGTTACTCCAGCGCATGATTTAAATGATTATGAATTGGGTATCAAACACAAATTACCTGTTTTAGACATCTTGAATGATGATGGAACGTTGAATGAAAAAGCGGTTATTTATGTAGGTATAGACCGTTTTGAGGCAAGGAAAAGAATTGTAAAGCAATTAAAAGAGGAAGGTTTTTTAACAGAAACGGAAGAATATAAATCGACCGTTGGAACATCTGAAAGAACAGGGGCAGTGATTGAACCCAAATTATCTTTGCAATGGTTCTTAAAAATGGAGGAATTAGCCAAACCAGCTTTGGATCATGTCATGAATGATGACATCCAATTGCATCCTGCTAAATTCAAAAATACCTATCGTTCATGGATGGAGAATGTGCGCGATTGGTGTATTTCGCGCCAATTATGGTGGGGACAACAAATTCCAGCCTTTTATTTGCAAGATGGGACCGTCATTGTTGCGAAAGACAAATATGAAGCGTTAAAAATAGCCAGAGAAAAATACCAATTATTTGCTTTAGTAGAAGAGGATTTAACACAAGATCCTGATGTGTTGGATACGTGGTTTTCCTCCTGGTTGTGGCCTATTTCAGTTTTTGATGGAATAGAAAATCCAGAAAATGAAGACATTAGCTATTATTACCCCACCAACGATTTAGTTACTGGACCGGATATTTTATTCTTCTGGGTAGCTCGAATGATCATTGCGGGCTATGAATGGAGAGGAGAATTACCTTTTAAAAATGTTTATTTAACAGGTATAGTTCGAGATAAGCAAGGCAGAAAAATGTCCAAATCCTTGGGTAATTCTCCTGATCCCTTGGACTTAATTGAAAAATTCGGAGCAGATGGAGTGAGGTCGGGTCTATTGTTTTCAGCACCAGCTGGAAATGATTTATTATTTGATGACAAACTCTGCGAACAAGGCAGAAACTTCTCCAATAAAATTTGGAATGCCTTCCGTTTGATGAAAGGCTTGGAAGTTATCGATGGCAAAAACTTACCGGAACATAGCTTAGCGATTCAATGGTTTGAGTCAAAAATGTCACAAACCATCGTTGATGTGGAGGATCATTTTAGCAAATTCCGTATCTCCGATGCCTTATTAGCCATTTATAATCTGATCTGGGACGATTTTTGTGGCAAATACTTGGAAATCATCAAACCCGCTTATCAAAGTCCGATACATTCTGAAACATTAAGCGATACACTTCGATTATTTGATGAATTAATGCGTTTGCTTCATCCATATATGCCATTTATCACGGAAGAAATTTGGCAAAATATTGAAAATAGAAAAGCAAATGAAAGTATTTGCGTAGCTGATTTCCCAAAAGCCAATTCCGTTCATTCAGAATTAGTCGCACAATTTGATCAATTATTTGAGATCATTACGAAAATCCGTGAAATCAGAAATGCCAAACAACTTTCGCCTAAATTGGCTTTGAATTTATTCATTAAAACCTCGAATGAAGCAGCATATGATTCGACAAAAGCGATTTTAATGAAGTTGGCGAATGTAGAAAAAGTAACTTTCAGTCAAGAAAATATCACTGATGCACAAACATTTGTGGTTAAATCCGATCAATTTGCTGTTCCATTGGAAGAAGAAGTAAATCCAGAAGAATTAAAAGCAGAAACAGAAAAGGAATTGTTTTATTTGGAAGGTTTCAAAAAATCGGTGGAAGCCAAGTTAGCTAATGAGCGTTTTGTTCAAAATGCCAAAGCAGATTTAGTGGAACGTGAACGTCAAAAGTTACAAGACGCTGAAACAAAAATAAACTCATTGAAGGAAATTTTAGCCAGACTGTCCTAATGATAGTTAAACACCTATTTATCGTTTTTTTGATTTGCTTACTTTTCACAGGATTGATTTCCTGCGAGCGTAAGCAAAACGAAGAGGCGGTGAAAGAGGTAGTGAAAATTCAATTGGATTTCAAACGCTTGGACCAAGAAATCGCCAAATGTGGGTCTGTAAATTCACTTGACAGTTTACTAAAAGCCAATTCAGATGTGCTAGAGGGTTATTTTCAAACTCGGAAAAGTGATTCCCGAAAATTGGCTGAAAAGTTATTCTCTTTGTTTCAAAATCCAGCATTGAACAAATTCTATCTTCAATCCCAACAAAATAATTATTATGGAAATCGTCGATTGGAACAAGGCTTAACCGACGCTTTTCAACAGATTAAAAATAATTATCCAAGTACTCAAATACCAAAAATTCGAACCGTATTTTCAGGTTTCGGAGGAATTGGTCAATTCCCTGCACAAGATTTGATCATTTCAGATAGTTTAATAGTGATTGGTTTAGATTATTTCATGGGCAATAAAGGTCTTTACTTACCACCCAATACCTATGCTTATCAAATGCGCAGAATGTCTCCAGAGGCAATTGTTGGACAAATAATCTTATTATATTCTGCCAAATTCAATTTACACGAAACGGAAAACAGCACTTTGTTGAGCGATATGATTTGGTATGGGAAAGGATATAATTTCACCAAAAAAATAATGCCCAACTTGGCAGATAGCTTATTATTTGGCTATTCGAGTCAAGAAATTGCCGAAACAGAAGCTTATCAATCTTTGATTTGGGAACATTTTATTGATAAAAGTTTGTTGTACAAGCAAGATGAATTTACCAAAACCAAATATTTGGGTGAGCGACCGAAAACAACCGAAATAGGCCCCGCTTGTCCAGGATCCATTGGAAGATGGCTTGGTTATACCATTGTAAAAAAATATCAAGAAAAAAATGCTGGTAAATCCTTGGTTCAACTAATGAACATGAAGGATGCAACAGTCATTTTACAAGGTTCAGGCTATCGAGGAAAAGCTGATAAGGAAGAAGAATAATATGGCAAAAAGAAACGAGAAATTTGGCGAAGGGGTTGATCCCAAAGATGCTACAAAAGTTAATAAAGAAGGCTTATTAAAAACCATCAAGGTTTTTAAATTCATCCTGCCATATAAATGGGTTTTTGCTTTAGGAATGGCTTTTCTTTTTTTATCAAATTTAACCACCTTAAGCTTTCCGCTATTAATTGGTGAAATGACCAAGGTGATGGAAGGCAAATCCAGCTACCACATCAATGAAGTCACAGTATTCTTTTTTAGTATTTTAATTGTACAAGCCATTCTATCTTTTTTTAGAATCTATACCTTCACGCAGGTTTCTGAAAAAGCCATGCGAGACGTCCGTCAAACGTTATATGGCAAAATCATTACACTTCCCATCGCATTATTTGAAAAGCGCAGAGTAGGTGAAATGATGAGTCGTATCACCTCAGACATTACTCAATTACAAGATGTATTATCAACGACCTTAGCAGAATTTTTTAGGCAGATTTTTACACTTATTGGGGGAATCGCTTTGATCACCTATTTATCTTGGAAACTAACTTTATTTATGTTGGCGACGTTCCCTCTTTTGGTGGTGGCGGCTTTGATCTTCGGAAAATACATTCGCAAGGTTTCCAAAAAGTCACAAGATGAACTAGCCAAAACGAATATTATTGTAGAGGAAACCTTTCAATCGATTCAAGCAGTCAAAGCATTTACCAATGAAAAATGGGAAGTGGCCAGATACGGGGCATCTTTGGAAAAGGTGGTAACGCAAGCCTTAAAGGCAGCAACCTTTCGAGGTGGATTTGTCAGTTTTGTCATATTTGCTTTATTTGGAGGGATTGTCGGTGTAGTTTGGTATGGTGCACAATTGGTAGCACGAGGCGATTTATTATTGGCAGAATTATTAACCTTTATTTTTTACACGGCCTTCATTGGCGGATCAGTCGGCGGATTGGGAGATATATATGCTCAATTACAAAAAACCATTGGTGCCTCAGATCGTATTTTAGAAATTTTGAATGATCCTTCAGAGGTATCATTGGTTCAACAATATGGAGAAAATACCATTGAGTTTGGTGAAATTGAAATCAAAGATTTACATTTTTCTTATCCAGGCAGACCGGAAGTAGAAATCATCAAAGGAATCAATTTTACCATTCAACCCGGACAAAAAGTGGCCATTGTGGGATCATCGGGAACAGGGAAATCGACCTTGGCACAATTATTCATGCGCTTTTATGAACCCAATGCTGGGAGTATATCCTTGAATGGAAAAAACATTCAAGAATTGTCGGTAGAAAATTGGCGAAAAATGGTGGCATTGGTACCGCAGGAAGTCTTGTTATTTGGCGGCACGATACGCGAAAACATTGCTTATGGAAAACCTGATGCTAGTTTTGAAGAAATAGCAAAAGCAGCAGAATTGGCTTATGCGAAAGAATTCATTGAAGGATTTCCGGAGCAATGGGAAACCATGGTAGGCGAAAGAGGAGTTAAATTATCGGGAGGGCAAAGGCAACGTATAGCGATTGCTAGGGCGATTTTAAAAGATCCTAAATTTTTATTATTGGATGAAGCCACATCGGCCTTGGATTCAGAGTCGGAAAAATGGGTGCAAATCGCCTTAGAAGAATTGATGAAAAACCGTACGAGTTTGATTATTGCGCATAGATTGTCTACCATTCGTTCTGCGGATCAAATAATTGTGATGAAGGAAGGGAAGATTGTGGAGGTTGGAACGCATGAAGAATTATTGGCAAAAGGAAAGGGAGTTTATCAAAAAATGGTCAAATTGCAAACGGAACATTTGCAGGCATAGGAATGGCAAAACAAGAACTAAGCTTATCGGATTTTGATTTAAGAGCTACACCATGTAGAACGGCCGTTTTAGGCATTTTACAAGGAGTTGATTATGCACAAAGTCAATTTGATATCGAACAAGCCATAGGTTCTCAATTCGACCGTGTGACCGTATATAGAACCTTAAAAAGTTTCCTGCAACAAGGATTGATACATAAAGTTTTAGATGACATTGGAGGCACCAAATACGCATTATGCAAGGAATTATGCCATAACCACGACCATTCGCATCAGCACGACCATGTTCACTTCAAGTGCAACGAATGCGGTCAAACGACTTGCCTAGAGGATGTCCATATCCCCAAAATTACCTTACCCATAGGATTCACCAAACAAGAAAGCAATTTATTGATTCAGGGGGTTTGTGGGAATTGTGGGTAATTAGGCGTTATGAGATAAGAATATAGAATTAATACCTAACATAAAGCAGATTAACATGGAAAAACTAATACAAAATCTAATATACTTTCATGCATTTTTTGGCGCAATTGGTTTAATCACCGGTGCATTGAGTATCATCGTAAAAAAAGGTGCAAATGTTCATCGCAAAACTGGCCGAATATTCAGTTATAGCATGATCATCAGTTCAATCATAAGTTTAGTAATAGCGCAAATGCCCAATCATGAAAACACCTTTTTATTTTCGATAGGCATATTTACAATCTACTTGGTTTTATCAGGGAATAGAGCATTGACATTCCAATCAAAAATTAAAACGGGAGCTGAAATAGTAGACAAAATCATTTCAGGAGGTATGTTTTTGATATCACTAATCATGATAACCTTGGGCATTCTAGGAATAATTCAAGCTATCGGTTTTAGCGTATTATACGCATTCTTTGGCGGCTTTGGTCTATTTTTATCCGTTAATGATTTTCGAAATTTTCATAAACATCATCAGAATAAAAAAAGTTGGTTAGCCATCCATATAGGTAGAATGGTAGGAGCCTATATTGCTACAACCACGGCATTTTTGGTAGTAGCATTACAAACAAACTCGTTATTCTTTTGGATTAGTCCAACCATAGTAGGTACCACTGGTATTATATATTGGATAAGAAAAAGCCAGAAATAGACAAATCTGTGTTACTAATTGCTTTCCTAACTGGATAGTATAAGTTGGCTAAACTAAGTCACAATGATCGAGGGATTAGTAAATAAACAATTGAAGACAAAATTGACAATTTCCTTTTGAGCATATTATTAACAGTAGGTGGTTGAAGTACGGGAATAATTTATGAAGAATTGTTAAATGGTAGAAGATAATATTGATATTCTTTACGATTCTACCAACCATCGGAATTCTAGCTGGACTATATCATTTGTATAACACACTAAAACGAAAATAACGATTAAGGGAAAAGAGAGTAAATTAAATACTATTTGAAAAGTAAATAGAAATCGAACTCTAAGATCTATCGACAGCATCATACTCTGAAGAGCCGAGCGTGTTTTCACTCTTTTCTCGTTTTCTCTCTTCTCATTTTCTCTCTTCTCTCTTCCGGCCACAAAAAAAGCCAACCCATTACTGGATTGGCTTGATGTTAATAACTTGGAGCTTACTTACTTTCCCGGGTTTGATCCCAGTATCATCAGCGGTGCGGGGCTTAACTTCTCTGTTCGAGATGGGAAGAGGTGAACACCCGTCCTATCGGCTCCATAAATCTTGCAAGGCTTAGCCTTTTTCCATATTGTGAGTAAAAATAAATAGTAGTAGCATTTCAATTAATTAAAAAATAGTAAGCTTTCGGGTAATTAGTACTACTCGACTTTGACATTACTGCCTTTACATCTGTAGCCTATCAACCGTGTCGTCTACACGGACCCTTCATGGAATACTCATCTTCAGGTCAGTTTCGCACTTAGATGCTTTCAGCGCTTATCTGGTCCCGACGTGGCTACTCAGCTATGCCCTTGGCAGAACAACTGATTTACCAGCGGTCAGTCCAACTCGGTCCTCTCGTACTAAAGTCAGAACCTGTCAATATTCCTACGCCCACAACAGATAGGGACCGAACTGTCTCACGACGTTCTGAACCCAGCTCGCGTGCCACTTTAATCGGCGAACAGCCGAACCCTTGGGACCTTCTCCAGCCCCAGGATGTGACGAGCCGACATCGAGGTGCCAAACCTCCCCGTCGATGTGAGCTCTTGGGGGAGATCAGCCTGTTATCCCCAGAGTACCTTTTATCCTTTGAGCGATGGCTGTTCCATACTAAACCACCGGATCACTATATCCTACTTTCGTACCTGATCGACTTGTCGGTCTCACAGTCAAGCTCCCTTTTGCTATTGCACTCTACGCACGGTTACCAAGCGTGCTGAGGGAACCTTTGAAAGCCTCCGTTACTCTTTTGGAGGCGACCACCCCAGTCAAACTACCCACCAAGCAATGTCTCCGTTTAACGGATTAGAATTCCAGTACAAGAAGGGTGGTATTTCAACGTTGGCTCCCCGATGCCTAGCGACACCGGCTCACAGCCTCCCACCTATCCTACACATCCAGTACCAAAACTCAATGCTAAGCTATAGTAAAGGTTCATGGGGTCTTTCCGTCCCGTTGCGGGTAAACGGCATCTTCACCGTTACTACAATTTCACCGAGCTCACGGCTGAGACAGTGCCCAGATCGTTACACCATTCGTGCAGGTCGGAACTTACCCGACAAGGAATTTCGCTACCTTAGGACCGTTATAGTTACGGCCGCCGTTTACTGGGGCTTCAGTTCAATGCTTCGCCTTGCAGCTAACATCCCCCCTTAACCTTCCAGCACCGGGCAGGTGTCAGGCCTTATACGTCATCTTTCGATTTTGCAAAGCCATGTGTTTTTGTTAAACAGTCGCCTGGGCCATTTCTCTGCGGCCACGATTGCTCGTGGCTCCCTTTATCCCGAAGTTACAGGGTTAATTTGCCGAGTTCCTTAGCCGTGATTCACTCGAGCGCCTTAGAATATTCTTCTCGACCACCTGTGTCGGTTTACGGTACGGGTTACTTAACAGTTATGCGCATAAACTTTTCTTGGAAGATTACTCGCTACACTCGGTTTGGCATTGCTGCCGCCTCTCTAAGACACTATTCCGTCAGTATCTGGTAACCCATTCTCTCCGTCATCTAATTGCCCATTAAGTAAGTACAGGAATATTAACCTGTTGTGCATTAGGCTGTCGCTCTCGCTAGGCCCTTAGCCCCCGACTAACCCTCAGTTGATTAGCATAGCTGAGGAATCCTTAGTCTTTCGGCGTGAGGGTTTCTCGCCCTCATTATCGTTACTCATGCCTACATTTGCTTTTCTGAACGCTCCAGCAAAGCTTGTCGCTTCACCTTCTCCGCAGATCAGAATGCTCCCCTACCAGTATATAAATATAATCCAAAGCTTCGGTATTTTACTTGATGCCCGTTTATTATCGATGCCCGCCTCGCTCGACCAGTGAGCTGTTACGCACTCTTTAAATGAATAGCTGCTTCCAAGCTAACATCCTGGCTGTCACTGCAATCAGACTTCCTTAGTTCAACTTAGTAAAAATTTTGGGACCTTAGCTGTTGGTCTGGGTTCTTTCCCTCTCGGATTGGGACCTTAGCACCCCAACCCTCACTCCCGGGTATATTTTAAGCCATTCAGAGTTCGTCAGGATTTGGTAGGATTTGACTCCCCCTAGTCCTATCGGTAGCTTTACCTGCTTAAAACTTGACCCCGAGGCTGTTCCTAAAAACATTTCGGGGAGTACGAGCTATTTCTCAGTTTGATTGGCCTTTCACCCCTACCCACAAGTCATCCAAATACTTTTCAACGTAAACTGGTTCGGTCCTCCACTCCGTTTTACCGGAGCTTCAACCTGCTCATGGGTAGATCACAAAGTTTCGCGTCTACTCCCACTGACTAAGCGCCCTATTCAGACTCGCTTTCGCTCCGGCTGCTCACGTCTACGTGATTAACCTCGCCAGTGAAAGTAACTCGTAGGCTCATTATGCAAAAGGCACGCCGTCACCCCACGAAAGGGCTCCGACCGCTTGTAAGCGTATGGTTTCAGGGTCTTTTCACCCCCTTACTCAGGGTACTTTTCACCTTTCCTTCACAGTACTAGTTCACTATCGGTCTCTTGGTAGTATTTAGCCTTACCGGATGGTGCCGGCAGATTCAAAGGGGATTTCTCCAGTCCCCCCCTACTCAGGATACTCCTACAATTAAATAAACTTACCATTACAGGGCTCTCACCTCCTACGGCCCGCCTTCCCAGACAGTTCATGTTCATTTATAAAATCGATAT
>NZ_JBPXKA010000026.1:0-411 GCF_054558485.1 Aquirufa sp. ROCK2-A2
TATCAGCCTTTAGGGATAAAGCTGGAACAGTGGGAGCATCCGCCGTTCCAGCTAAATCACCTGACAATCGTATTTTACCTAAAGTTGTATTAGTGGCATCTGGCGTAGCAGCCGCAACGCTTCGATCAACATAAAAAGTGGTGGCTAGTTTGGTGGAATTATCTCCGGCGGATTGAGTTACAGCTGTGGTTCCTGTTGGCAAAGTAGGAGTTCCTGTAAAAGTTGGAGAAGCCAAAGGAGCCTTTAAAGCTAAAGCTGAATTGACCGAACTTGTATCGGCTTTTGCGGCTAGCGAACTACTAACATCTGAGGAATTTGCTTTCAATGCAAGTGCGGTATTGACCGAACTTGTGTCGGCTTTTGCGGCTAGCGAACTACTAACATCTGTGGAATTGGCTTTTAAAGCCAAAG
>NZ_JBPXKA010000027.1:0-384 GCF_054558485.1 Aquirufa sp. ROCK2-A2
CAGCTGGAGATAATTCCACCAAATTGGCCACCACTTTTTATGTGGATCGAAGCGTTGCTGCTGGTGCGCCAGACGCAACCAATAGCTCATTAGGTAAAATCCAATTAGCTGGCGATTTAGCTGGAACGGCGGATGCTCCCACTGTTCCAGGTTTATCCCTAAAAGCCGACACAAGTTCGGTCAATACCGCCCTTGCCTTAAAAGCAAATGCCTCAGATGTTAGTAACTCTCTTGCTGCAAAAGCTGATACAAGTTCGGTCAATACGGCCTTAGCTTTAAAAGCAAATACCTCAGATGTTAGTAACTCTCTTGCTGTAAAAGCCGATACAAGTTCGGTCAATTCTGCTTTGGCTTTAAAAGCCAATTCCACAGATGTTAGTAGTT
>NZ_JBPXKA010000028.1:0-374 GCF_054558485.1 Aquirufa sp. ROCK2-A2
AACAAAGAGATCCCAACATTTGGGGGATTAGCTCAGCTGGCTAGAGCACCTGCCTTGCACGCAGGGGGTCAACGGTTCGAATCCGTTATTCTCCACCAATTTTTTGAGAGAGAAAAGAGGAGAGAGATTAATTCTATTATCAAACGTGATAATTAGAAGAATAGATTAAGAAAGAGTAATGATTACAGGTACCGATCTAGACAACGGTTTAGAGTAAAGGTATAACGATGTAGAAGTAAGGAAGACCTAGGTTGGATATATGGATACACAAGGTTCTTTGACATATTGTGAGAAAAAAGTAAAGAGTAAGAGCAAATTAAGTATAGAGATATACAATAGTAAGTGAATTAAGGGCGTATGGGGGATGCCTAGGC
>NZ_JBPXKA010000029.1:0-330 GCF_054558485.1 Aquirufa sp. ROCK2-A2
CTCCTCTTTTCTCTCTCAAAAAATTGGTGGAGAATAACGGATTCGAACCGTTGACCCCCTGCGTGCAAGGCAGGTGCTCTAGCCAGCTGAGCTAATCCCCCAAATGTTGGGATCTCTTTGTTATTCTATTTTCATTAAACTCGTTTGTTCAATGTTTTACTTTTTTCTCTCTCTTCTCTTTTCTCTCTTCTCTTTTCTCTCTTCTCTTTTCTCTCTCCTCCTCACAGTTCCCTCTCTTTGCTGCATTTGCATGCCAAGCGTGGTGGGCCTGCGTGGACTCGAACCACGGACCTCTACATTATCAGTGTAGCGCTCTAACCACCTGAGCTA
>NZ_JBPXKA010000030.1:0-315 GCF_054558485.1 Aquirufa sp. ROCK2-A2
TCGCTCAAATCTTTCGTCGGATTAACCGCAAATTCCTTTATAAGTTCTAAAATAGAATTAATAGATTTTTCTTAGCTCGGTTCCTGAGCTTGTCACAGGAAATTTCAACCCTTAATTCGCATTATTAGTTATTAATTATTAGTGTTGTCTTTTCCTGAAAATAGGTAGACTAATTATTTTACTAACAACTAATAACTAAACACTAATACCTATTACCTTTTACCTATTACCTATCAATGCAATTTTCTGGCTAATTCTTTTTCCATGGTATTTCTTTTTTTTAGAAAAAAAGAAACAAAAAAACTTAAAATCTCC